>JANNDT010000379.1:0-12812 GCA_031387905.1 Deltaproteobacteria bacterium
GCGACGCAGCGCCTCGCGGCAGCCGCGCAGCGCGCCGGCGTGCGTCACTTCGTCTACGTGAGCTCGATCGCGGTGCGCTTCGCGGACCAGACGCACTACGCGTACGCGCACACGAAGACTGCGGCGGAGCGGCTCGTGCGCGAATCGGGGCTGCCCGCAACGATCGTGCGGCCAACGATCGTGGCGGGCCCGGGTTCTCCCGTAATGGCTGGTTTCGCGAGACTCGCGCTCGCGCCGCTGACGCCTGTGTTCGGCGACGGCCAGCGCCGCGTCGCACCCATTCACGTGGACGATCTCGCGGAGGCGCTGCTCGAGATCGCGGCGGGCGAGCCGAGCCACGAACCGATCGAACTCGGCGGACCTGAGAACTTCACGCTCGACGCGTTGTTCGCGCGGATTCGCGCAGCGCACGGCGCGGGCGCGCCGCGCCTCGTGCACCTGCCGCTCGCGCCCGTGCGCGCATTGCTCGCCGTGCTCGAGCCCGCGCTAGGCCCGCTGCTGCCGCTCACCGCGGGCCAGCTCGCAACGTTCGCGAACGATGGACTGCCCGCGCCAAGCGCCTTCGTCGGGCAATGGGCACACACGCTGCGACCGATTCTCCCGGGCGTCGCAGCCCTTTCACACGCTGACTCCGACGACATCCTGCGCGCCGAGTTCCGCGAGCTCGCGCGCCACTTGTTGGGGACCGAGCCCCCGCTCGCGCTAGCGGCGCACTACGCGCGCCAGCAGCGCGAACTCGCGCTCGATGCGCCGCGCGGCTTCGACGCGCTGCTGGTGCACCTCGCGCGCCGCGGCGGCGCAGCGCTCGCGCTCGCCGATGCCTACGCGGGCTGGTTCGCGCGCCGGAGCCTGCTGCGCACGAAGCTCGTAGGCGCGCTCGCGCTGCTCGAAACCGCGCCCGAGAGCTACGCCGCGATCGATGCGCCCGACACCAGCGCGCCGTGGGCGCGGCTCGTGCTGCGCGGCCTCGCAGAACTCGCGACCGCGCTGCTCGCGGGCGTGCTGCTCGCGCCGCTGCACCTGTTGTTGGGGCGTCGATGACGGCGCCGGTCATCGTGGTCGGCGCGGGCCCCTCGGGCCTGCACTTCGCGCAGACGCTCCTCGAACGCGGCATCGCCGTGACGCTGCTCGATGCCGGCAAGCAACGCGCCCCGAGCGAGCGCCCCGAACTCGACCTCGACGGCTTGAAGCGCGAGCACGCCGACCCGGTGCGCTACTTCTTGGGACGCGACTGGCAGGCGTTCGTGCGGCCCGATACGCAGACCGAGTATTACGGCCTGCCGCCCTCGAAGGACTACGTGTTCGAAAGCGTGCCCGGCGCGGAGCACCGCGCCGAAGGCTTCGAGCCGCTGTTCTCGTTCGCGGCGGGTGGTCTCGCCGAAGCCTGGACGGGAGGCGCCTACCCGTTCACGCGCGAAGAAACCGCGAGCTGGCCCTTTGAATGGGCGGAGCTGCACGCCGCCTACGGCCGCGTGGCGAAGCGCATCGGCATCTCGGGCGCGAGCGACGACGACCTGCGCGACGTCTTCCCGGCCCACGCCGGCCTGCTGCCCGCGCTACCGCTCGACCTGCACGGCGAGACGTTGCTGCGCAGTTATCAGGCGAAGCGCGCGCGCATCCAAGAGCGCGACCGCGTGCGGCTTGGCTACGCGCGCATCGCGACGCTCTCGCGCGCACTCGGGGAGCGGCCCGCGTGTCACGCCTGCGGGCGCTGCTTGTGGGGCTGCCCGAGCGACGCGCTCTACACGCCCTCCGTGACACTGCGCGAATGCCTGCGCGATGCGCGCTTCACGTATCGCGCGGGCTTCATCGCGACGCACGTGCGGCTCGATGCGAGCGGGCGCGCGAGCCACGCGGTGGCGCGCGCGCTCGACAACGGGCGCGAAGAGAGCTTCCCCGCGAGCGCGGTCGTGCTCGCGGCGGGGGCGCTCGGCACTTCGCGGATCGTGCTCGAATCGCTCGCGCGCGCAGGCGAACGCGTCGAGCTACCGGGGCTGATGGACAATCGCCAAGTGTTGATGCCGTTCGTGAACCTGAAGCTGGTCGGCCGCGCCTTCGCCTCGGCGAGTTATCAGTACCACCAACTCGCGCTGGCGTACGCGCCCGGCGCCGCGCGCGACGGCGCGCACGGTCTGTTCACCACCCTGAAGACCGCGCTCGTCCACCCGATCGTGCACGCCCTGCCCGGTTCGCTCGGCCGCGGCCTCGGCGTGTTCCGTAACATCCACAGCGCGCTCGGCTTGTTGAACGTGAACTTCGCGGATGAGCGCCGCGATGCCTGCCGCGTCGCGCTCGAGCCCGAGCCTGCGAGCGGCGCTTCGCGGCTGGTGCTGCACTACGCGCCAGACGCGGGCGAACCCGCGCGCGTGAAGGCGGCGCTCGCCGCGCTGCGCCGCATGTTGTTGCGGCTCGGCTGCGTGGCGCCGCCGCCGATGACGCGCTGGCGCCCGATGGGCGCGAGCGTGCACTACGCGGGCACGCTGCCGATGGCGCGCGAAGGCGGCGCGACCACCTGCGACGCGAGCGGCAAGCTGCGCGGGCTGCGCAACGTCTGGATCGCCGACGGCGCGAGTCTCCCAACGCTGCCCGCGAAGAACCTCACGTTCACGCTGATGGCGAACGCCACGCGCATCGCGGAACGCTTCGAGCCCGAGGCCTAAGCGCGGCTCGCGCGGGCGGCGCGCTCGCCCGTGCGCCAGATGGCCCAACAAGTCGCGAGCGCCAGCGCGAGAATCGCCGTCGGCCAGATCGGCCAATGGATGAAGTGCGACGGATCCGAAACGGTCTGGCGCAGCACGCTCAGCCACGGCAGCTGTGGCCCACGCGTGAGAATCTCCGCCCAACAAGCGAGCGGCACCGCGAGGCCGCTGTAGTCCGCGGTGGGCTGCTGGAAGCGCGACATCGCCATCACCCAGCTGTGCGCGATGGAAGCGGTAGCGACCGCCGCGAACACGCCGCGCGGCGCGCGCGCGAGCCAGTCGGCGGCTTGCAGGAAAAAGAACGGGACGAGCGGCAGCAAGTAGCGGAAGCCCGTGTTCCACTGCAGCAGCGAGAACTGGTTCATCGAGCAAAACAACAGGAACGCCGCGGCGAACCCGAGAGCGAAGCGGCGCTCGCGGCGCGGCAGGATCCAGCGCGATTCGTCGCCGCCGAGCAGCCGCGAAGGCACGAACGCAATCGCGAGAAACGGCGACCAAGGAATCAGGCCCCAGGCGTGATCGAACAGGTTGCGCGAAAAGACGCTGAGGCTCGGCCAGTCGATGCCGCGCACGCCGCGGCTCGTGAAGGCGTTTTCCTGCTGGTGCACCTGGCCGGGCGTGAACGGATCGCCGTACATCCAGGCCTGCGTCGCGAGCAGGAACGCGATCGGCGGTAGCGCCCCCAACACGAAGGGCAGACACTCGCGCGCCGCCGCCGCGAGACCGACTTCGCGCCAGCGCGGCAGCGCGAGATAGAGACCGAGCGCTGCTAGCGCGATGCCGCCCGCGTAGTCGAGCGCGAGGCAGGCGCCGCCGAGCGACCCCGCCCAGAACACGCGCGCGCGCCGGTGCGATCTCGCGTCACCCGGCGCGCACCAAAGCAGCAGGAACGCCCAGAACACTGCGGCCAGCAGGAACATGTTATGGACGAGGTGCGCGCTGCGGTAGAAGACCGGCGTGCCGAAGCCGAACAGCAGCGCCAGCGCGGCGGCGCGCGGCGTAGGCACACCGCGCCGCTCGAGTACCCCGAACATGGCGGCCACGAGCGCGGCGCCGAGCGGCGCCATCACGAGCAGCGAAGTGATCGCGGCCGACGCGGCGAAGCGCAGCAGGAGGCCGCGGTCGCGCACGAGGCGGAAGAACGCGACGCGGTTCGGGCGATCGGTCGCGTACTCCGAGTCCTGGTTTAAGGGCGCCATGTGCTCGCGCTCCCAGCGCTGGAGCGCATCGAGCGCGGGATCGAACACGAACAGAGCCGCGGCCGCGGGCAGCGAGCCGAGCACCTGATTGCCCACCACGTAGTGCTTCGTAACGGGGTGCAGATAGATGTCGGCGTGAAAGCCCGCGTACTCGTCGAGGAAGAAATCGCCGCGCTCGATCAGGGCGAACGCGGGGTAGTGCTCGCGCACGATGTTCGTCGCGAAGTGAACGCCGAACAGGATCCAGCTGATCAGGAACAGTCGCAGCCGCACGGACGCGAGCGCGCGCATGCCCCTAACGAGTTCCCGGCGCGGCGGATTCGCTCGCGTCCTCGCCGACGACTTGCTCGACGATGTAGATCGGCCGCGGCTTGATCTCGTTGAAGACGCGCCCGACGTACTCTCCCATGATTCCCAAGCAGATCAGCTGCACGCCGCCGAGGAAGAGCAGCGCGACCATGATCGTCGCCCAGCCCTCGACCGTGATTCCCATGGCGCGCTGTACGAACACCGAGCCGAGATAGAGGAACGCGAGCAGCGAGGTCGCGTAGCCGAGCCAACTCGCGAGCTTCAGCGGCGCGGTCGAGAACGACGTGATGCCGTCGAACGCGAACTTGAACATCTTGCGGTACGGGTATTTCGTCTCGCCCGCGACGCGCTCGTCGCGCTCATACTCGACGCCAGCCTGGGGGAACCCGATCCAGCTGACGAGCCCGCGCACGAAGCGGTCCTTCTCGCGCAACTGGTTGAGTTGGTCGAGCGAGCGCCGGCTCATTAGGCGGAAATCGCCGACGTCCACCGGGATGCGAATCCCCGTGATGCGATCGAGCAAGCGATAGAACGCCGTGGCGGTGAGCAGCTTCAGCGCGCTCTCGCCGCGGCGCTTGCTGCGCACGCCGTAAACGACGTCGAAGCCGCTGCGCCACTTCTCGACCATGCGCGCGATCACCTCGGGCGGATCCTGGAGATCCGCGTCGATCACCACTGCGCAGTCGCCGCGCGCGCGGTCGAGGCCAGCGGTGATCGCGATCTGATGGCCGAAGTTGCGCGAGAGCTTCACGACGCGAACGTGCGGGTCCGCGGCTGCGAAGCCCGTGAGCTGGGGCCACGAATCGTCCCGGCTGCCGTCGTCCACGTAGATCAGCTCGTAGTCGGCGCCCGGCAGCGACGCGAGCGCCTTCGAAGCGCGCTCGTGAAACGCGCGGATGCCGGCCGACTCGTTGTAGACCGGCACGACGACGGAGATGCGGTAGCGGCTGGCTTGCATGATCGGCTCGCAAGGTATCGGCCAACGCCGCGCGAGCTTGGCTGAAATGCGCGGCGCAGCGTGAGTGCTCTCATGCCCAAAAAGGCGACGGCGCGCCCCGGGTCGCCCCGAGACGCGCCGTCAGGACCGAAGCGCTTGCCGCTAGTTGAAGTTGTACTTGATCGTGCCGCCCCACATGCGCGGCGGGTTCACGTAGGAGTGGAACGTGCCGCTCTGGGTCGGCGTGTCGAAGATGACGCTGCGGTCATACGTGTTCGTGAGGTTCGACGACCAGACGCTGAGCTCCCAGTGCTCGTCGGGCGAGCGCACACCCGCCGCCAGATTCACGAACCAGTGAGCATCCTCGAATTTGTACGGGTGAAGGTTCGAGCCCGTGTTGTGGCGACCGCGGTAAGCCGTGTTCACGTTCGTGAAGCCCATCCACTCGGTTTGCGGAAGCACGTGCTCGTAACCGAGCGACGCGGTGCCCGTCCACGCCGGCGCGTTCGTCAGGCGGTGGCCTGCGATGTCGCAGGCGCACGGCAGACCGTCGGTCGGCACCGCCCACGGGTTGGCGAGGTTGAATAGTGCGACACCCGAGGGGTCGCTGTAGCGCGCGTCGGCGTAGGTAGTGCCGAACGTCACGCTCATTCCGTCCATTGGCGCCAGGAAGGCTTCGATCTCGGCGCCGTTTGACTCGGCACCCTTCGCGTTGGACACGATGAAGCCGAGCCCGGTGAACGTGTTCAGCTGGAAGTCATCGAACACGGTGTGGAACGCCGCGACGTTCACGCGGGCCCGACCGTCCAGGTAAACTCCCTTGATACCCACCTCGTACGACGTCGAGAACTCCGGGCTGAAGTGGGTCCCGTTCGCCTCTACGCCACCCACGCCCGCGCATGTCCCGCTGAGCGGGCGCAAGGCCGGGGGTGCAGGGGCCGGAGCGAGGGTGCAGTCGTCCGAGTCCTGGTCGGTGTTGAAGCCGCCAGCCTTGTAGCCCTTCGAATACGACACGTACGTGTTGATGTCTTCAGTGATGTGGTAGGCAAGGCTGAAGGTGTAGGTCCATTCCTTCTCATCCTCGCCGTTGTTCTTCCACGAGAGATTGTTGCAGAAGGAGTTGATGAAGAACCCGGTCGAGCAATGCTGCGCGTTGATGAAGGTGCCCGCCGCCGCGCCGTTGACATTGCTGTGCGCGTCTTTGTATTCCTGGCCGTAGCGAGCGCCGAGCGTGAAGTCGAGCGCATCGATGATGTGCCAGGTGTTGTTGGTGAAGAGCGCCCAGCCGGACGTATCGATCTCGGCGTCGCGTTCGTAGCCCTCGCCCACCGTCAGCGCCGTCAAGCTCGGGGAGCCCAGAATCACGAAGGCCGCGTCCTTGCCCCACTCGATGCGCGTGTGCGTATCGACGCCCTCCGTATAGCCGTAGAAGCCAACCAAATAGTCCGTGTTGATCGCTTCGATCGTACCCGCAGCGCGAATCTCCTCGCTGAAGTTCGTGAAGATGTCGAAGGCGCCGCCCCCGTTCGGATCTTGCGGGTGCAACACGTCGGCACTGCCGAAGTCGACGTCTTCGGCGTAGTGCGCGCTGAACTTCCGATAGGCCGTGATCGAGGTGAGCTGCACGAAGTCGAGATCCCAGTCCGCCTTGAGCGATACGCCCCAGTCCGTGACGTTCTCGAAAGGCTTCTCATTCCACCCGACGTGCCACTTGTTCGTCGAGATGTGCGAGACATCCTTCCCGCGATCCGCGAGGACGGGGACGTCACGACCGAGGCCATTCGCTAGGGCGCGAGTCCCAACACGGCCGACGGTGCTGCCGCCACGTACCCAGACTGCCGGGCAGCAGGATTCGTTGCGCTGCGAGTAATCGCCGATCAGCCGGAAATCGAGCGTGTCAGTGGGCGTCCAGAGCAACTGACCGCGCAGGAGGTAGCGATCGCGCGTGCCCGCCGAGTCGCCGCTGTGGAAGTCCTTGTAGATGCCGTCGCGATCACTCCACGCGGCTGCGACGCGGAAGCCGAGGACCTCATCGATGATCGGCGCCGAAAAGCTCGTCGCGACGCGCTTGTGGTTGTAATTGCCGAGCTCGACCTGGGCGAAGCCGTCGCTGTCCGTGAGGACCGGAAGCTTCGTCACCACGTTCACGGCGCCAGCCGACGTGTTCTTGCCGAACAGCGTGCCCTGCGGCCCGCGCAGCACTTCGATGCGCTCGATGTCGAGCAAGTCGCTGAAAGCCTGGCCGGAGCGGCTGCGGTAGACGTCGTCGATGAACACGCCGACCGAGGCCTCGAGGCCGATGTTGTTGCCGGTCGTACCGACGCCGCGAATGCGGATCGTTCCGCCGGCCGACGCGGTGTTGCTCGAGTTGATGTGAATGCTGGGCGAGACTTGGGCGAGGTCTTCGATCTCGTCGATGCGGCGCGCTTCGAGCTCGTCGCCCTGGAAAGCGCTCACCGCGATCGGAACTTCTTGGATGTTCGCTTCGCGCTTGGTCGACGTGATGATGATTTCTTCGACGCCTCTCTGCTCCTCCGCCGGCGCGGCAGCTTCCGGCGCGGCAGCCGGCGCTGCGTCCTGAGCAAAGGCTTGGCTGGCTGCGAAGAGCGCCGCTGCGGCAAGCAGCAACACCGATTTCACGCGAAACGACATGCGAGTCCCCCTTGGTGCTCAGGCAAACCTGCGCGACCCCGCGCGGCCTTCCGGAACCGGGCCATTCTCTAGAAGCCGCGCAGCGGTTGCAACGGAAACTTGTGCGCATCGGCACAAATCGGCGGATTCCAGCGGCCTCGCCTGGCGTCCCCAACGGGAGTCGAACCCGTGTTCTGGCCTTGAAAGGGCCATGTCCTAGGCCACTAGACGATGGGGACGCGTGGCGGCCGAAAAGCGGCGCAGTATTGCGGACGCCGCCGCGTATCGCGAGGCACCGCGGGCGTTGCGAGCGACTAATCGAGCGTCGTCAGCTCCAGCGCTCGCCACAGGTACCAGCTGCCGACGCTGCGGAACGGGCGCCACGGCTCCGCGATTTCCGTGAGTGCCTGGGGCTTCGGGAGATCCGCGAGCCCGTAAAGCTTCTGCGCGCCTTTGCGCACGCCATAATCACCGACTGGCAGCACATCCGGGCGGCCGAGCGAGAACATCAGCAGCATGTGCGCCGTCCATTCACCGACGCCGCGAATCTGCGTGACGGATTCGACGATCGCCTCGTCGGCGAGGTGCGGCAGCCGCCGCGCATTCACTTCGCCTGCCGCGAACGCCGCTGCGACGGCCTTCACGGCGGCGGCTTTCTGGCGCGAGATGCCGAACGCGCGCAGCTTCGCATCGCGCTGCATGGCGAGCACCGGCGGCGGCGGCACGCGCCCGCCAAATCCGGCCTTGAAGCGCCGTTCGATCGTCGCGGCCGCCTTGCCCGCTAGCTGCTGATAAAGAATGGAGCGCACCAAGTAGCGGTAGGGGTCGCCGCGCGGACTCATCGTGCACGGCCCGTGCGCCTCGATCACGCGCGCGAGCTTCGCGTCGACGCGCCGCAAGTGCTGCGCGGCCTCGGCGAGTCGCGCGGCGTCGAGCTTCTGAATGCGTGCCATCGCGAGCCAGCGTAAGCTGGCGCCACACCGCGCGCGAGGCAGCGATGACCGAACTCGAGATTCACCAGGAGCGCGCGCAAAATCTTTGGAGCAGCGCGTCGCGAAAACTGCCGCAGCTCGCGAAGGCGACGCAGCTGCGCGCCGCGCCCGCGGTGAGCACCGATCAGATCGGCGGCATGCAGGCCGCGCAGGACGAGGTGCTCACCTACGCCTGCGCCGCGACTAGCCCTGAGAAGTACACGGCCTGGGGCACGTTCCCGCCGAGCGGGCTGCTGCTGATCGGCCAGGCGGGCTCGGGCAAAACTCTCCTCGCCGAAGCCCTCGCGACGCGCGCGCGCACCGCATTCCTGCGCGTGCACGTCCCCCACCTCGCGCTCGAGATCGTGCACCGCGGCGGCCAGGTGGGCGAACTGCTCGAAGGCTGGGCGCAGACGCTCTCCGAGATGCCGCCCATCACCGTGTTCTTCCACGAACTCGAGTTCTTTCAGGCCGAAGAAATCGGCGGCCGGCGCACCGATCTGCCGATCGGTCCGATCATGGATTTTCTGTGCGAACTGGTGGATCGCACCGTGGCGACGCCGCATAGCCTGCTGGTCGGCTCCACTTCGCACCCCGACACGCTGCGCCCTGCATTCGTGCAGCCGGGCCGCTTCGAGCGCGTGGTCGAGGTGACGCCGAGCTATCCCGACGATGTCGTCGCCGCGCTGCACATCCACGCGGCGGCGGCTGAGAAGCGCGCCGGCCGAACGCTGTTCGGCGGCGTCGACTGGGCGGACGTGGTGAGCCGCTTCCGCGAGCCGTCGACCGGCGACTGGATTCACTTGATGCATGCCGTGCTGCGCCGCAAAGCCAGCGCGGAGTGCGAGCCGCAAGACATCCCGCTCGTCGACTCCGACGATTTGCTCGCGGAGCTCGAGATCTACCGGCGCACGCGCAAGCGCCTGCCGGCGAGCGCGCCCTCCGGCACCTACTTGTAGGCGCGCATGAGCACCTGGATCGTCACCGGCGGCGCCGGTTTCATCGGCTCGAACTTCGTGCGGCTCGCGCTCGCCGCGAGCGACGCGCGCATCGTCGTTGTCGACAAGCTCACCTACGCGGGCAACCTGCAGAGCCTGCGCGACGTCGCGGCGCACGCGCGCTTCGCGTTCGAGGAAGCAGATATTACGAATCGCGCGGCGCTGGATGCGCTCTTCGCGCGCTACGCGCCGAGCGCCGTGCTGAACTTCGCGGCGGAGACGCACGTCGATCGCTCGATCGACGGGCCGCTCGATTTCGTCGTCACCAACGTCGTCGGCACGCTGCAGTTGCTCGAGGCCTCGCGCGCGTTCCTGGCGCGCGGGGCCGCAGCCGAGCGCAGCGCGTTCCGCTTCCTGCAAGTCTCGACCGACGAGGTCTACGGCTCGCTCGGCGCGGCAGGCCGCTTCAGTGAGACAACGCCGTTCGCGCCGAACTCGCCCTACTCAGCCTCCAAGGCCGGCGCCGACCACTTGGTGCGCGCCTACCGCGAGACCTACGGCCTGCCGACGCTAGGGACCAACTGCTCGAACAATTACGGCCCCTACCAGTTCCCTGAGAAGTTGCTGCCGCTGATGATCCTGAACGCGCTCGAAGGCAAGACGCTGCCGATCTACGGCGACGGCGGCAACGTGCGCGACTGGATCTACGTCGAGGACCACTGCGAGGCAGTGCTCACGGTTCTGCTGCGCGGCAAGCCCGGCGAGACGTACAACGTGGGCGGCCGCTGTGAGCGCACGAACCTCGAGATCGTCGACCGGCTGTGCGCCCAACTCGAGCGCACGCTGCCCGCGGCGGACAACGCGGCACTGCGCGCGGCCGGTGCTGCGAGTTACGCGGCGCTGAAGCGCTTCGTCACAGATCGACCCGGGCACGATCGCCGCTACGCGATCGACGACGCGAAGCTCTCCCGCGAACTCGGCTTCGCACCAAAGACCGATCTCGAGACGGGGCTCGCGAAGACCGTCGCCTGGTATCTCGGCAACCGTGCGTGGTGCGAAGCGGTGCAGAGCGGCAGCTACCGGCGCGAGCGCCTCGGCGTGGCGGAGCGCTAGCCGAGCTGCGGAGCGGATGCGAACAGCGGCAGCGGTGAGACCGTCGGCCGCAGCTTCGCGAGTTCCTCGCTGAGGCAGCTGCGGCAAATGCCGTGGCTCAGCGCGGCGCTGGCGGCAGCCAGCATCGGCTGGGCAATTACGTCTTCACACCAAGCGCAGAGCGTCATGTCTGTGAAGTGGCAGCGGTGTGCAACTTGGTGGCACGTTTTTTCGGGGCGTAGCGGGATTTCCCGGCCGCGAGACTTCCCGAGGATGGGACGGCCGCCCGGCCTTGGAACGGCCTTCGCCATCGCGATTGGCAGCGGCTGCGGTGTAACGCGTGGCTGGCTTCCGGCTTGCGCGAACGCCTGCCGCCTCCCGGTCCGGCAGCGCGCCAGCAGGCCGCCGGAGACCTGCCGGATGCTTGCTTGCGGCTCGCCGGTCGCGCCTCCCAGACAAGGGAAACGGTGACGCCGACCACAGAACTCAACCCATTGATTTTGCTCGCGATTATCTCGGAACTGTTCGGCACATGGCTTGCTCTAGAGCAGTCCGGAAGTGCGAGGACCGCGTGGACCACTGCGTCCTGTTCATCGATGACGAAGCGAACATTCTGAAAGCGCTGCAGCGGCTGCTGCGGAACGAGCCGTGCCGCGTGCTGACCGCCTCGCGTGGTTCCGAGGCGCTCGAGATGCTCGAGCGCGAGCGCCCGCAGGTGGTGGTCTCCGACCAGCGCATGCCCGAGATCAGCGGCGTCGACCTGCTGCAGGCTGTCCGCCAGCGCCACCCGGATGTCGTTCGCATCCTGCTGACGGGTTACACGGAAATGAACGTCGCGGTCGAAGCCATCAACCGCGGCGAGATCTTCCGGCTGGTCACCAAACCGTGGAACGACGAGGAGCTGAAGGCCACGCTGCGGCAGGCCTTCGACACCTACGACCTGAAGGGCGAAATCCGCCGCCTCAACCAGGTGACGCGCGAGCAGAACCTGAAGCTTCAGGAGCTGAATCGCGACCTCGAGTTCACGGTGCAGGAGCGCACCAAGCAGCTCTTCGACAAACACCAAGAGCTGCGCATCGCGTACATCCAGACGATCAAGGCGCTCGCGGAAGCGGTGGACGCGAAGGACACCTACACGCGCGGCCACTCGGAGCGCGTCGGCGTCTACGCCTCGAAGGTCGCGCGCGAGCTCGGGCTGCCGAAGGATCAGATCGAGCGCGTGTACATCGCCGGCGTGCTTCACGACCTCGGCAAGATCGGCGTCCGCGACGCCGTGATCCTGAAGCCTGACAAGCTCACGGACGAGGAATACGCCGAGATCAAGCTGCATCCGGTGATCGGCGCGCGCATCCTGCAACAGGTCGAGTTCCTGGCCGACGTGGTGCCCTGTGTGCGCCACCACCATGAGTGGTTCGACGGTTCGACGCGCGGTTATCCGGAGCGCCTTGCGGGTGATCGCATCCCGCTGCCGTCGCGCATCATCCTCGTGGCCGACACCGTCGAAGCGATGACGAGCGACCGCCCGTATCGAAAGGCGATGCCCCTCGACCAGGTGCTCGCCGAGATCCGCCGCTTCTCGGGCTCGCAGTTCGATCCCATCTGCGCCAACTCGATGACGCGGCTGCTCGAACGCCAGGGCGAAGCGTTCCTCAGCAAAGAGCAACGCTTCGACATCCATGCGTTCCTCGAGGTCTGACGGGTGAAGAGCCCCCTGCTCTCTCGAGAACTCGCCGCGCTCGGGCTCGACCTCGCCGACACGCTGCGCGAGGAGCCGCGCTTTCTCACGGATGCGACGTTCATCGGCGCGCTCCACATGGAATTGCGCGAGCGCTTGGGGCACGGCGACGCGCGCGCGGCGCTGCTGCAGCTCGGCTTTCTGCACGGCTTGCGCGACGCGCTCGAAGTGATCACCCGCGGCCTGCGCCGCGAGAGCGCACCCGCGGCGAGCGCGAGCCGGCCCCGCGTCGCGCTGGCGCTCGACGCCAGCCCGCGCGAACGCGGCGACGCGCTGCGCGGCAGCCTGCGCGACGGCATCG
>JANNDT010000489.1:0-2999 GCA_031387905.1 Deltaproteobacteria bacterium
GTCCGAGACGCCAAACGCGCGGGCGAGGTCGCAGGGCCGCGTACCCAGTCGCGCTATCGCCGCGACGCTCACCTCTTCCCGCAGACGCGTCGCCACGCCACTCCGCGTTCCCACCAATTGCCGCGCCAGCCCCGCCCGCGCGCACGCCAACTGAATGACGGCTTCGAGCCTCTCGGGTTCGCTGGGCTCGAGGGCGAGCGCCGCCAACTCGCGCCGCAGAAACTTGCGCGCCGCCGATTCATCGCCGCCAAAAACATCGACGACATCGTCGATTCGCTCGAACCCGAGAGGACGCCGCGCGCCGTCGACTGCGCCATAAGCGCACCACGCGTACGAGTTCAGAGCTTGCGCGGATACGACGCGGTGACGCGCCGGATTGAACAAGACGTACTTCGCAACGGCCGCAAGATCCGCGTCGCTCGTGATCATTCGCGACACGAACCTCCCCTGAAACAAATGGCCCACGCGCCCGTAGCGGCGGTTGAATCCCTGAGCGAACGCGCCGTTGAGGCGCGCCATCAGCTTCGCGAGCGGGGCGCCATCTCGGCGGACCAGGAGATGAAAGTGGTTAGGGATCAACGCCCACGCCAAGCAGGCGAAGTCCAGCTCTATCAGCAACCGCCCCAAGCGGGCCAAAAAGGCATTCCGATCGTCGTCGTCTAGAAAAATCCTGCGCTTCTCGACTCCCCGCGCAACGACATGGTGGTAGGCGCCGGGTTCGTCGGCCCGTCTCGCTCTCGGCATTGCACCCTCGGCGGGACCGCGGGCGATCCGCATTCCATAGGCCCGCAACGCCCGACTCTGCAAGCAGCCGAACAAAAGCGAACGCGTCTGGACGTCCGCCCAGCGAAAGAGCGGGGTCTGACCCCGCTCTTTCGCTGGGTAACGCGGTGCGTCGCGCCTCGATCGCGGCGCGCGCTAGGCCAGCCGCAGCAGCGCCTCGATGGCCTCGAGCGTCGCATCGACGCGATCAACACCGGGCTCCGCGCGCCAACCACCATCGCGCTCTTGCGCCGCGAGCAGCGAGAGCGCCACTTCGCGCGCCTCGATCTGCGCGCCGGGCAGCGCTTTCACGTGCGCGCGCAATAACACCCGCGCGAGCTGCAGGGTCGTGAACTGCGCGCTGCGCCAGCCCTTTTCGAGTTCGCGCCCGCACCACATGAGCGCCTCGTCGGCGAGCTCGCTGTGGAGGCTCGCGAAGGCATGGGCGTAGGCGAGCAGCGGCGCGTACTCGCCGCGTTGAAACAAGTCCGGCGAGTAGTGGCGCGCGAGAAACGCCTCGGCGCGCGCGAGCAGCGATTCGCGCGCGAATGGCGTGCGCGCGAGCAGGCCCGCGGTCTCGCCGGTTACGCCGAGCCGCAGTTCGGGAGGAAGCGCGACTGCACCCCAGCCGCCGTCGGGCGCCTGCTGCTCCGCGAGAAACGCCTCGGCTCGCTCCGGCACAGCATGATCCGTTAGGGCGAGCGCGCCGAGCCAGGCGAGCGCGCGGCGAGTCGCGGCCTCAGGGTTCGCGTCGAGCGGGCGCCACGGCGCGAACGAACCGTTCGCGGCTTGGCGCTCCGCGAGCGCCTTCAGCAACGCCGCCGCCGGCAGCTCGCGCAGCAGCGTCTCGCAATACGCGTGCTCGAGTTCTCCCGCATGTTGTGCGACGAATCGCGCGGCGCGGCTGAGCGGCGCGTCGAGCGCGTGGCCGCTCACGCACGCACCTCGAGCAACAGACCGCTCAGGTAGCGGCCCTCGGGGTGAAATAGCGAGACGGGGTGATCGGCCGGCGCGCCGAGTTCGCTGGCCACGCTCACCTCGCGTCCCGCGTCGAGCGCCGCGCCGAAAGCGATCTTGCGGAACAAGTCCGGGCCGACGTGGTGCGAGCACGAGAAGGCGAGCACCCGCCCCCCTGGCGCCGCTGCTCGTAACAAGTGCAGCAGCACGTCCTTGTACGCGCGCGCCGCGCGCTGCACGTCGTGCTTGCGCTTCGCGAGCGGCGGCGGATCCGCGATCGCGAGATCGAAGCCGTGCGCCTCCTTGCGCGCGAACTCGAAGCCGTCCGCCTCGACGATTTGCGCGCGCTCGCCACGTGCTCCGGCTGCACGAACGTTGCGCTCGGCGAGCGCGAGCGCGTCGCGCGACGAATCGACGAGCACCACCTTCTCCGCGCCGCCGTGCAGCGCTGCCACCGCGAAGCCGCCCGTGTACGAGAACAGGTCGAGCACGCGCTTGCCCGACGCGAGCATCTGCACCAAGTCGCGCGCCTCGCGCTGATCGAGGTAGAAGCCGGTTTTCTGACCATGCGCGACATCCGCGAAGTAGCGGCGGCCGCGCTCGCGCAACTCGATGGGCGCACTGGGCGGCTCGCCCCAGAGCGTGCGCGGCTCGGTATTCACGCCTTCGCGGCGCAGCGCCCCCACGTCCGGCCGCTCGAGCCCCACCCGCGCACCTGTTAGGTCGCGCAGCAGCGCAGCGAGCACTTCGCCGCGCGCCAGCCAGCCCGCCGTACCCGCGCGTACGACGAGTACGTCGCCGAAGCGGTCGACTACGAGCCCCGGCAGGCCGTCGCCCTCTGCGTTCACGAGCCGCAGCGCATTCACGTCGGACAGCAGCGGGTGCCCCGCCCGGGCCGCGAGCGCCGCGCGCAGGCGCTGCTCGACGAGCGCTTCCCCGCGCGTCTCGGCGCCGAACTCGAACAGCCGAACGCGCAGCTGCGAGGCCGGGCCATAATGACCGTGCCCGAGCGTCTCGCCTTCCGCCGACACGACGCTCACCCAGTCGCCAGCCGCTGCGTCGCCTTCAACGCTCGCAACCGCGCCCGACATCACCCACGGGTGGCGCCGGCGCGCGGACGCATCCCGGCCGGGCAGCAGAATCACGCGCGCGGGGGCTTGCATGCGCGCAACTTAGGCGAGCACAGCGTGCGCGCATCCGTACCGCCCCGGCCTAGACTGCGCCGCCATGTCTCACCCGACTCGTCCGGCGAATCGCCTCGCGCGCGAAACCAGCGCGTA
>JANNDT010000522.1:0-2007 GCA_031387905.1 Deltaproteobacteria bacterium
GAACCTCTCCGCAACCGCGCATGAAACGCCTCGGATCGGGCGACTGCGATCATGGCTCTGGCCCACGTCACTTGCCTCGGCAGGCGACCGCAGGCCGCAAGCGAGATTCCTTCAGCAGCGCCCCTTCTCCGAATCCTCTCCTGCACCGGGCCAGCGGCCCAGAGTGCGAATGGAAGCCTGGCGAAGACGCGGGACCGCGGAACACAAACCACACACCACCGGAAACAAAACCCCTCTTGACGCGGCTGGCTCCCTCATGGAAGCCATGAGCCGAAGGGCGCCGCCCGCCCGCCGCGCGCGCTGTTCGAATCGAAGACGCGCCGCCTCAGTGCAACTCGACGCTCACCAGCTTGGACGCGCCCTTCTCCTCCATCGTCACGCCATACAGCCGGTCCGCGATCTCGATCGTGCGCTTGTTATGCGTGATCAGCAGGAACTGCGACTGCACCGCCATCTCGCGCACGATCTCGTTGAAGCGCCCCACGTTCGCGTCGTCGAGCGCCGCGTCCACTTCGTCGAGCAGGAAGAACGGCGACGGCTTCACCTGGAACACCGAGACCAGGAGCGCGATCGCCGTCATCGTCTTCTCGCCGCCTGAGAGCAGATCGACACTCTGCGGTCGCTTGCCCGGCGGCTGCGCGGTGATCTCGATGCCGGCTTCCAGCAGGTCCTCGCTCTCGGTCAGCGCGAGGAACGCTTTGCCGCCGCGGAACAGGCGCGGGAAGATCACTTTGAACCTCGCGTTCACCGCCTCGAAGGTTTCCTGAAAACGCGCGCGGCTGGTGCGGTTGATGCGCGCGATCGCGTCGCGCAGCTGGAGCACGCTGTGCTCGAGATCGTTCTTCTGCTCGGTCAAGAAGCGGAAGCGCTCGCGCAGCTCCTCGTGCTCTTCGATAGCGCCGAGGTTCACGTCGCCGATCGCCTCGAGCCGCGCTCGGATTTCATCGAGCCGCGCGCGCCGCGCCTCCGCTTCGAGCGCGAGCAGCTCCGAGAGTTCGCGCGCTTCGCGGCGCGAGTCGCGCTCGGTCGTGCTGGCGCTCTTCGCGAGCAGCGGGTCTTCGCTCTCGCCCGCCGCCTCGCCGCTCTCCGTCACAACCACGGCCTCCTCGCTCAGTCCACCCGCGCCCGGCGTCAGCTCCGGCTCAGGCCCGAGATCCGCGAACACCGGCGCCTTCCACTGCGCGAGGTCGATGCTCCAGCGATCGCGCGCGCTCGCGTCGATGTGCGTCAGCCGTAGCTCGCGCTCGCGCAGGCCGAGCTCCGCCTCGTTCGCTGCGTCGCGCTGCGTCTCGAGTTCGACGCGCATGCCGCGCGCATCCTCTTCCAGCGTGCGCACGCGCGTCGCGACTTCCTCGTAAGCCTCGCGGCGCTGCTCGTTCGCGACGCGCGCGGTCTCCTCGCCTTGCAGCTCACTGGTGAGCGCCGCCTCTGCGGCCGCAATCGCCTGCGCGAGTTCCTCGCGGCGCCGCTCGGCCGTGGCGATCTCTGCATCGCGCCGCTGAATCCACGCGCGCGCCTCGACCACCTGCGCAGCGGCCCTTGTTACGGCGCTGGCGATGCGCTCGCGCGCGTCGCGCCGGCCTTGGCGCAAGGCGCGCAGCTCGGTTTGCACCGCTTCGAGGCGCGTGAGTTCGCGTCCCGCGGAACCGATGCGCAGCCCGAGCGAGTCTTGTTCGCGCTGGCGCGTGCTGCGCGTCTCGCGGCCCTCGACGAGATAAGTCGCGTGCCGCAACACTTCCGCCGCGATGCGCTCCAGTTCGCCCAGCAGGCCAGAGCGCTCTTCCGTGCGCGTGACCTGCGCAGTGCCAATGGCTTTCAGGCGCTCGCGCGTGCGCTCGAGATCCTTTTCGTGGTTCGCCACCGCGAGCGCCGCGGTGTGGTGCCGGCTTCGCAGATTGTCGAGTTCGCCTGCAGCGCGAATCGAGTCCGCTTGTGCGCGCTCGTCGACCAGCGCGAGGCTCGAAACCTCGGCGTCGAGGGCGGTCACTTCGGCTTCGAGTTCACGCA
>JANNDT010000524.1:0-2719 GCA_031387905.1 Deltaproteobacteria bacterium
CCCTACACCCCGTGGTACGGGGGACGTCCCACGACGAAACCGCCCGTACCCGGTTTTTCGTCGTGGAACGTCCCGGGGTGTTTCGAAGCGTTCGTCAAGGAACGTCCCCATTCGTGAGGAGATCGCCGGGGGTAATGCCCGTTTCGGCGGCTGCGAGCTTCGGGCCGGCGTCGACTTTGAACTTCGCGACGTGGAGCACGCCGCCTTTCGCGGCGATGCGGGCGCCTTTGGCGTCGAGGCCGATCACGGTGCCGGGCGGCGTGGGGATGGCGATGCCCTCGGCGAGCGTCGCGCCGTAGAGGCGCACGGTCTGTACGCCGAGGCGCGCGTGGGCGCCGGGGTTCGGGTCGCAGCCGCGGATCTGGCAGTCGAGTTCGGCCGCGCTGCGCGACCAATCGAGACGGCCGGCCGCGTCGTCGACGAGCCCCTGGAAGCTCGCGCGCGCTTCGTCCTGTGGCGTGTAAGTCGCGCTGCCGTTCGCGACGCGCGCGACCGCCTCGACGGTCGCCTCGACGCCGAGCGCGTACAGCGACTCGAAGTAGAGGCTCGCCGCGGTGTGGTGCGGGAGGATCGGCACGGGGCCTCTCTGCACGACGATCGGGCCCGTGTCGACGCCGGCGTCGGGCTTGAACACCGTAACACCTGCCTCGCGCTCGCCGGAGATGATCTGCCAGGCGAGCGCACTGCCGCCGCGAAACTTCGGCAAGAGCGACGGGTGGAAGCAGAGCGAGCCGAAGCGCGGCGCTTCCACGATCTCGGCGGGCAAGATCATCGTCACGAACGCGAGCACGTTCAGATCCGCGCGCAGCGCGGCGTGCTCGGCGATGCGCGACGCGATCGGCTCGCCGGATTTCTTGCGCATCGCGGCGTGGCGAAACAGCGCGAGCCCGCGCTGCTCGGCCTCCTCCGCGAGCGGGTCGGCTCTGCCGCCAGGCTTCGTCGGCGGCGCGTACACGCCCACGATCTCGTGCCCGGCTTCGAGGAGCCGCAGCAGCACATCGCGCCCGAACGCCGCTTGCCCGAAATATGCGATCCGCAGCGCCATCCGCAGTCTCCTCTCCGCTTGTTATTGCGCGCGGCTGCGATCGCCGATCGCGCCGCGCGCCTCGGCGGGCGAGCCGAACGCCAGCGTGTGCGGCGGAACGTCGCGCGTCACGAGCGAGCGCGCACCGATCACACAGTGCGCACCGATCGAGACGCCGGGCATCACCGTCACGTCCGACGCGATCCAGCTGAACTCGCCGATCGAGACGGGCGCGACCTCGGCTTTGCGCGCGTCGTCGAGATCGTGCGAGAAGTCGTAGATGCGCGTGCCGGGGCCGAGCGTCGCGCGCCGCGCGATCACCACCTCGCATTGCGCGCTCACGCTGCACGCATTCAGCATCACTTCCGGCCCGATCACGATGCGCGCGCCCGGGAACGCGAAGAGGTTCACCGGCCCGGCTTCGGTGCGCAGCCACGCGTTGGGCGCGATCTCGATCTCGGCGCCGTCGAAGATCACGAGGTTGAGCAGGCCGGGGCGATATTCCGTCGCGGCGCCCGCGCCGATCGAGAGCTTCGCGCCGGGCGAGAGGCTCAGACGCGCGACTCCGAAGCCGGGCGAGGCGCTCGCGTCGACGCGCAAGCCCGGATGCAGCCACTGCAAGCCCGCGAGGCGGAGCCGGCCATTCAGCGCCCGCGCGCGCATGCCCGCAATGCGCCATGTGCGGCGCGCGCCCGCTTCCACCGCGGCTACTTCGTCGGAGCGGCTTGCGGGCCCTCGCCGTCGCGCAGGCGGAAGGTGATGAAGCCATGCGACGGGTCGTAGGGCGAGAGGCCGACCTGCACGCGATCGCCGGGAATCACGCGGATGCGGAAGCGGCGCATGCGCCCTGAGAGCTGCGCGGTGACCGATTGACCGCCATCGAGGCCGATCTGGTAGCGCCCGCCGCCGAGAATCTTCTCGACCGTGCCGGTCGCCTGGATCAGATCGTCTCGCGCCATTTCTTTTCGAACTCCGTTCGCGTTGGCTCAATGAGCGCGGTTCGCGCTCGGCGGTTCCTCATGGAACGTCCCTGCCGAAAAGGCGGCGCACCCTAGCGCGCGGGCCTACGCGCTGTCCATCGAATGGGACGCCCTACTTCGCTCCCAACGCCGCCGCTGCCCAATAGGAGAGCGCTGCGATTCCCGCTGCTGCGGGGATCGTCATCAGCCACGCCCAGACGATGCGCGTGGCGATGCCCCAGCGCACTGCCGAGAGCCGCCGCGTCGCGCCGACGCCGACGATTGCGCCGGTGATGGTGTGGGTGGTGCTGATCGGAACGCCGAGGCTGGTGGCGAGGAAGATCGCGACGGTGCCGCCCGTCTCCGCGGCGAAGCCGCTCACGGGCTGGAGCTTCGTGATTTTGCTGCCCATGGTGTGAATGATTCGCCAGCCTCCCGACAGTGTGCCGAGGCCGATCGCGGTGTACGCCGCAACCTCGACCCACACCGGGATCGAGAACTCGCTGATGTAGCCGCCCGCGAGCAACAGCCCGGCGATGATGCCCATCGTCTTTTGCGCGTCGTTGGCGCCGTGATTCAGCGAGAACGCAGCGGCCGAGACGAGTTGGAGTCGACGGAACCAGCGATCGACCCGCGTTGGCGTGGTGTTACGAAAGATCCAATAGAGCGCGGTCATCGTGAGCAGGCCGACGGTCAGCCCGACGGTTGGTGCGATCACGATGAAGGCGAGCGGCTT
>JANNDT010000014.1:0-17523 GCA_031387905.1 Deltaproteobacteria bacterium
CGGTCGCGAAGGCATTCGGCTCGGGCGAATCGAAGATCGCGACTTCCGGCATCCCGATACCGGCAGCCGCCGCTTGGCGCCGCACGGTTTCGACCAGCCAGATCTCCTCGGCGGTCGAAGGACTCTCGAGCACGCGCGCGCCCGTCAGGCGTTTCGCCGTCCACTTCGAGATCGCCAGCGAGATCAAGCTGCCGCCCATGCCGAACACGAGCGAGAGGATCAGCAGCGACCGCAAATCGAGGCCAACACCGCGTTCGTCGAGGATGCGTTCGACGCCGAGCAACTGGAGGACGCCGCCCAGCACGAGCATCACTGCGAGGTTCGTGACGAGGAAGAGGCCGATGCGTTTCATGGGTTCTCCTTGGGGTGCGCGATATTTGCGCTGAAGCGAACATCGACGCGTGGCGATCGATCGGCAAATAGGAAATATTGACGCTTCCCCTCGTGAAAACCGATCATTGGAGACCCCGTGGAATGGCTCAACTACCGCCACCTCCTCTACTTCTACACGGTCGCCAAGGAGGGCAGCGTCTCGCGGGCCGCCAAGGTGTTGCGGCTGGCGCAGCCGACGCTCTCGGGACAGATTCGCAAGCTCGAACACGTGCTCGACGAGAAGCTGTTCGAGCGGCGCGGGCGAAACCTGGTGCTCACCGAGGTGGGTCGCATCGCGTTCCGCTACGCGAGCGAAATCTTCTCGCTCGGCGGCGAGTTGATGGAAACGATGCGCGGGCGGCCGACGAACCGTCCTCCGCGTCTCCACGTCGGGATCGCAGATGTCGTCCCCAAGCTGGTCGCTCATCGCCTGCTCGCGGCCTCGCGGCTGATCGACGAAGGCGTTCAGCTCGTTTTGCGGGAGGGGAAACCGGAAGATCTTCTCCCTGCGCTCGCGACCCAGGTGCTCGATTTGGTGATCAGCGACGCCCCGATTTCTCCGCATGTGAAGGTGCGCGCGTTCAATCACTTATTGGGAGAGTCGAGCGTGACGCTATTCGCGGCGCCGGCGCTTGCGAAGCGCCATCGCGCGCGCTTCCCAAAGTCGCTGGACGGGGCGCCAATGCTCCTGCCCACGGAGAACACGGCGCTTCGGCGCTCCCTCGACGCATGGCTCCAAGCGCTCGACGTTCGGCCTCGCATCGTCGCGGAAATCGAGGACAGCGCCCTGCTCAAGGTCTTCGGCCAGCACGGCGCCGGCATATTCGCAGCGCCGACCATCGTGGCAGCGGAGGTGAAGCGCCAGCACGGCGTTCACGCGCTGGGCATTGCCGATGGCGTTCACGAACGCTTCTTCGCGATCACCGTGGAGCGACGCATCACTCACCCCGCCACGGCGGCGATCGCGACAGCCGCGCGCGAGAAGCTATTTCCGTGAGCGGTTCGCCCTCGCAAAGGGGGTGCGATCGCCGGCGCCGTGGTGCTGAGGTAAGCAATCCGGCTGGCCGCGAGGAAGCCTAGGCGTCGCGCGTTTGTGGAGAGTCCCCGCCGGGCTGGGGGAAGCGCGACCCTTCGGGATGAGTACACACGCCTCAAGAAATCCCGCGTTCTCGGTTCTAGCGGGCGTTCCAAACCTTGATTTGATCCGAGAGCCCGATCTCGCCGCGAGCAAACCGGGGCGGGCTCGGGTAGCGGCACAGGTTTTGTAAGAGCACACGAAGGCAGCGCTGCAGCCGGCGAACGCGTTCTATGCACCATCCATGAGTGACCTGGGGAGAGCTGACTCCACCGAGAGCGCTTCGGCGAGGCTGGCTCCGACTGCCGCGACCCGGAGCAGCGCTCGTACCTGGATTTCGCATCCACCAAGCTTCTCGGAATACCGCTGTTCGCGGGGTCCAACGAGGCCGAACCCGCAAGCAGAGACCAAGGAGCGATAGTCCCGATGAAGTGATGCGTGAAGAAGTCGATATGGAGGGGCGCGGCAACGAGCGCCGACGTCCAAGAGGGCGGATGGGGGCGAATCCGCAGATCGAGCAGCCGCGACACCTGCTCCCGCGGCGCGGCGCTTCGGCTGGCTAGGTGGGAGGCATCTGGTCCCCCGCGCGCGCCTCAAGCAACGCCTTCGCCGCCGCGATCGCTTCGCACGTACCGGCGAGCGCAAGCAGATCGCCGGCAGCGAGCACCTCGTTCGCGGACGGCAACACGATCGCGCGCTCGCCGCGGGTGATCGCGAGAACGGTCGCCCCGGTGAGGCCGCGGAGATCGAGCGCAGAGAGCGTGCGGCCGACGGCTGCGCTGTCCGAGCGCAGGCTCACCGCCTCGGGTTCGCCGAGGCCCGGCAGCAGCTGGCCGACCGACGCGAGCGGAGAGACGCTCGCGAGATTTCGCCCTCGGCCCTGCATCGCGAGCGCCTCGAGGATCGCGGTCGCGCCCGCACGCACGTGCTGTTGGAGATCCGCGGTGCTCCGCCAGAAGGTCACGGCCAGCGCAACCAGCGAGAGCGCGAGCACGAGCGCGCCCGCGCCCGCCGGAACGAACGGCTGCAGGAGCGCGAGCATCGGCAGCGCGACGAGCAGCACGGTCGCGAGCTGCACGGTCAGGGTGAGCACGCGTCGCGGCGCGATCGACAGATCGAGCTGCCCCGCACGCGCATTCGGCAGCGCGATGCTCGCGAACAGCACGCCTACGCTGCGCGCGACGCGCAGCAATCCGAGCAAGAGCGGCGCCGCGACCGCGAGCGCGCCCGCGGCGACCACGCCCTGCGCGAGCCGCGTCCCGGTCCCCACCAACTCCTCCAGGCTGACTGCGAGCGACCGCCCCCAAGCGGAGTACGAGACGGCCAACGCCGCGAGCGCGAGCGCGTCGAGCGCGATCAGCTCGGCGAGCCGACGCAAGCGCGTTCCGGTGGTGCGCTCGCGCGGCGCGCTGCCGAGCTTCTCGAGCCAGCTTCCATACAGCACAGCGAATGTCTGGAGCCGTCGCGGAAGTTTTCGATCGAGGAGTGCCGCAGCGCCGGGCGCGGCGCGAATCATCCACGGAGTCGCGAGGATTGTGAGTGCAGAGACCGTGATCGCGACGGGGTAGAGAAACTCGCCCGTGGCACCCGTCGCCACGCCGACGCTCGCGAGCATGAACGAGAACTCGCCGATCTGCGCGAGGCTCATGCCGATTTCGAGGGAGGTGCGCGTACCTGCGCCCGTGAGGAACGCACCGAGCGACGCGAACACGGTCTTGCCCGCAAGTACCGCGGCCGTGAGCGCTAGCACCGCGACCCAATGCTCGAACACGAGGCGCGGATCGATCAGCATGCCGACGGAAACGAAGAAGATCGCGGCGAACAGGTCGCGCACGGGGCTGACGAGACGCTCGATCTCGTGCACGCCGCCGGATTCCGCGGCGAGCGAGCCCGCGATGAATGCGCCGAGCGCGACCGAGTAGCCGAGCTGGTGCGCGAGCAGCGCGAAGGCGAAGCAGACGCCGAGGCTGGCAACGAGCGTCGTCTCGGCGCGGCCGAGCCGGAGCACGGCGCGCAGCGCTCGCGGCACGAGTGCGACACCGAGCGCGAGCATCACGGCGAGCAACGCCACGAGCCGCCCGACCGCGGCGACGAGCTCGCGCCACGAGACGCTCTCGCTCAGCGCCGCTGCTGGCAGCAGCGCGAGCAGCAGGATCGCGATCACGTCCTCGACGATCAGCACGCCGATCACGCGCTCGCGAAGTCCGGCGCGTACGCGCAGCTCGTCGAACGCCTTCACGATCACGGTCGTGCTCGAGATCGCGATTAACGCGCCTGCGAAGAGGCTCTCGCGCGCGTTCCAGCCGAGCAGAACGCCGACTGCGCCGCCGAGCCAGAGCATCGCGCTGCACTCGATCAATGCCGTGAGGCCCGCGGCAGCGCCGAGACGCGCTAGGCGCGCGAGGCGGAACTCGAGACCGAGCGAGAACATGAGCAGGATCACGCCGAGCTCGGAGAGCGTCTGCACGATCGCGCGGTCCGCGACGAGCGGCACGGGCACGTGCGGGCCGACCACGAGGCCGGCGAGCACGTAGCCGAGCACGACCGGCTGCCGCAGCCACTGGCTGACAACGGTCATCACGCCCGCGACGCAGAGTACGATCGCGAGCACCGTCAGGAACTCTTGCGCGCCGTGCATCGTGCGACGCCCCCGACTGCCTTGGACTGAACCTGCCCCCGATTCCGCGCGCGTACGTTTCTTAGGCAGCGATCTCAGGAGCCATGCGGACGCACCCCGTGTGCTCGCGAGGGCAACCGCGGTCCAGCCTCAGCCGTCGGACTTGAGGTACTTGAGTAGCTCGGAGTCGGTCGCCAGGATGAGCCAGCTGTTCTCGTCGAGGCTGCGGCTCAACGTCTCCATGCTCTTCAGGAACTGGTACAGCTCCGGGTCCCTGCCGTAGGCCTGCGCGTAGATGGCCGCGGCCTGTGCGTCGGCGAGCCCCTTCACTTCCTGAGCGGTCTTGTAGCCAGTCGATGACGCACCCAGCACGTCGCGCTCCTTCTGGCCGCGGATCTCGGCAGCGCGTCCCTGGCCCTCGGACCGGCTGCGCTCGGCGATTCGCTGACGTTCCGAGATCATTCGCTCGAACACCTTCTCCTGCACGCTCTCGACATAGTTGAGGCGCTTGAAGCGCACATCCACCAACTCGATCCCGAACTCGGGCGTGATCTTGGCGGCCTTCTCGAGGATGATCTGGGCGATGCCGCCGCGGCCGGTCGTCACCTTGGCCATGGCCTCGGCCGCTCCGATCCCTTCCAGGTCTTCGGTCACCTCGAAGGCTCGGTTGCTCGAGCGCACCACTTCGATCAGGTCGAAGGACGCGATCGCGTTCCGGGTCTCGCCGTCCACGATGTCGTCGAGCCGGCTCTGCCCGCCACTCTCGTCGCGGACGGCTTGGAAGAACCGCAGCGGGTCGGCGATGCGCCAGCGCGCATACGTGTCGACCCAGATGTATTTCTTGTCTTTGGTCGGGATCTCGTTGGAGTCGCCGTCGAACTCCAGCCAGCGTCGGTCGAACCGGTGCACGACCTGGATGAAGGGCACCTTCAGGTGGAGCCCCGGTTCCGTCAGCACGCTGCCGACCGGTTTGCCGAACTGCGTCAAGATGGCCTGCTCGGTCTCGGAGAGCGTGTAGAGCGAGGAGTAGAGCAGCAGCGCGCCGATCAGCGCGCCGCCTTGGATGACGAGCTTGTTCACGGCTTCACCTCTTTCCGCTCACCCTCGAGTTGCAGAAGCGGCAAGACACCGCGGGCGTCCTCGTCCAGAACGACCTTCCGCCCGAGCTTCGGCATGATCTCTGCCAAGGTCTCGAGGTAGATGCGCTTGCGCGTGACCAGCGGCGCCCGGCGGTACTCCTCGTAGAGAGCCTCGAAACGCTTGGCGTCGCCAGCAGCGTTGTTGACTCGCTCGAGCGCGTACCCTTCAGCGGCGCGGATGGCCTGCTCCGCCTCTCCCTTCGCCCGCGGTACCGCCTTGTTGTACTCGGCCCAGGCGTCGTTGATGGCGCGCTCCTTCTCCTGGATGGCCTGGTTCACTTCGTTGAAGGCGGGCTTCACTGGGTCGGGCGGGTTCACGTCCTGGAGCACGAGTTGCTGGACCTCGATGCCGATCCCGTACAGGTCACACAGCCGCTGTAGCTCCGCTTTGGCCAGCAGCGCGATCGCCTCGCGGCCGATCGTGAGCACCTCGTCCACGCTGTGGTCGCCCACGACCTGTCGCATGGCGGCTTCCGACATGTAATGGAACGTCGCGGCGACGTCCCTCACGTTGAACAGGTAGGCGCGCGCGTCCTTGATGCGGAACTGCACGATCCACTCGACCACCCCGACATTGAGGTCCCCCGTGAGCATCAAGGATTCGCCAAGGGTTTCCTGCGAGGGTGGCGCGAAGGTGGTCCGTGAGTCCGACTGGAGCGTCCGAAACCCGAACTCCATCTTGAGCTGACGCTGAACCGGAACCTTTGTGACCCGCTCCACGCCGAAGGGAATCTTGAGGTGAGGCCCGGGGTCGGTCGTCCTCACGTACTTGCCCAGACGCTGGACTACGGCCACCTCGTCCGGTTCCACTTGATAATAGCCCGTGATTAACAACAGGAGTGCACCGGCAGCGATCAGGGCCAGCCGCGCCACGCGCGGCGATATAGGCGGAAGGGACGGGAGTTGAATCCGATCCCCGCCATCCAGCACGTCACCCCAGCCTCGTTGCGCCATGGACTCCCCTCTCCGTCAGGAATAATATGTAGTCAGAACCTACTACAGCCGAAAGTCGACCGGTGAGTCCGCATGCCAAGCGGATCCGGCTACCCGCTCACGAGCGGCGGAACAAGCCAACCAGCTTCTGCACAAAGTCTGGTTCTTTCCCAGCAAGCTGCTCGAGCTCTCCCTCGTCAAGCCACGTCCCGTTGCACGAATAGCAACGGTCGATCTGGATGCCTTGCAGAGCCAACGTCTCGAGCGCCATCCCGCATTTCGGACACCGCAAGTAGTGAAGCGCCTTGAGGCGTTCGCGCTCGGACTCCTCCATCTGCCTCTGCGTCTCAACCGCACGCGCGCCCCTCCACTCGGCTTCCTGGCGGGCGAAATACTCGTCCTCGGATGCAGTGGATCGCTTCTCCGTCATGACCGTAGTCTCCCATTTGTGATGCCCTCTCGTCCTCGGCGTAGAAGTCGCCGCGCCCAGAGGAACTCCGTCGCAAGAATCGCGAGACCCAGCGGGATCACGATGACGGCTGGGCCGGGGAGGACGATGAACGCCGCGCCAACCGCCGTAACAGTTACGCCCACCACCGCCACGGCGACCTTGCGCGCCGCTCGAAGCGCCGCGGCTGTAGTAGAGCTCGTCTGTGTTGTGGTCACGGCTTCAGTCCAGGCGTCTCGGGTTCGTTGGCACCGCAAAGAAGGAGAAGGCGACCATGAAGATGAAGATCTTGTCAACGGACCGCGCCTTCTCGATGACATGACCCGTGAGAAACTCGAGTGCGCCCTCTGCGCCGCACTCAGGAGTACAATCCGAGGTTGAACATGAGAGCGAGGGAAACCCAAACGGCGGTCCAGATGCGGGCTTCTTTTCGCGCAAACTTCGTGCGCATTGCGGTGTAAGACGCCGAGGTCGAGGGCCAGCAAGGCGCGTACGAACGAGGTGAAACTAGTCCACAGGGCCGGCGTGCCGATGCTCTCGCTTCCCATGACCACCTCCTCACTCTCCGGTCAAGGACACGAGAGAGAGGATCAATGGCAGAAGGGTAAAACCGGTGATGATGACGAGGGCGGTGCGCTTCATGGATTCTCCCGTCGATCGATGAGGGTGAACGTCGGCGCATTCTCATTGATCGACAAATAGAAAATGTCGAGACTTCGCATCGTCAATACCGATCCGTGGAGGCGCCATCCCGCGCGAGCCGGAGCGCCGTCCCTCGAAGCCGCTACGCCATTTCGCTCTGCCACAAGGAGACGGAGATCGATGCGACAGGGCGCCTCGAACCCCAGTGGATTCTGGCCGTGGCATGCACGACTTCGCGCGCGAGTGGATGCTTCGATCGCCTCGCGCTGATCAGTACTGCTCGGGGGAAGCTGCCGTACGACCTCGCATCAGGCGCGCGACTCCCTTGCGCGAGACGTGCTCGTCGATCCCCGCCACCGTGACGCCCAGCCGCTGTCCACGAGCGCGCGTGCGCTCTACTTCCGACCGCGCCACCCGTAGCAACTAGCGCGCAACACAGCGAGACACCGACACAGGATCCGCACCGGGTACGTGGATCTCTCCACCTCGATGAACGCACGCCTCGCGCGTTCTCCTTCGCGAAGAAGGCAACCTTTTTCGCAATATCTCGCGCTCCATCGCCAGTTTCCGTTTCTCTCGGCGTAGTCGCACCAGCTCCTCACGCTCCGCCGTCGTGAAAGCGCCCGTGCCGCCCCGGCCCGCACACACCGCGGTCTGATTCATCCACCGCTCCACTGCGGTCTCCGACAGATCCAGGTCCTTCGCGACCGCGCCGACGCTCCGGCTCCCTATCACTCACTCCTACCGACTTCCGTGCGATCCGAGGTGTCCGCGAATCAGGGGCAAGCTCAGTGGTTCGATTTGGTGGTCAACGAGTGACCGCGAGCAGCGCTGCGAACTTGCGGCCGAGCGCGCGCAGCGCGTCGGCTTGACGCGCGTCCGCGAGCGCGCCGTTCGCGTCGAACGCCTTGTGCGCCACGCCGACTGTCGACTGATTCGCTAGCACGGTGACGCCGATGTTATTGAGGAGTTCGCGCACCCAGCGCAGCCCGCGCATGCCGCCCCACGGGCCCGGCGACGCGGCGCACAGCGCAGCGAGCTTGCCGTTGAAGAGCGACGGGTCGGCTCTCCCGCCCGGCGCGCGCGTCATCCAGTCGAGCGTGTTCTTGAGCAGCGGCGAGATGCCGCCGTTGTACTCGGGGCACGCGAGCAGAAGTCCGTCGTGCGCGACGAGCAGCTCGCGCAGTCTCGCAGCGTTCGCGGGATAATCACTCGCGAGTTCGCCGTCGCCGTCGTAGAGCGGCAGCGCGAAGTCGCGCAGATCGAGCACGCTGCACTCGGCGCCCGCGTCGCGCACGGCCTGCGCGGCGAGCGCCAGCAGCTTCTTGTTGTACGAATCGTTACGGGCGCTGCCCGAGAACGCGAGCACGCGAGCGGAAGCCATGAGAGTTCTCCCCAAAGGGCGAGCACGCTAACGCAGCGCTGCGCGCGAAAGCGGTCACGCGTTCGCGCGTCTACGTGCGCCTGCGCAGCCAGCCCGCAACGCTCCAGCGCTCGGCGTGCGCAGCGAGCACTTCGTGTGAGATCGTGTCGCTGCGCAGCGCGACGAGCGTGCCGCCGCGCGGCGCAACCACGAGCGCGAGCTCGCGCGCCTCGCGGCTCGCGAAGAGCTGCAGCACGCCGCCGTCCGCTTCACGCCAGCTCGGGTTCAGGTAGAGCACGAGCGAGATCACGCGCGCGTCGTCGTCGCTGAAGCGATCGAGGTGGCGCGCATAGCCGGCACCAGGCCCGTAACAAGCGTAGTGCGCCTCGAGCTCATGAACGCCGAGGAAGAGCGTGCGGTTCAGCGCGAGGCGGAGCGCAGTGAGGCGCGCCAGCAGTGCCCGCTCGGGCGCGCTGGCTGCCTGCGCATCGAGCCAGCAGACCTCGTCGCCGCGAATCGCGGCGTCGCGCTGCATCGCGTCGCCGCGCCCGACGCGCGCAGCGTGAAACTCGCTCGCCGCGCGGCGGCGCAGCGCTTCGGCGCGCAGTGCGCTCACCGCGTCGCGCGAGAGAAAGTCCGGCGCGACCGCGAAGCCGCGCGCTGCGAGCGCGTCGCAGATCGCGTCGTCTTCCGTCGCGTCGGCCTCGAAACTCACTTCTCGTGCCGCCTAACGCGCTGGCGTATTCGCGACTGCGAGCTTCACCGCCTCCGCCGCCGGCTTCTTCAGCTCGATCAGAATCTCCCGGAAGTGATCCTTGCTCCCATTCACGGCGGTCTCCGTCGCGCCGGGCGGCACGAAGAACACGCTGCCGGGTTGCACGGGGATCTCGATGCGGCTGCGGCTCGCGACCTCGGCATCGACGCGCGAGCCTGCGAGCACGCACAACAAGTACGGCAAGTCGTGGCGGTGGCGGGCGCTGCGCTCGCCGGGCGCGAGATTCATTTCCCACACGCGCACGAGTTCGTTCTCGAAGAGCAGCTTGTTCGCGACGTCGCCGAGCGGTTCGTTGGTTTCGGGCATTGCAATCTCCTCAGAGCACCAGCCAGGCGGTGCGAACGAGCAGAGCCATTAGGACGAGCGATCCGAGCGTGAAGACGGCGAAGCGCACGGGGATGACGTTCTTCGTCGCCTGGATGAACGAGTGCGCGACGCGCACGCCCACGTACGCCCAGGCGAGACCGACGTTCCGGTCGTCGGCGGCGCCCGCCACGTGCGCAGCCAACGCCAGCGCGTAGAAAATCGTCGGTTGCTCGTGCAGGTGGTTGTAGTTATCCGCGATGCGCGCGATCTCGGGCGGCAACGTGAGCGTCGCGCCGGTGCGCGAGAGTCTCGCCATGTCGATGTTGGCTTTCCGGATCGCCGGGATGCGCGTTGCGTACATCCAGAACCACATCACGCAGGTCCAGGCCACCAGCGCCAAAACGGGCGCGATCATGCCGTGCTCGAACATCGCAGTTCTCCTTGTGCGCGCGGCGCGCGCTTCGTGTGTGTTAGAACGTGTCGCCGGCCTCGTGCTCGACTTCACTCCAGGCCGGGTCGAGTTCCCCCGGCGGAACGGGCGAGGGAACTTCGTCGCTAGAGCCCGCGGTGTTAGGTGCGAGCGCGCCTGCAGCGCCAGCGCTCGCGGCCGCTGCTGGCCCCACGTAATCCACGAAGATCGGGCTCGACCAGGCGCGCTCCTCGACGTCGCTCGAGCGATCGTCATCCGCGCCGCCCGGCGTGGCCTCGATCGCGCGCACGTAATAGACGGCGTCGCGCGCGCGCACGGCGAAGTCGTCGTCCGCGAACTCGACCACGCAGCCCGCTGCGTCCGGCCGGCACGCGAAAGTCTTCCAGGGATCTTCGATCAAGCCGTCGACGGGCTCGCCCGCGACTTGTTGGGGACGAATGCGCACGACTTCGATGCGCGCAATGCGCTGGCGCTGTTCGCTCGGATTGTGGCACTCGCCGCGACACAAGCGCGCGAGGCGCTCCGCAGGGAGACCGCTGCCCGCATAGTCCGGGCAGCCCGGCATTTGCTTCTGCGAGCCGGTCGCGCGCACGCGGAAGCTCGGCGCGAAGCTCAGCTGCACCTCGCTGCCCATCGGGCGTGCGCTGCCGTCGGGCGCGTTCACGAGATCGAACCACAACAATGTGCGCTGACCGCTGGTGCCGTAGACCTCGCGGCGCGCGAGCGCGTCCCACACCGCGCCGCGAGAGCGCGACGAAGCGTGTACCGCAACGAGTCCGCCGGTGAAGGACAGTGCGCCGGTGCTGTCATCGGGTGGGACGTCGACCCTCTGCCGCCGCGCGAACTCCTTGTAGCCAGTGCCGGGGCGCGCGCTGTGCACGCCGCTCGACGCGATGAAACCGAAGCGGTAGCGCCACGGTTTATCAGGGTTCGCGAAGCTGGTGAGCGCGAGCGCGTACTGCGCGCTCAGCAGCGGGCGCAGCTGGAACGCGGGCACGAAGCAATCGCGACACTGCCCGGCGTCGCCCCAGTCATCGCCCGAAGCGAGCGGAGCGACGCTCTCGGCTGCGCCGCGCTCTGCCGCACCTGCCGAGGCGTTCGCGTACTCGCGGCGCGCCTCGGTCGCGCGCTCCGAGCAGTCCGCCGCGTCTTGGCCACGGGCGAGGCAACGCCGCTCGATGTTCTCGCCCGCGCGCCAGCACAGCGGCGTGTAATTAGGACTCGGCGCGGGGCACTCGGGCGCGCCGTTCGCGCCGCGCGCGAGCGGCCGCCACGCGCGGTACTCCTCCGAGTTGCCGTAGCCCGAGTACAGCTCGATCAGCGGCTGCAGGTTGGGGGCGTTTGCGTCCGCGCCAAGCTGCGTTTCCCAGCTCGCGAGCGGCGACGCCGTAAAGCCCGAGGCGGTGCCGTGCGGAATCACCAGTGCGGCGCTGCCCCACTCGCGCAGCTTCCCAAATAACTCGCCGGGTGTGGCGGCGCTCTCCATGCAGTCGCGCGGGAGGTCGCGCGTGGGCGCCCCTTCCGGGCAGCGCAGCGCATCCTGCAGCTCGGTGAGCGCGAGCGCGAAATTGTGTGCGCGCGCGTCGCCCACACGGCCCGCGACCAGCGCGGCCCGGCCGGGCACGCTGAGTCGCGCGATATCGCCGGCGCGATTCTGCGTTGCCGCATTTTGCGCCGCCGCGATCGGGCGCGCGGGAATCGCGTCGTCCGCGAGATCGCGCAGAATCACGTTGCGGTGGCCCCAGTGCTGCTCGGGCGTCGCGCCGGCCTGCGTCCACTCCCAGCCGAGGTAGGCGACGGCGTCCGGGTCATCAGGGTCGCCCGCAATCGCGTTGCACTGGCGAATCGAGGCGACGCTCTCGCGCCAAAGCTGGGGGGTGATGTTCTCGGCGTGATCGTTCAGCGACCAGAAGTCGAGCGCCGAGCAGTAGCGCGCGAAGTCGCAGGCGTCGGCTGCGGGATGTGCGCCTTCGCCGCCGGCGAGCGGGAGGCTCATGAAGAATGCGTCCACCGAAACGGAGGTGTGGACGTGGAGGTCGCCAAACAGGATGGCTTTGGTGCCCGACTCGCCGACACAGGTCGATGGCGTGGGCCCGGTTGCAGAGCGGATGCAGTCGTCGGCGCCGGGCACCGCGGCGGATCCGCTCAGCGCGTCGTGCGCTGCCTCGGCTGCTTCGAGCGCCTCGAGCGCCGCACGCTGCTCGCGCGCACGCGCCGCAATCGCATCGCTCGGCAACCTCGCTCCAGCAATTACGCCCGCACCCTCGTGCTCGCCGAACGCGCCGCGCCCGAGCGCGAGGCCCAGGCCGAGCAGCACGAGCACGATTGCGCCCGCGAGCAGCAGGCGCGCGCGCGTCACTCCGCGGCGCTACCGAGGAAGCGCAGCGCGATGGCCGCGTTCAGCGCCACGCCGTAGGCCATGCCGTCTTCATCGATCAGCATGCGATTCGAGTGACACGGCGCCGGTTCGCTGGCGCCCGGCGGGCGCAGGCCGAGGAACACCATGGCACCGGGCGTGCGCTGCAGCACGAACGAGAAATCCTCGGCGCCCATCACGGGTGAATCGAACTCGATCGCGCCGCGCGGACCTAGCAGGTCGCGCGCGACTTGTTGGGCGAAGCCGGCGAACTCGGCGTCGTTCACGGTGACCGGGTAACCGCGCTGCAACGCGACTTTCGCTTCGACTCCGTGCGCCTGCGCGATGCCGCGCGCCACGCGCTCGAGGCCCGCGTGCGCCTTCTCGCGCGAGCGCTCGGAGAGCGCGCGGATCGTGCCCTGTAGCTCGACGCTCTCGGGGATCACGTTGCCGGTGGTGCCGCCCGCGATGCGCGTCACCGTAATTACTACCGGATCCGAGACGGGGATCTCGCGCGTTACGAACGTCTGCAGCGCGGTGGTGATCTCGCAGGCCGCGGGAATCGGATCGCGGCAATCGTGCGGCATCGAGGCGTGGCCGCCTTTGCCCGTCACCACGATCTGGAAGGAGTCCGCGGACGCGAGCAGCGCGCCCGCGCGAGTGCCGATCATGCCCGACGGAATCAGCGGCGTGATGTGGATCGCGAACGCGCCGTCGGCTTCGGGCAAGCCTTCATCGAGCATCACTTGGGCGCCGGCAAACCCTTCTTCGCCGGGCTGGAACATGAACACGACTTCGCCCGCGAACGCGTGGCGCTGCTGCGAGAGCAGGCGCGCGGCGCCGGCGAGCATGGCGGTGTGCGCGTCGTGGCCGCAAGCGTGCATGGTGTTATGGCGCTGCGAGCGGAACGGCAGGTCGTTGTCCTCGGGCATCGGCAGCGCGTCGGTGTCGGCGCGCAACAGGATGCGGCGCCCAGGCTTTGCGCCGCGCAGCGTCGCGACAATGCCGCTCGTTCGCTTGTGCAGCGCGATCTCGAGCGGCAGCCCGTCGAGCAGCGCGAGCACTCTCGCGCGCGTCGCGGGATTCTCGAGCCCGAGCTCCGGCTCCTGATGAATCGCGCGCCGCAGCGCCGTCACTTCGGGCTGCAACTTCTTGGCGGCTTCGAGCAGCGTGGCGAGATCGCGCATGGCGCCTCCTTCGGCTCGCGCATTCTGGCATAGGCCGCGGGGCAGGCTGGCGTTTCGTCTACGAACGTCCCTGGTGGTTTCGAGGCGCGCGTGACAGCTTCCGCTGCTCATGCTCTCGCTCGCAGATCGCATCGACGCGCTTGGGCGCGCACGGCCCGAGGCGCACGCGTTTCTCGGCGACGCGGGCGCGCTCTCTTGGCGCGATTACGCGGCGCGTTCGGAGCGCTTCGCCGCGCAGCTCGCCGCTCTCGGGCTGGCGCCGGGCGAGCGCGTGGCGGTGATGCTGCCCGACGGCCCAGGTGTGCACATCGCGTTCGTCGGTTGCGAGAAAGCTGGGCTGGTCGTGATGGGCATTGGGCCGCGCGCGGGGCGCGAGGAGATTCGGCATCTCGTTGCGAAGAGCGGCGCGGTGGCGCTCGTCTCGCGCGCGGCGGTGCGCGAGCTCGATCTGCGCGCGCTCTTCGCGGAGCTGAAGGCGAGCGGGATGCCGCTGCGCGAGCACATTGTCGTAGAGCAGCAGCTCGAGCTCGGTGAGGCTTGTTATTCGAACGGCTCCGCCGCGAGCGCCGCGCAGCTCGAGCCGGCGGAACTCGCCGCGCGCCGGCTCGGGGCCGAGGATCTCTTCCTCCTCAACTCCACCTCCGGCACCACTGGGCTCCCGAAGTGCGTCACGCACCACCAAGCGCGCTGGTTCCACTTCCACGAACTCGCGGTCGAATCGGGCGAACTGACGCCCGCCGACGTCTTCATGTCGGTGCTTCCCGCGCCGTTCGGCTTTGGGCTCTGGACCGCGCACTTCACGCCGACGGCGCTCGGCGCGCCCTGCGTGCTGCTCGAAAGGTTCTCGCCCGAAGCCACGCTCGCCGCGATCGAACGCCACCGCGTGAGCGTGCTCGCCGCCGTCTCGACGCAGTTCATCATGCTGCTCAACTCCCCCGCGCTCGAGCGCAGCGATCTCTCGTCGTTGCGCGCGCTCTATACCGGCGGCGAGGCGGTGCCCTACGAACGCGCGCTCGAATGGGAGCAGCGCACGGGTTCGCTCGTGCTCCAGTTCTACGGCTCGAATGAAACCGGCGCGCTCTCGCGCACCACGACGCGCGACTCGCAGGAGAAGCGCCTGACGACCGCGGGCCGCGTGATCGACGCGATGCGCGTGCGCCTGTTCGATGAAGCGGGCAACGACGTGACCGCGAGCGGCCACGGGTTCCCCGCCTGTCGCGGCGCCCTCGCCTGCCGAGGTTATTACGACGACGTGACCGCGAACGCGAAGCTCTACACGCGGGGCGGCTGGCTGCTCACGGGCGATGTCGCGCGCCTCGACGCCGATGGTTACCTCGCGGTGGTCGGCCGGACCGCCGACTTCATCATTCGCGGCGGCAAGAACATCAGCGGCCCGGCGGTGGAGGACGCGGTGGCGAGCCATCCCGCAGTCGCACTCGCCGCGGCGGTCGCCTGGCCAGACCCCGTGTTCGGCGAGCGCGTCTGCGTCTACGCGGAACTGCGCGCGGGCGCGTCGCTCACGCTGGACGAACTCACGCGACACCTCGCGGCGCGCGGCACGACGCGCGAATGGTGGCCGGAGCGGCTCGTCGTGCTGGAGCAACTGCCGCGCGCGTCGGGCGGGAAAGTTGCGAAGGGCGAACTGCGCGCGGATGCGCGGCGGCGGGCTGCGGAGGTCCGCTGAGCGCCGCTCGCGCTCCGCTGCGGCTCGGCTCTCAGCCTTTGCCCTCGTACTTGAACGACACCTTCACCTTGGCGCGGTAGGCCGTCACCTTGCCGCCCTCGATGACCATGTCCAGCTCGACGACCTCTGCAACGCGCATGTCGCGCAGGCTCTTCGAAGCGAGCTTCACCGCCGCCGAGGCTGCTTTCTCCCAGGAGTCGCTGCTGGTTCCGACGAGTTCGATCACTTTGTAAACGCTATCGGCCATGAGTGGCCTCCCTTCGAAGATCAGCCTACGCCCGCCGGAGAGAGAAGTGCGAGCATTCCTTCGAAGGGCAACGCCTTCTCCCAAGCGCGCCGCGCGATGTCTGCGCAGGCCCCCGCAACATCGACGCGCGGCACTGGCTGCGCATCTCTCAGGTACAGGAACGCGGTCGCGCAGACGTCGTCTTGGCGTTCGCAGATGCCGAACGCTTCGAGCGCGCCCGACAGAGCTGTGAAGCCGCCGCCCGCGGCGCGGCCCTCGCGTTCGAGCCGCTCGCGCAGCGCGCCCTGCCCACGCGGCACCGCTACCGCCCCGACTTGTTGAAGTGTTACGCGTAGCTCGCGCTCGAACACGACCGGATCGGGATCGTGCCAGCGATAGAACGAGACGAACTCGGGCATCGCGGCGCCAGGCGCTTGCAGCACGAGCGGCGCGCCCTGTAGCGGCGTCGTGTGCGCGCCCATGCCCCAGGCGCTGCCGACGTAATCCTCGAGCCCGGTCCCGCACCAGGTCGGGTGAAACCGGTCGCCGTCGAGATACATCTTCAGCTCGCCCTCGCCGTACCAGCTGAAGCCCGCTTCGGGCAGCACGCGAATGCCGACGTTGCAGCCGAAGAAGCGGCCCGGGCCGCGCAGGCTCTCGACGATCGTGAAGTCGCGTTTCAACTGCGTCGGGTTCTCGCGGCGAAACGTGACGTGCAGCAGCCCGGCGTCCGCAGCGACCGGGCCCGCGCTGAACGTGAGCTGGTAATAAAGCGGGAAGCGCCGCGCCCCCGCGTTCACGAACTCGACGCGCATTCCGCGCCGAAACGGAATCGGCAGCCAGCTGTTGAAGCCGCGGCTCTCCTGCGCGGCGTTCCACTGCGAGGTGAACGCGACGGGCCGCCCGAGCGGGCAGCCAAAGAAATCGAGACACGGGACCGAGACCGAGGGCTCGCTCGCCCCGTCGTAATAGATTTCGAGCAGCGGCGCGCGCATCTCGTGGGGCGGCATCGGCGGAAACGTCATCCAGAAGTGGCGCACGCAGCCGGGCCCTCCGAGATCCGCGAGCACCACGCGCTCGCCCGGCGCGAGCATGCGAAACGGCGCGCCCTTTCTGCCGCCGTGCGCCGTCGCCGCCGCGCCCTTCGCGCCGGTGGGGTTCTCGAACGAGACGGTGCGGATCGCTTGCGTGAGATCGATGCGGGACGGATCGCTGCGCTCGAACATCGGCGGCTCCTTGGAGAGCGGCGATTCTCGCACGGAGTGCGAGCGAACGAGCGCGACGCCTCTAACGCTTCGCGAGAGCCCGCGCGCACAGCTCGGCGAGCGTGTCGAGTTCGCGCTCCATCGTGCGCCCGAACCACCAGCGCCCGAGCGCGCCGAGAAAGCGCGAACCCTCGAAGTGCGCGATTCGTGTTCGGCCGCCTTCGAGGGGCGCCGCGGCCATGCCGACCTCGCCTTGCCAGGATCGCATCACGCACCAACCCGGCCGGTGAATCGCCTCGAATCGCATCGGAACCCCGAGCGGTCCGCTCGACGTAAGCGCGAGCCGCTCGCCGTCGCGCTCTGTGATCCGGATCCTGCGCACGTAGTGATCGAACTGCGGGACGCCGTTCTCGAGATCGCCGAACACGGACCACACGACCTCGAAGGGCGCGTCGAGCGTGCGTTCGCGATAGGCAAGATGCGGCCGAGCGGCCGCCAGCGCGCGCAACCGCGCCACGTCGTCGAGCTTCGCGCTCGGCCAGACTTGTTGGGCTGCGGTACTCATGCCGACCACCTCTTCGAGAACGCTTCGCGAGCGCGGAACAGGCGCGACTTCACCGTGCCCTTCGCCACGCCCAGCTGCGCCGCGGCTTCCTCTTCGCTGAGGCCCTCGAGATCGCGCAGCACGAGAATCGCGCGCTGCTCGGGCGCGAGCTGTGCGAGCACCGCGCGCACGTCGGGCGCGACGGCGAGATCGCGCGGCTC
>JANNDT010000021.1:0-4532 GCA_031387905.1 Deltaproteobacteria bacterium
CCGCGCGCACGGTCACTTCGCGCGCCGGCGCGATGCCCGCGACGATCCGCGACGGCACGCGCACGGCGCTGCTCGAAGGCAGCTGGAACGCGACGGTAGTGCTCATCGAAGCGGGCGACGCGATCGAGCGCACCGCGCGCAGCCTGCCCTATGTGACGGGATTCTGCGCGTGAGCGCACGGCGCGAGCGCGGCGACCGTGCAGCGCTCGCGTTTGCCTGCGCGTTCGCGTTCGCGCTCGCTGCGCACGCCCAACAACCGCCGCCCGCGCCCCTCGGGCCAGAAGCAGCGCCTCCCGCTCCAATCGCGTTGCCTTCGCTCGTCGCGGAAGCCGAATCCGCCGAGCGTTTCGCGCGTAGCGTCGCAGAGCAGCTCGCGGTGCCGCGCGAAATCGCGCAGATCCAGCGCGCGCTCGCGAAACTCGCACCCGAGATCGAGCAGCGCGCGGAGCGCATGGAGGCGCTCGTTGCCGCGCCCGCTTCGATCGGCGCGCTCGACGCGGAGGCGGACTACTGGCGGGTCACGCGCTCGCAGCTTGCGCAATGGCAGCGCGCGCCGACCGCGCGGCTCGTCGCGCTCGAGCTCTCGATCGAGGAACTCGCCGCGCGCCGCGAGGTATGGGCGCGCACGCGCGAAGCCGCCATAACAGCAAAGGCGCCACGCGGAGCCTTCGCGCGCATCGCAACGGTGAGCGCAGCGCTGCGCGGAGCGCAGGACGATGCGCGAGCAGCGCAGCGCGGGCTCGTTGACCTGCAAGCGGAGATCTCCGAGCACGAGTCCGCAGTCGCCACCGCGCTCGACCGCCTCGACGCCGCGCGCAGTCGCGCTGAAACCTCGCTGTTCGAACCCGAGAGTCCGCCGATCTGGCGCGCCTTCAGCGAGAAGGGCAGTGCTTGGGAGCGCGCGCTGGCGCAGCTTTCGACCGAGGCCGAAGTTGCGCGCGCGTACTTTGCCCGCCCACCCGGCCGCCTCGTCGCTCAGCTCGCAGCGTTCGCCGCCGCTGTCTGGCTCGGTCTGCGCCTGCGCCGCCGCGCCGCAGCTTTCCGCGCCGATGCGCAGCTCGCCGATTCGGCGGTGATCTTCGAGCGTCCGGTCGCATCCGCGGCTTTGCTCGTGCTCACGCTCACCCCGCTCTTTCATCCAGCCGCGCCGGCGATCGTACTCGCGCTCTCGCGCGCCGCGCTGATCGCGCCGGTGCTGCGCCTGCTCCCAGCGCTCGCGCCCCGCGAGCTCTTCCCCGCGATCTTCGTCGTCGCGGGGCTCGCGTTGCTCGGCGAGTTGCGCGCGGCGCTCGCGAGCATCGGCGCGCTCGAGCGCGCTCTTTTCGCGTGCGAGCTCGCGCTCGCCGCGGCAACGCTCGCGTGGTTGATGCTTCCCGCGCGCCTCGCCCTAATTCCCGATCCGCAGCGCATCCCGCGCCTGCTGCACAGCGCGCTGCGTGGTGCACTCGGCGCGCTGCTCGTGGCGTTCGCGTTCGACGCGTTCGGCTGGTCGGACCTCGCGCACTTGTTGGGGAATGGCACGCTGCGCAGCGCTTATGCCGCAATCGTGCTGTACGGCGGCGCGCGCGTCGTGCGTGCCGGTCTGCGCGCCGCTGCACTCAGCGAGGCAGCTTCACAGCTACGCGTGCTGCGGGATCACGGCGACGCCATGCAGCGAGGCGCCGCGCGGCTCGTGAACTTCGCCGCGCTCGCGCTCTGGGCGAGCCTCACGCTGGGCGGCTTCGGCGTGTGGGATGCCTTCACCCGCCTCGCACGCGCCGCCTGGGAGCAACAGCTCGCCTACGGCTCGCTCGCAATTTCGCTCGGCGACGTACTCACGTTCGTGCTCACGCTCTGGGCCGCCTGGGCGCTCTCGCGCCTGATTCGCTTTGCGCTCGAAGCCGACGTGCTGACGCGCTTCGAGACGCGCAGAGGCGTCGCGCACGCCGTCGCGCGCACCGCGCAGTACGTCATCTTGTTGTTGGGTTTTTTCGCCGCCGCCGCCGCCGCGGGCATCGACATGAACCGCTTCGCCGTGCTGGCGGGCGCATTCGGTGTCGGCATTGGCTTCGGCCTGCAGAACATCGTCAACAACTTCGTATCCGGCTTGATCCTGCTCTACGAGCGGCCCATTCAGGTGGGCGACTCGATCGACGTCGGAGGCGTATTCGGCGACGTACAGCGAATCGGTGTGCGTTCGAGCACGCTGCGCACCTGGGACGGCGCCGAGGTTATCGTGCCGAACGCCACGCTGATCTCTGAGCGCGTCACCAACTGGACGCTCTCGGATCGCTCGCGCCGCGTCGACCTCGCGGTCGGCGTCGCGTACGGCAGCGACCCTCACGCCGTACTCGAACTGTTGTTGCGCTGCGCACGACAACACGGCGCGGTGCTCGCGCAGCCGGAGCCCTGCGCACTGCTGCTCGGCTTCGGCGACAGCGCGCTCGCGTTCGAGCTGCGCTTCTGGACGCACCTCGATCGCTTCCTGCCAGTGAAGAGCGAGATCGCGCTGGCGGTGCACGACGCCCTCGCTGCCGCCGGCATCGCGATCCCGTTCCCGCAGCGTGATTTGCACCTGCGCTCGGTCGCGCCTGAAGCGGCGCACATGCTCGCGGGCAAACCGGGCGAGCCGCGCGGCGTCTAGTTCGACGAACTTCCCTACTCCGTAACAACGTCCTTCGCCCAAGCGCGATTGGCTTCGTACCACGCGACGGCCTCTGCGACGCCGTCGCGCAGCGAGACGCGCGGCGCCCAGCCAAGCAGACGCCGCGCCTTCTCGATGCTCGCGGCAGTGCGCGGCACATCTGCCGGGTGCGCGGGCGTTCGCTGCACTTCGGCGCGGCGACCGAGCGCGGCCTCGACCGCGGCGACGAGTTCGCTGACCGCGTAGGGGTGATCGCCGCCGAGGTTCACGATCTCGTAGCCGAGCGGGCGCAGGGCCGCGATCGTGCCGCGCGCGACGTCGTCGACGAACGTGAAATCGCGGGACATCGTGCCGTCGCCGAACACCGTAATGGCTCGCCCCTCGCGGATCTTCTGCACGAAGCGAAACACGCTCATGTCGGGTCGGCCCGCCGGGCCGTACACCGTGAAGTACCTGAGCACCGAGACGTCGAGGCCGTAGAGCGCGTGCCAGGTGTACGCCATCGCCTCGGCAGCCTTCTTGGTTGCCGCGTACGGCGAGAGGGGGCGGCTCGATTCGTCTTCTTCGCGGAACAACTCCGCGCGCGAATCGCCGTACACGCTCGAAGTGGAGGCCAGCACGAACTTCGCGATCGCGCGCTCGCGGCAGAGCGCGAGCAGGTTGAGCGTGCCGGTCACGTTGGTGTCGACGTAGATCCACGGGTTCAGGGCGCTCGTGCGCACGCCGGCGCGCGCGGCGAGATTGATGACGGCGTCGAAGGGGCCCGCAGGCAGCGCGGCAGCGAGCGCGGCGCGATCTGCAACGTTCGCGCGCACGAACGAAAACCCCGCGCGGCTCGTCAACCCCGCGAGCCGGTTCTGTTTCACGCGCGGGTCGTAGGCGTCGTTCAGGTCGTCGAGCCCGACCACTTCGCGGCCTTCGTCCAGTAGCAAGCCGACCGTGCGCGCGCCGATGAAGCCCGCGGCGCCGGTGACGAGAATGCGACCCACGCGGCCTCTCCTAGCGCCCTGAAAACTTTGCCGCGCGCTTGGCGAGAAACGCGTCCATGCCCTCGGCGCGATCCTCCGTCGCGAAGCTCGCGCCGAACGCCACCTGTTCGAGCGCATGGGCGACGCGCACGTCCGCGTCCTGCCCTTCCTGCATCACGCGCTTGGCCGCAGCGATCGCGAGCGGTCCCTTCTTTGCGATCGCCTCGCCGGCCGCGAACGCCGCCGCGAGCAGCGGCTCGATGTCCTCGAACACGCGGTTCACGAGCCCGATGCGCTGCGCAGTCTCTGCGTCGATCGGCTCGCCGCTGAGAATCAGTTCCTTCGCCCACGCAAGGCCTGCGCGCCGCACGAGCCGGCTGGTGCCGCCGAAGCCCGGCAGCAAGCCGAGGTTCACCTCGGGTTGGCCAAAGCGCGCGCGTTTCGCGGCGTAGATCCAGTCGCAGGCGAGCGCGAGTTCACAGCCGCCGCCGAGCGCGAAGCCGTTCACCGCCGCGAGCGTCGGGATCGGCAGCGTTTCGAGTCTCGCGAGGGTGTCGTGGCCGAGGCGGCTGAAGGTCTCGCCCTGCAGCGGCGTCATCTCGCGCATCTGCGCGATGTCGGCGCCCGCGGCGAACGCGCGACCGGCGCCAGTGATTACGAGCGCGCGGGCTTGGCCATCGCGCGCGACCGCGTCGATGCGCGCGCCGAGCTCCGTGAGCAGCGCGCCGGAGAGCGCGTTCAGCGCATCCGGGCGATTGAGCGTGAGCAGCGCGACGGCGCCGCGGCGCTCGGAGAGCACGAGATCGGCCACGAGATCCTCCGCTTCAACTTGAGTCCGAGCACAGTATCGGGTCGCCCTGCGCTGCGCCGCGCCGCGCCGCGCCGCACGAGAGACTCGGATCACCGTGATAGGATGCGCAGCCTTCACTCTTCCGCCCACC
>JANNDT010000038.1:0-3043 GCA_031387905.1 Deltaproteobacteria bacterium
CGGCGCGAGCGTGGTTTCACTCGCGCAGAAGCTTTGCAGCCCGCGCACCCGCGCTTGGGCGACGCTCGGGAACAACTCGACGGCGTCGCCTGCGCTGAGCGCGCCGCCAATCAGGGTGCCCGTCACAATCGCGCCGAAGCCGCGCGATTCGAAACAGCGATCGACCCACAATCGCGGGGGCCCGGAGCGCGGCGCGCAGTTCGGGGATGCCCGCGCCCGTCGCCGCCGAAACGCGCACCACTTCGGCGCGCGCGAACGTGGTGTCCGCGATCAGTTCGCGCACCTCCGCCTCCGCCAGATCCGCGACGTCTGCATCGGCGAGGTCGCACTTCGTGAGCGCCACGATGCCCGCCTCGATCCCCAACAAGTCGATGATCGCGAGATGCTCGCGTGTCTGCGGCATCACGCCTTCGTCGGCCGCGACGACGAGCAAAAGCAGGTCGATCCCCGTCGCGCCAGAGACCATGGTGCGCACCAGGCCCTCGTGCCCTGGCACATCCACCACGCCCACGCGCAACTCCGGGCTCAGTGCGAGCGGCGCAAAGCCAAGCTCGATCGTGATGCCGCGCGCCTTCTCCTCGGGTAGCCGGTCGGTGTCGACGCCGGTCAGCGCGCGAACCAGCGTGGTCTTGCCGTGATCGATGTGGCCCGCAGTGCCGAGAATTAGGTTCTCGCGCATCGCGCTCAGCGCAGTTCTGCGCTCGCGCGACGGCGCACGGCATCGATCTCCGCAAGCGCGGCTGTGCTCGGAACCACGCGGCGCACGAGCAGGATGCCGCGATCGCTCGGCGACTCGATCACGCGCGCGCCCGCCAGTCCGTCTCGCGGAGTGTTCGGGCCCACGACCACCACTGAGATCTCGCTCCCCTCGGCCGTCAAATCGTTGATCGCGAAAAAATTATCGGTGTTCAGCGCGAAGCCCGAGAGCGAGGTGTACGGCGGCGTCAACGGAACGCTTACTGCGAGCGCTCGCTGGTTCACGTCGAACACGAGGATCGAGTACGCGAGATCCGGGCTCGGCCGCACGATCCCGCGCGCCTTCTCTGTCGCGAGCGGCGCCTGCGCGAAAGCGTTGACGGGCGCCTGTTGCATGCGGCTCATCGCGGCGCGCATCACGAGGCGGGGTAGAGCGGCGACCGCGGCCAGATGGACGACGGCCGCGCCCAACAGAACACCGAGGAGCCAGCGCGTCATCGGCACGCCTCGCGCGACAGGCGTGGCAGCGCTGCGCTGCCGGGGTTCTGCGCCACGCTCGGGGCGGGGTTGTAGAGACGCAGCGTCAATGAGAACTCGGCCCGCTCGCCGCTTTGACCCGACGGAAGCCAATTGCCCGCGCTCGGTGCGGTCGAGACGCGCGCTGCCCAGTCGCCGTCCGGCGCCGCACGCTGAACGGTCGTCTGGCTGATCGAGTAGCGGCCCGCGTCGTTCGGAATCAGGAAGTGATCCGCGGCGTAGGCCGTAATGCTCCACCAGCGCGCGGGCAGCTCGCCGCCCTCGAGCCTGTAATCACAGCGCGCGCTGAGCGGCGCGCCCTCGGCGTCCGTGGCCGCGGTGAAGTAGATCGTCTCGGAGGGCGCGAGCGCGAGCAGGCCGCCGACGGCGACCCGAGCACGCGTATACAGATCGGCGTCGGCGCTCCCGGTTGTCAGGTTCGTGCGCCACGGCCCGTTCTGCACATCGCCCGCGGCAAGCCCGCCACGCACCGCGAAATTCGCGGAGCCGAGGCCGAGCGCGAGAGCCGCGAGGATGCCGAGCAGGATGCGCATGCGAAAGCAGCTTCGCACAGCGCGAACGAGCTGCGCCCGAACGCGCCGCGCGCGAACGCGCGGTCACTTCTTCCCGATCGACTCGCGCCCCACGTACGGCTGGAGAGCTCTCGGAATCGCGACCGTGCCGTCCGCGCGTTGGTGGTTCTCCACCAGCGCGAGAATCAGCCGCGCATTGGAGACCGCGGTGCCGTTCAGCATGTGCGCGAACTCGTTCTTCTTGCTGGCTTTGCGGCGGAAGCGCACGCGCAGCCGGCGCGCCTGATAGTCGGTGCAGTTCGACGTGCTCGAAATCTCGCCCCAACTGCCGCGCTCGCCGCGTCCCGGCATCCACGCTTCGATGTCGAACTTGCGGTACGCGGGCGCGCCGAGATCGCCGGCTGCGATGTCGACCACGCGATACGGCAGCTCGAGCCCCTGATAAATGCGCTCCTCGATCGCGAGCAGCCGCTCGTGCATCGCGTCCGATTCCTCGGGCCGCGTGATCGCGAACATCTCGAGCTTCGTGAACTGGTGTACGCGGTAGAGCCCCTTGCTCTCTCGGCCCGCCGAGCCGGCCTCGGTGCGGAAGCAGTGCGAGATGCCGGCCATCAGGACGGGCAACTGGTCTTCTTCGAGGATCGTGTCGGCGTAGAGGCCGCCGAGCGTGATCTCCGCCGTGCCGACCAGACACAGATCGGTGTTGGCGACGGAATAGATCTGCGTCTCTTCGCCGCGCGGATTGAAGCCGATGCCCTCGAGGATCTCCGCGCGCGCGAGGTCGGGCGTCACGTAGGGCGTGAAGCCTTCGGCGAGCACGATCTCGAGCGCGTAGCGCTGGAGCGCGAGCTCGAGCAGCACCGCCTCGTTCTTCAGGAAATAGAACTTCTGGCCCGCGACCTTTGCGCCGCCCTCGAAGTCGAACAAGTCCAGGCTCGCGCCGAGCGCGAGATGATCCTTCGGCTCGAACGCGAACTTCGTCGCTTCGCCAGACCGCCGGATTTCGCGCGCGTCGTCCTCGCCGCCGTCGGGCACCGCGGCGTGCAAGAAGTTCGGCAGCTCGCGCAGCTTCGCGTCGAGTCTCGCGCGCAGCACCTCCACCTCGGCCTCCACGCGCGCGACGGCTTCCTTCAGCGCGCGCCCCTCCGCGCCGTGCTCCGCGCGGTCCTCGGGCGTGATAATGAAGCGCACGGGGGATTCAACGCTGACCGTGATTTTTACCGTCCGGTTGGCGGCGGGCATCAGATCGCCGGCCAGTTTCACGCGCATCGACGACTTGTCGAAGCCGAGGTCGGTGG
>JANNDT010000459.1:0-4430 GCA_031387905.1 Deltaproteobacteria bacterium
GAGCTGGAACACGTTCAGGAACACCGTCAGGAACACCTCGGGAATCGCCGCGGCTTCCTCGAACGACAGCGCGCTCGGCACTTTCATCGCCGAGCCCGCGTGCACAACGACGTCTTCCGCGTAACCGCCGCCCGCGAGCAGGGCCATCACGCGCTCGCCCACTGCGAAGCCGCGCACGCTCGCGCCGAGTTCGCTGACCGTGCCCGCGCACTCGAGCCCGAGAATCGGCGACGCACCGGGCGGAGGCGGATACGCACCCTGGCGCTGTAACAAGTCGGCGCGATTCACCGCGCAAGCAGCGACGCGAATACGCAGGTCATCAGGGCCGAGCAGCGGCGACGGCGCATCTCCCAGCTGCAGGACTGACTCATCGCCCGGCTTCTCGATCACGATTGCGCGCATGAAAGGCACGCTAGCGCTCGAGAGGGACGTTCCTCGACGAAACGCGGGAATCTCGTCGTGGAACGTCCCCGACGAGTTCGAGCGCACCCCAGCGCGCAACCGCGAAAAGCGGATCAGCCGCGGCGCGCAGCGCCGTCGGCTGCATTCCGCAGTGCAATCGAGATGCGGCGAGCGGTTCTTCCTTACTTGAGTTCTCCACGCCCATAGTCGAGGATCGTCCTCGCAATGATCAAACGCTGAATTTGTCCCGTCCCTTCGTAGATGTCGGTGATGCGCACGTCGCGGAACCACTTCTCGACGAGGTGCTCGCGCGATACGCCGAGCGGCCCGAGCAGGTCGATGCAGCCCTGGGTGATCTCACGCACGGCGCCGCCGCCCTTGGCCTTGCTGATGGAGGCCTCCAAGTTGTTGGGCTTGCCGTTCTGTGAGAGCCACGCGGCGTTCAGCACCGTGAGCATCGCGGCTTCCTGGAGCGCTTCGAGGCGCTGGAAGCGATCTGCCGCCGCGCTCTTGCCGTGGATGCCCGCCCCGTACGCGAGGTCCACGCCCGCGGCTTCGAGGCGCTCGCGCGTGAAGTCGAGCGCGGCCTGCGACATGCCGAGCCCGAAGGCCGCGGTCATCGGCCGCGTCATGTTGAAGGTTTTCATCACGTCGCGGAAGCCGCCGGAGGAACCTTTCGGGATCTCTTCCTTGCCGCCCAACAAGTGGTCGCGCGGGATGCGGCAATCCTTGAACACGTAGGCCGCCGTGTCGTCGGCGCGGATGCCGAGCTTCTTTTCCTTGTGCGAAACGATGAAGCCTGGCGCGGTCTTCGGGATGAAGAACGACTTGATGCCCGCGCGGCCGGCGCTCTTGTCGAGCGTGGCCCACACCACCGCGCCCTCGGCGCGGCAGCCGGTCGTCACGAAGATCTTCTCGCCGTTCACGACCCATTCATTGGTGGTTTGATCGAGCACCGCGCTCGTCTGCACGAGGGAGGGATCGGAGCCGCAGCCGGGCTCGGTGATCGCCATCGAGAGCAGTAGCCCTCCCCACTTCGCCTTCTGCTCGGCGCTACCGCTGGCCGCGAGCGCCGCGTTGCCGAGGCCGACGCCGCGGCCGCGCCGCATGCGCACAGAATAATCACCCCAGGTCTGCCCCGCTGTAATCAGCATGCCGAGCACCACCGGACCGCTGTCTTCGGGACCGAGTTTGCCCATCACAGCGAACGCGCCGGGGAAATTCACCGCCTCGGGCAACTCGTCGGGCGGGAACTCGTGCTCGTTCTCGTCGTAGTGCCGCGCGTACTTCCGCGCGACGAGCGCTTCGCTGCGGATGTAGTCGAGGACTTCCTGGTCCTTGCCGCTGAGGGTGAAATCGATCATCGAGTCTCTCCTAAACTTGTTGGGATTCGCGGGTCGCCTAGAGCGCGGCCACGGTGTCGAGCACGGAGAGCGTGCGCGCATGCCGGTACCACATCTCGACCGGGTGCTCGCGGATGAAGCCGTGGCCGCCGAGCACCTGCACGCCGTCGTCGGAGATCTTGACCGCGCGCTCCGCCGCGTAGCCGAAGGCCTGATGAGCCTCGCGCGTCGCATCGCGCCCGTGTTCGAGGAAGCTCGCGGCTTTCCAGACGAGCCAGCGCATCGCGTCGGTCTCGATGCGCATGTCGGCGAGGTTGAATGCGATCGCCTGCTTCTGCGCGATCGCTTCGCCGAACGCGTGGCGGTCCTTGGCGTACGGGATCGCGAACTCCATCACCGCGCGCGCGAGGCCGGTGAGAAGCGCGCCGCTCGCTGCGCGTGACGACGCGAGCAGCCGCCGCGCGTCGATCCCGCGCTCGCCGCCGAGGCGGTTCGCGGCGGGCACTTCCACTCGGTCGAGCGTGAGCGACACCGCTGGCAATGCTTTCAGCCCGAGCAGCTTCTCGCGCTCGCCGATCGTCAAGCCCGCGGCGCCGCGCGGCACGACGAACGCGTCGAGCGCCGCGAAGCCGCCCACTGCTGAGCTCGCGTTGCGCGCGATCACGAGCAACTCGTCCGCGCGATCGCCCATCACGACGAAACGCTTCTTGCCGCTCAGCAGGAACTTGTCGCCCTTCGCTTCGGCGACGGTCGCGAGCGCGATCGGGTCGAACACCGGCGACGGCTCGACCCAAGCGATCGCACCGCTCGCAAACCTACTTCCGCAATAACGCGGGAGCAGACGCTTCTGCTGTTCCGCGGTGCCGTGATCGGCGATCGCGAACGCGAACGCGCTCGGCGCCGTCGCCGCGAGCGCGAGCGCCGCGTCGCCGCCGGCAAGCTCTTCCAGAACCAGCGCGTTTGTTACGGGCGAGCGCGCCTCGCCGCCTCCCCCCAGCGCGGCGGGCAGCTGCGTCGCCGTGAGCCCGAGCTCCCAGCTTTGGTCGAGGAAACCCGCGGGCAGCTCGCTCGCTTCATCGGCAGCGCGCGCAGCGGGGCGCAGCACTCGGGCCGCGAAATCGCGCAAGCTGTTACGGATCAGCTCCTGCTCCTCGCTCGGGCCGAATGAGATCATCGCTGCGTTCCCTTCATAGTTACGGCGCGGCCAGCGCGCCCACCGGGGCTCCGCGCACGCGGAGGCCACTGTTCGACTTCGCTCGCCTTCGGCTCGCTGCGCGCTTCGCTTGCATCCCGCGGCCGGGCGATCTGGTGGAAGAAATGGTCGAGCGCCTCGCGGCCGCCTTCTTTTTCGAGGAGGCCGCGTTTGCGCGCGTCGCGGGGATCGAGGAAACCGAGCGCGACGGCGCACCAGACGCGCGTCTCGGCCGTGTATCGAACGTCGGCGCGCGGCGCGAAGCCGGCCGCGACGCGGCAGGCGCCGTCGTCGATTGCGACCGTCCAAACGCCGCCGCCTGCGCCTGTTAGGCGCACCTCGAACACCAGCCGCACGCCTTCTGCGCGATCCTCGCGCAACAAGAACGGCAGCGACTCGAGGATCGAGACAGCCGACGTCTCGCTGAAGCGCTCGAGATCGAGCTCGAGGTCGATGGCCGCGTGCAGCACGTACCAGCGCGCCAGCGCCGAGATCACCGGCGCGAGATCGTGCGCGCTCTCCGTCACGGCGTAGACGCCGCGCTCGCCGTCGGCACGCGTCACGAGGCCGTCTTCCTGGAGTTGGCGCAGCCGCGCCGATAGAACTCGCGGGGCGATGCCGGTGCGGCGGCGCAATTCCTGGAAGCCGCATGCTGCGAGCAGCAGATGACGCACGAGCACCAGCGTCCACTTGTCGCCGAGCCAGTCGAGCGCGCGCGCGACCGGATCGAAGATCGCGGCCGGCCGCGGAATCGCGCTCGCGAGCACTCTCCGCGCCGGCCGCAGGGCTCGTTCGGATTCTTTTCGGGATATCCGTTTCGCCATCGCTATTAGTATCTAGTGGATACTCAACGCCTTGACCAGCCCGGACTCCGAGTTTTCTTCGCTCGCGTTCGCGCCTAACGTGCGCGGCGCCGGAGGTGGACAGGGGATCGCCGGCGGGCAAGCACCGCTCGCGGGAGGAAAGTCCGGGCTCCATAGAGCAGGAAGGTCGTTAACGGCGACCCGGGGCGACCCGAGGGAAAGTGCCACAGAAACAAACCGCCGATGGCCGTCGATCCTGCGTGCGCGGTGAGTGTGCGCGGAGGAGGCACAGGCAAGGGTGAAATCGTGAGGTAAGAGCTCACGCGATGTCGGGTGACCGCCATCGGGGTAAACCCCTTCCGGAGCAAACTCGAATAGGGGCGCTGCGTGAGGCGGCTCGCCTCCGAATCGCGCAAGCGATTCCGGCGCCCGGGTGAGAGCGCTCGAGCGGCGCAGCAATGTGTCGCCTAGAGGAATGATCTCCGTCGGCCGCGGGAGACCTCGGCCGGAACAGAACCCGGCTTATCGTCCACCTCCGGCGAATCGCCCCCCAAAGCGGGCGATTTGCCAACGCAGACTCAGCGCGTGACATCGTGGCTCGGAGCCGGGGGGGGCCGTGCTGGCCGTTTCACCCGCCCACCCGGCCGACAAAAAAAATTTTTTGCGAAACCCAAGACCCCGCGGCGCGGC
>JANNDT010000074.1:0-5510 GCA_031387905.1 Deltaproteobacteria bacterium
GAACATGTTCGACCAGGACCCGCACATCGTGGGCGCCCAGGCCGGACCGACGGACCAGAACAGTGGCAACACGTTCCCCGGTACGTTCGACACTGTCGGCCGGTCGCTCACGCTGCGAGCCAGCAAGAAGTTCTAAGCATCATGTCGCTGAGAGCGGGACTGTGGCTCGCGCTGCTCGTCCCGCTCTCGGTTGCAGCTGGCGCCGCCGCGGAGGACACCCTCCTTGGCTGCCGCAAGGTCGACGCTCCGGAGCAACGGCTCGCCTGTTACGACCGCGTCGTCGATCGCGCTCGACTCGAGATCACGCCCGGGGCGCCCGAAGGGGAGCCCCGGGCGTCGTCTTCGGAGCCGACGGAGCAGGACGACCAGTCGCTTCGTGAGCGCCTGTTTGGGCGCCCGCCCGCCGAGAGCGCCCGAGCGCTTCACAAGACCTACGGCGTCGAAGCGCCCCAAGAGATCGCGTCAAACGTCACCGCAGCTGAGCTCGGCGCCGACCGCCAGCTTGTGATCACGCTCGAGAATGGGCAGGTCTGGAGGCAAGCCGAGTACACCTTTTTCCCGCTTCATGCGGGCGACTCGGTCGGGATCAAGGCCGGGCTCGCAGGCTCGTACCACCTCCGCCGCAACGGCAGGGGGCGAACGATTCGCGTGAAGCGGATTCGCTAACGCGTGCGGATTAGCGTTTCTTGACGGCGGCCGCGGGCATTCCCGTCGGATCCGCTCGCATCCCGAAACGTTCTTGGTTGTTCGCGTGGCCGAGCTGCTGCAGCGACATGGCCATCTGTAAGGCGTTCCAAAAGCCCATCGCGTCCTGCGCCTGATTCACGGACATCTTCGCGAGTTTGAGTCCCATCGGCGGCTTCTTCGCGATCTTCTCGGCCATCGCGAGCGTGTAGGCCTCGAGTTCGGCGCGCGGCACGATCTGATTCACCATGCCGAGGCTCTTGGCCTCCTGCGCGCTCAGCACGTCGCCGGTGAACAGCAACTCCTTCGCTTTGCGGACGCCGAACTCCCATGGATGGCCGAAGTACTCGACGCCGTTCACGCCGAACGCCACCACGGGGTCCTGGAAGCTCGCGTCCTCGGAGGCGATGATGATGTCAGCGATCCACATCAACATCAGGCCGCCGGCGATCACTTTGCCCTGCACCTGCGCGATCACGGGCTTCGGCAGGTTCCTCCAGCGCCAGCACATGCCGAGGTAGACCTCCTGCTCGAAGGCCATGTGACCCTCCGCGGCGGGGCGATGGATGCTTCCGCCCCACGGCGATACGGGCGCGAAATCGTAAGGCGCGCGATCGCGCAGGTCGTGCCCCGAGGAGAAGTGCGGGCCGTCGCCGGCGAGCACGATGCAGTTCACGCGGTCGTCGGCGCAGGCGCGGTCGAACGCATCGTTGAGTTCGTAAGTCATGCGTTTGTCTTGCGCGTTCCGCGCCTCGGGGCGCGCCATCACGATCCGCGCCACGCCCGCCGCAGGCTCCTCGTATCGCACGCGCGCGAGGTTCACCGTCTCTCCCGTCACTCGTTACTCCCTTTGCGAGGCGCACACACTACAACGCCTTTCCGAGCGCGCGCGCAGTTGAGAAGATTCGCGCTGCGATGACGACTCGACTCTCGCCGGACGGAATCGCGCTCGCGCTGCACGGCGGCGCGGGGCGCATTCTGCGCGACCGCATGCAGCCGGCGCGCGACGCCGAACTGCGCGCGAGCGTTGCGCGGCTCCTGCGCAACGGGCTCGCGCGTCTCGAGGCAGGCGCCGCAGCCCTCGACGCCGCGCAAGAAGTAGTCGCCGCGCTGGAAGACGATCCGCAGTTCAACGCGGGGCGCGGTTCGGCGCTCACCTCCGAGGGCGGCGTCGAGATGGACGCGGCCCTAATGGATGGCCGCTCGCGCGCGGCAGGCGCGGTGGCCGGCGTCCGAGAAGCGCGCAACCCAATTGCGCTCGCGCGCGCCGTGCTCGACGACGGCCGCCACGTGCTGCTAGCCGGCGCTGGCGCAGATCGCTTCGCGCGTGAGCGTGGCATTGCGCTCGCGGAGCCTGCCTGGTTCGTGACCGCAGAGCGCCTCGCCGAACTCGAGAGTGCGCGTTCCGGCGGGCGCTTGAGCCTCGATCGCGATGAGCCGGGCGCGTTCGGAACGGTTGGCGCGGTTGCGCGCGACATCGAGGGCCACCTGGCAGCGGCGACCTCCACAGGGGGCATGACGAATCAGCGCCCGGGCCGCGTCGGCGATACCCCGCTGATTGGTGCGGGCACCTGGGCCGACGACGCGAGCTGCGCGGTCTCCGCAACGGGACACGGAGAAGCCTTCATCCGCGCGGTGTTCGCGCACGAAGTCGATGCCGCCGTGCGGCTCGGTGCGCTCTCGCTGCGCGCGGCTTGCGAACACGCTCTCGCGCGCGTGGCCGCGCTCGGCGGCGCGGGCGGCTGCATCGCGCTTGCTCCACGCGGCGAGCCAGTCGCCGTGTTCAACACGCCCGGCATGGTGCGCGGCTGGATCGTTCCGGGCCATACGCCCACGGTCAGGCTCTACGGCGACGAGGGCTGACTAGGGCAGGGGCGGAACGCCAGGGTCGCGCTGCACGCCGAACGTGTTGAGCGCCATCGCCACGAGGTGGTACTGCCCGATCGTGAAAACGAGATCCATCAGCTGCTGCGGCTTCCAGTCGCGCGCGAGCGCCGCCCAGGTCTCGTTTCCGATCATTTGGTCGGCGTGGAGTTCATCCGCCGCCCGGATCACTGCCGCATCCGCCGCGCTCCAGCCCGCCGCATCGGGGCCTGCCGCGACGCGCGCGATCTCCTCGTCGCTGATCGCGCAGCGCTTCGCAATCAGCACGTGCTGGCCCCACTCGTACTCGCTCTTGCATAAGTAACCGACGCGCAGAATCGCGAGTTCGCGCTCGCGCGCCGGCAGCGTCGACTTCCCTAGAATGTGATTGCCGAACACGAGCCAGCGCTGCATCAACTTGGGGTGATGGGCGAGGGTCGCGAAGATGTTGAGCACGCGGCCGTTGCCAATGCCGCCAGCCGAGAGCTTCGCGAGCTGCTCGCGGGTTTCGGGATCCGCCTGCGCGGGGTCGAGGGGTGCGATGCGGGGTCGATCGAGACGCATGTGCGCTGCTCCATGCGGCGATTAGGCCGCGTCGAGGATGCCGATCATCTCCGTGCGGTCCGGCCCGAGGACCGGATCCTCGCGCTGGTCGCGCGCCTGATAGATCTTGAGGACGCGCTGCATGATGTCGGGCCGCCGCATCAGGTCGCCGGGCGGATCGAGCAAGTTGAAGCTGCGCGAGAAGGCGCGCAGCACGGCGGCGTCGAGGCGCATGGCGGGAACGAGGCCGCGCAGCAACAAATCCCGGAAGTACGCGCGCGGATCGACGGCGCCACCCGCGCTACTCGCGGCCGAGCTCGCAGGCGCTTCGCCGCGGAGCTGCGCGGCCCACGCGGCGGCGTCGCGATCCTGGGTGAGCGCGAGCTGATACCACGGCGCGATCTCGCGCTGCGTCGCGGCTTCGAGTTCGCGCGCCACTGCGATCGCGTCGCCGCCATGCTGGGCGAGCGCGTCGGCGAGCAGCCACGCGTGCACGAGCGCGAACGTACAGCCGCGGCCATACAGCGGGTTCGTATGAATCGCGGCGTCGCCGAGCAGAACGAGGCCCGCGACGCGCGGCTCGCCGTTCGCCGCGAGGCTGCGCCGCGTGTTGCGCAGGCCGTCCATGCCGTAAACAGTGGTGATCGGCTCGGAGATCGCGGGGTCGATCCAACGCGTAATCACTGGGAAGCGCCCGGCGGCAGCTTCGAACGGCGCTTCGCGGAGCAGCGCGCGCATCGGTTTGTCTTCCGGCGCTGCGGCGAAGGTGATCGAGAAAATGCGCCCGTCGCCATGGAAGATCGCGTACTTCAAGTAGCCGAGGTCGGCGCCGATGGTGGTCTCCCGCTCGGGCGCCGTAATCCCATCCCGCAGGCGGTAGAAGCGCGAGAAATAGAAGACGCCGCACGGTTCGCTCGCCTCTTCGAGCGCGGGCAGGCCCGCCGCCGCGAGCCAATTCGGCAGCGGCGAGCGGCGGCCGCCCGCGTCTACCACCAGGTCAGCGCGCAACTCCTCCTCTCCGGCTTTGCCGCGCAGCCGCACGCCCACGATGCGCGGCTTGCCGTCGAGTTCGCCGTCGCTGAGGAGCCCGCGCACGTCGCAGCCATCGCGCAGCGTGACGTTCACTTCGCGCTGCACGAGGCGGTGCAGCACCCACTCGAACGTGATGCGGCGGCACGCGAGCAGCGTGAGGTCGTCGTCTCCGGGGCGCGGGGAGGCGTCGTCGATGCCCGGTCGTAACAAGTTCGCGATCGGCAGTTCCTCCGCGCCCGAAGCGAGTAACTCGGCGAGCACGTCGGGCGCGCGGTCGCGCAGCAAGTTCCGGAGCCGCGCGAGAAATGCGTGCGAGTGCTTTACCTGCGGCGCGCCGCGCCGGTCCCAGCTCTCGAAGGCTTCGACCGGGCTCGCCGGGAATGGCGTCGCGTCGCGCTCGAGCAACGTCACGCGCACGCCCGCGCGCGCCAGTGCGAGCGCTGCGCCGAGGCCCGCGATCCCGCTCCCGACGACCGCAACGTGCATCATCCGAGCGCGCCGTCCGCGCGCAGCGCCGCGATCATGCGCTCGGAGAGCGCGCGGTGCGTTTCACGCTCGAAGAGCAGCGGCTGTTCGTCGCGCAACTCCGCGTCCACCTCGGGCTGCCACGGAAAGCACCCGTTCGGGTCGGGCCAGAAGCACTGCAACGCCGCAACTCGCTCGCGCTTGTAATGCCACGCTGCGTTTCCGAGGAACGCCTGAATCCATTTCGGCGCGATCGCGCGAAACGCAACCGGTAAGCCTTGGAGCACGCCTTCCAATTCATCCCCGGCGGCGAACTTCAGACCCCCGCGCACGCGTTCTCCGAGCGCGTTCAGCAGCGGCGCGAGAACCGCGAGATCGTTGCCGAACACGAGCAGCTCGGGGTGCCCGAAGCGTTCCTCGAGGCCGATCGTGTGGGCCCAGCCGGCGGCGCCGTGGTCGGGCGGAATCAGCACGAGGTGCCAGCCGAAGCTCGCGATGTCGGCGCGAACGCGGTCGTCGATCTCGGTGGATTCCTGCACGGCGGCGAACGGTAGCCTCAGCGCGCGGCGAGGAAACCTGCGCACACAGAATCATGCGCGCGCTCGAGCCGCGAGTTGTCACTGGAGCAGTGCGAGCAGATCGTCGCGCGTCAGTTCCGCGCCGGTTCCGCCATCGAGCGCAGCAGCCGCGAGCGCGCGCTTGCTGTCTTGCAGCGCGAGGATCTTTTCCTCCACCGTGTCCTGCGCGACGAGCCGGTGTACGAGCACCGGGCGCTCTTGTCCGATGCGGTGCGCGCGGTCCGCTGCTTGGTCCTCGACCGCCGGGTTCCACCACGGGTCGAGCAGGAACACATGGTCTGCGGCTGTTAGGTTGAGGCCGGTTCCGCCGGCGCGCAGCGAAATCAGAAAAACCGGCGGCCCACT
>JANNDT010000166.1:0-15284 GCA_031387905.1 Deltaproteobacteria bacterium
GCTGCGCTCGCCCCAGGAGATGGCCGCGCGTTTCGCCGACCAACCGAGCTGGTCGCGCGCCACGCGCGCGATCGCCGAGCAGTGCGAGTTCACGCTCGCAGATCTCGGCTACCGCTTCCCCACGTTCCCGACCGCGCCCGGCGAATCGCAGGCCGCCCTGCTCCGCCGCCTCACATACGAAGGCGCACGCAAGCGCTACGGCGCCACGCTCTCGCCGCGCGTGCGCGCCCAGCTCGAGCACGAGCTCGCCGTGATCGAGAAGCTCGATCTCGCCGGCTACTTCCTGATCGTCTGGGACATCGCGCGCTTCGCCCGCGAGCAGTCGATTCTCTGCCAGGGCCGCGGCTCGGCGGCGAACAGCGCGGTTTGTTATGCGCTCGAGATCACCGCGGTCGACGCGGTGGGCATGGAGCTGCTGTTCGAGCGCTTCCTCTCCGAGGAGCGCGGCGAGTGGCCGGACATCGATCTCGATCTGCCCTCCGGAGATCAGCGCGAGCGCGTGATCCAGTACGTCTACGAGCGCTACGGCCCGCACGGCGTCGGCATGACCGCGACGGTGATCACGTACCGCACGCGCTCGGCGTTCCGCGAGATGGGCAAAGTGCTCGGCATGAGCAGCGAGGTCTGCGACAAGATCTCGAAGCACCTCCATCACCTGCACTTCCGCGAAGACCTCGACGACGTGAAGACGCTCTTGCGCGGCGCCGGCGTCGATCCGAGTTCTCCGCGCATCCAGCTGTTATTGGAGCTGGCGGGGCAGGTGCAGGGCTTGCCGCGCCACCTCGGCCAGCACACCGGCGGGCTCGTGATCGCCGCGGGCCGCCTCGACGAGGTGGTCCCCATCGAGCCCGCCGCGATGCCGGGCCGGCGCGTAATTCAATGGGACAAGGAGGATTGCGCGGACCTCGGCCTGATCAAGATCGACTTGCTCGGGCTCGGCATGCTCGACGCACTCGAGCAGACACTCCCGATGATTCGCGTGCACGAAGGCGTCGAGATCGACCTCGCGCATCTCCCGCCGGATGATCCGAAGACCTACGCGATGATTCAGCGCGCCGACACCGTGGGCGTGTTCCAGATCGAGAGCCGCGCGCAGATGGCGACGTTGCCGCGCATGCAGCCACGCAATTTTTACGACCTCGTCGTAGAGATCGCGATCATCCGGCCCGGCCCGATTGTTGGGCAGATGGTGCACCCCTACTTGAATCGCCGCGCCGGCCGCGAGCCGGTCGTCTACCCGCACCCGATGCTCGAGCCGATCCTGAAGCGCACGCTCGGCGTGCCGATCTTTCAGGAGCAATTATTGCGGCTGGCGATGACCGCTGCGGGCTTCACCGGCGGCGAGGCCGAGGAGTTGCGCCGCGCGATGGGCTTCAAGCGCTCGGTGGAGCGCATGGGGCAGATCGAGCAGCGCCTGCGCACGGGGATGACGGCGCGCGGCATCGTCGGCGACGCGCAAGACGAGGTCGTGCGCGGCATCACCTCGTTCGCACTCTACGGCTTCCCCGAATCGCACTCGGCCTCGTTCGCGCTGATCGCTTATGCCTCGGCGTACCTGCGCGCGCACCACCACGCCGCCTTTCTCGCGGGATTGCTCAACGCGTGGCCCATGGGTTTTTACAGCCCAGCGACCCTGGTCAAGGACGCCACGCGTCACGGCGTGCCCGTGCTGCCGATCGACGTCGCCTGTTCGCAGTGGCGGTGCATTCTCGAGCGCAGCCAAAGCGAGGGCGCAGCCAACTCGCTCGCGACGCGGCTCGGGCTGCGCTTCGTGCGTGGGCTCAGCGCGGAGACGGGGGCGCGCGTTGTTACGGAGCGCGCACTGGCGCCGTTCTCGTCGCTCGCGGATTTTGCGAAGCGCGCGGCGCCGAGACGCAACGAGATCGAGGCGCTCGCGGAGAGCGGCGCGCTGGCTTCGCTCGATGCGCGCGCGAGCGAGCGGCGCGCGGCGCTCTGGCAAGTGACGGGGCTCGAGCGCGACCGCGACTCGCTGCTCGCGGGCATCGCGCCGCCGGATGCCGAGCGCGAGGTGCCGCTCGAGCCGCTCTCACCGATCGAGACGACGCTCGCCGATTACCGCACGACGGGCCTAACGACTGGCCCGCATGTGATGGCGCACCTGCGCCCGCGACTGCGCGCGCGCGGCGTGCTCGCGACCGCGGAACTGCGCGCGGTCCCGAATGGCCGCTACGTGCGCACCGCGGGCCACGTGATCGTGCGCCAGCGCCCCGGCTCCGCGAAGGGCTTCTGCTTCGTCACGCTCGAAGACGAGACGGGCACCACCAACGGCGTCTTCACGCCCGATCAGTTCGAGCGCTTGCGCGGACCGCTGCACGCGTCGCCGCTGATCGAGATCGCCGGCCCGATCCAGAACGTCGACGGGGTGATTCACGTGCGCGTGCGAGAGGTCTTGGCTTTGAAGGGCGCATCTGAAGTGCCGGATTCGCACGATTACCGCTGAGCTTCGTCCCCGCGCGAAGCGCGCGCGGACGAATCCTCCTTGTTTACTCCGCTCGCCTTCGGCTCGCTGCGCGCTTCGCTTGCGGCCTCGCGCCCTGCTTCGAGGCGCTTCGTCATCGAGGTCGAGGCGATGCGTTCTCGCAACCTTGCGCTGCTGTCGCGCGTCAATGCGTGGCGCTGTCGCCCGCGCTCTTTTCGCCGCGGCCAAGGCTCGCGACGAGTTTCCAGGCGCTGATCAGTCCGCCGATCGAGAAGAACGCCGCCATGCCCGTGAGGAAGCCGCTGCGCGGAGCGAGCACGGCATTGCGGCCAACGAGCTGCTTCACGAACACCGCGAACTCGGGCGACAGCCAGAAGAACGCGACGAAGAACGCAAAGAACCCCGTTGCGCCCAGCCGCGCGAGCGTGCGACGCGTCGCGCCCGGCTTTTGCTGCCCAGTCGCAATCGCCGACGCGAGCACGAACAGCCCGAGGCCCGCGAGAATCCAAAGCTTGGGTGAAACCAGCATGGCGTGCGCCATCGGATAGTCGCACGGCGAACTTGCGGCAAGGTCTTCACACCCGCGGTCCCCGACCGCTACCGCCCGAGAAAGCTCCGCACTCTCGCTGCCACCGCATCCCCCACGAACCCAAAGTGCTTCGCCAGCGCCTGATAAGACGCCGAAGCCCCGAAGCGATCCATCCCGATCACGAGGCCGCTCGGCCCGATCAGCGCGCGCAGCGCCTCGCCGCGGCCCGCCTCGATTGCCACCGCCGGCACGCCCGGCTCGAGCAGCGAGGCGCGATACGCCTCGCTCTGCGCGCGCAGCAACTCGAGGCTCGGCGCGGAGACGACGCGCGCCGCGATGCCGCTCTCCGCGAGCAGCGCCGCCGCGTCGCACGCCACCGCGACCTCGGAGCCCGTCGCGACGAGCGTCACGTCGGGCTTCCCCTTCGGATCGCGCACTTTGTACGCGCCGCGCAGCACGTCGCGCGCTTCGAACGCGACCTCGCGCTTCAGCACGGGCGTCGCTTGGCGCGTGAGCGCGAACGCCACCGGGCCTTGCGCGTGCGAGAGCGCATAGCTCCAAGCCATCGCGGTCTCGACGCCGTCTGCCGGCCGGAACACCACGAGCCCCGGAATCGCCCTCAGTGCGTCGACCTGCTCGATCGGCTGGTGCGTCGGCCCATCTTCGCCCACGAAGATGGAGTCGTGCGTGAACACGAACACGGAGCGGGCTTTCATGAGGGCCGCGAGCCGCACGCTCGGGCGCATGTAGTCGCTGAACACGAGGAACGTGCCGCAGTACGGCGCGAACGTGCCGTCGAGCGCGATGCCGTTGGTGATCGCGGCCATCGCGTGCTCGCGCACGCCGAAGTTCAGGATCGAGCCCGCGAACGGATCTTCGCCTTGTCCGATCATGCCGCCGTTCGGGATGTTCGTGTTGTTACTGCCGGCGAGGTCGGCCGAGCCGCCGATCAGCAACTGCGGCGCGGCTGCGGCGATGCGGCCGATCACGGCGCCCGAATGCGCGCGGGTCGCCGCGCTCTTCACATCGAGGCCCGCGACCAGCTGCGCCTCGAGATCCGCGGGCAGCACGCGATTGCGCAGGCGCTCCCAATTCGCCGCCGCGTCCGCGTTCGCAGCGCGCCAACCCGCCAGCTTCTCGTCCGCGAGCATGCGCTCGAAGCGCTTCGCCGCCGCGCGCTCCTTGCAGTAGGCGCGCACATCGTCGCCAACGTGATAGAGCGGGTCGAGCGGAATCCCGAGGTTCGTCTTGGTCTGCTTCAGCGCCTCGGGGCCGAACGGCCCACCGTGCGCTCTCGATTGCCCGGCCCACGGGCTGCCGTGCCCGATCGTCGTCTTCAGCATCACGAGCGAAGGCTTGCCCGTGGTCGCACGCGCCGTTTCGAGCACGCCATCGAGGCCCGCGACGTCCTCGCCGTCAATTTCTTGGACGTGCCAGCCTTGTGCCTCGAAGCGCCCGCGCACGTTCTCGCTGAACGCGATGCTGGTGGGGCCGTCGATCGTGACTTTGTTGTCGTCGTAGAGCACGACCAGGTTGTCGAGCTTCAAGTGCCCGGCGAGCGACGCGCTCTCGTAAGTAACGCCTTCCATTAGGTCGCCATCGGAGGCGATCGCGTAAACGAAGTGGTGGCCCGGGCCTTCGCCGCCCCGACCGAAGCGCGAGCGCGCGAGTTTGCCCGCGAGCGCCATGCCCACCGCGTGGCCGAAGCCCTGCCCGAGCGGGCCGGTCGTCACCTCGACGCCCGGCGTCTCGCCGAACTCCGGATGCCCGGGCGTCTTCGAATGCAGCTGCCGGAAGCGCAGGATCTCGCTCATCGGCAGCTCGTACTCGAACAGGTTCAGCAGCGAGTAGAGCAGCATCGAGGCGTGGCCAGCGCTCAGCACGAAGCGGTCGCGCAGCACCCAGCTCGGGTCGCTCGGGTCGAAGCGCAAGTGTTTGTCCCAGAGCTGAAACGCGGGCCGCGCGAGGCCCATCGGGGCGCCGAGGTGGCCGATGCCAGCGGCCTCGACGGCGTCGATGGTGAGACCGCGGATGGTGTTTTCAATCTTGGAACGCAGTCCGGGCGTCAGCGCAGTAGGCATCGCTTCTCCGACGGAGGGAGCGGGGTTCACGAGGCGCGCGCACTGTATCAGCGCGTTTTGGGAATCGAAATGCGCGCGCAGCGAAAACGTGCGCTGAGCGTTCAGCCCTTCGCGCTCAGCTGGTCCAGGAACTTCCGCACGCGCGCACGCGCCGCAGCGCTGCTCGCGGTGGCGTCATCGAACGTGTCGGCTGCCGCCTTCACCGCCACCTTCGGTCCCAGTTTCAGCTTCTTTGCAGTCGCCGGGGGCTGGAGTTGCTCGCTCAACGCGACGATCGCGCGCTGATGGGCGCTTAGCGGCGGCGCGCTTTTTTGCTGAGCGATCGCCTTCTTCGTGAGCGGCGCTGCGCCCTTGCCCGACACGGTTTGTGGCGCATCTGTGCGCGGCGTCGCACGAAGCTGCAAGACCTCGAGCGGATCGGTCGCAGCACCGGTCCGGCGGCCGAGATCGCCGAGCCCCCACTTTCTCTGGAGCAGCCGCAAGAGGCTCGTGTGGTCGAACTGCTCGTGGCAAACCTGAGGATCGAACCAGGGCGAGACGAGGACTGCGGGTACGCGCACTCCGAGCCGCGTGAAGCCATATTCGTCGCTGTGGTCGTCGGGCGGGATCGCCGCAGGCGGTGTCACATGGTCGTAAAATCCACCGTGCTCGTCGTAGCTGATCACGAGCAACGTCGAGCGCCACAGCGCTTCGTTGGCGCGGAGTGCGCGGTAGACGCGCGCGATCAGCGCTTGCCCCTTCGACACATCCGTCGGCGGGTGATCATCGTTCGCGCCCGGCCAGAGATAGTCGGGCTCGAGGAACGCGAACGCCGGGAAGTCCGCCTCTTGGCCGCGTGCATCCTCGGCGAACCGAGCGAGCGCTCTGAAATTCTTTGCGCTCTTCGGCGTACGTTGGTCGCTCAGCAGCAGCGAGAGCGGGAAGTCCCCGAAGTAAATCCGATAAGACTTCTTCGCCTCGGCTAGCCGCCGGAAAATGCTGGGCTGGCCGTACTTGTGCCCGGCGAGCTGAAGCGGATTCGTCGGCATCTCGACGCGGCCGAGCGAGGTGCCGCTCATCGCGAAAAGGCGGTTCGTCCAGGTGGGTCCAGGCACCGACGAATACCACTGATCACAAACCACGAAATTGTGCGCGAGGTCGTGGAGCGCGCGCAACTTGCCGTCCGCGAAGTACGACATGACCTGCTGGTGTTGCGGCGGCGTCGTCTTGGGATATGCCGCCGCGTAGTCCCCGACGAAGCCGCTATTGCCATTCGCGAGTTGATCGCGCACATGCGCACGCTCGTGCTTCGGGTCTGGGTCGACCGTACGCGCGGCGCCTGCTTGTTGCGGGTACCGAACGCCCTGCCAGGAGTTACTGCGCCCGGGAGGCAGGGCACCGTCCAGCCCGGGAACCGATAGGCCGCCGAGCATCTGATCGAAGGAGCGGTTCTCCATCATCAGTAACACGACGTGACGGATCTTCTCCCCGGCCTCCGCAGCAGCGATGGCTCGGGTTTTCTTCGCGCCCGCCTTCGGCTTCGCGGCTTGCGTCTTGCTCGCCGCGCGCTTGGGACTGGCTGCTGCGGATTTCGTCGCTGCGCGTTTCCTGGCGGTTCCGCGTGGAGTCGCCATATCGACCTCCTGCCATTCATCGAGAATCAGCACCTGCCCATCGAGCGTGCCGCTGCCACGGATCTGCTTGCCGACTAATTCACCAAAGCCGGTGTCGCCAAAGGCAGAGCCGCCACGCCGCCTCAACCAGTAGTCGCGCTGACCAACGCGAAGCACGAGCGCTTCGTGTTCGCTCTTCGTGCGGCGCGCGACGCGCTTGCGTTCTACTCGCCCGGTGATGCGCACCCGTCAGCGAGCCTCCAGCTTGCGAAGGCTGACGATCTCATGGCCTCGCACGAGCGCAACGATCTTTACATAATCGATTCGCCCATCCTTGCGCGGGCGAGCGCTGCGCTGGCCACTGACGACGTGCACCGAAACCTTCTCGCTCACGCCGAACTCCCTCGCGAAGCGCTTCCCGAGCGGGTCGCGCATTCGATGCGAGTAGAGCTTGAGGTTGCGAAGGCTCTCTTCGCGCGCCGTCGCGAGCAGGACCTTTCGGGTCTGCGCGTTCGCACTGAAGCGTTCGCGCCGGCCGACGCTCCCGACTCCACGCGTGATCATCTCGGCGCCGCGTAGCAACCAAAAGCGGCGACCGACGCGCTGCGCGCGCTTCGCACCCGGCCGCTGGAATGCAGTCGCGAATGCCTTGCTCTCCTCGAGCGCGTGCGGGGCGCGCGCTACCGGGTGCACGGACGGGTCTCCGAGCAGAATGAATTGCGCGATCGTCTTGAGTTCCGTCTCATCGAGCGCCCCACTCGCTTGGAGAAATCGCTGCTGCGCCTCCAGCACCGCGCGTCCGCTGGATGCACCGCGCAGCACGCGCTCGATGAAGTACTGGCAGATGAGATCGGCGTAGCCGTTCCCGCTGAAGGGCCCATACGCGATGGTTGTGCTGCCAAAGAACGCGTACGCGCCGAGGTCCATGTATGCGCTCGCGATACCGCGCGGCTCGGTCTTACTCGGGTCGTACAGCTGGGCGCCGTAGCAACACTCCGCCGCGACGACCGCGCCCTCCGTGATCGCGCGTTTCGCGTCGAGGTGCGTCGAGTCGTGGGCTTCCGGAAACTTGCCGCGGTGTTCGCCATAGAAGCGCCAATCGCGGCGGCCGCCGTGGCAGTTGATGAAGTGCACCCGCCGTCCGAGCAGCGCCTTCGACCACTTCGGCCCTTCATCTGGGGACAGGTGGAGTTCTGCGGCGTTGCCGTAGAGGTTCTCCAGACTGAGCGCCGTCGATCTCCGCCATTTGTAGGCGCTCACGCCGAAGTGCTCGGCGAACTCGGCTCGCGGACGGCTTCGCCAATTTATTGCGCGATCGAGCTGTCGGACCAAGTAAGTCGGGTCGAGTCCGCTCGCGCCCTTCGGACCCGTCAGGTCGGGCAGCCGTCCGATGACTCGCGTCGGCGAGGTGTACTTGCGCGGGTCGCGGCTATATGGCGCGTCGCAGGCGTACGGCAGATCGCTCGGCACATCGTCGTCGTCGTCCTCGTCCCCGAAGGCCGGGTTCTGCAGGCTCACATGCGGAACCACGTCCACCGAGCCCAGAATCATTAGGTATTCCGGACGATGGTGCGCCATGAGCGCGTCGATCGCCCTCTTCGCAGCGCGATCATCGCTCGCGCGCACCACGGGCGCTCCTCCCGCTCGAGCGAGCGCCGCCGGATCGTCGAGCGCGATTAGTTTTGTGGTGAGGTCGCGCGCTTTGTCGCGCGCGACGAGCCGCGCGAGCGCTTGGTCGATCTCTGCAGTGCGGGAACCGTATTTGCGCTTCAAGGCGCCGCGGTGCGTGACGATCAGTTTCTCGATGAGAGCCATTGGAATGCCCCTCTCTTTCCGTTGTTGCCGACCACGATGACATCACGCAGCTGACTCCTCCTGTGAACGAACTCACAGGCGCGCCAGATCGCGCGATCCGTGGCTCTGGCGATCAGCGCGGCTTGCGTTCGCGAGGCGGCTTGGTGGCGCGCGGCTGGATGCGCCCGAACAGCCCGCCGGCGAGTCGCATCGTGAAGTCGGTGAGTTCGCGCGGCAGCAGCGGCACGGTGGCCGCAGTCGCGAGCGCATCGAGGCCAACGAGGTAGCGGGCGCGCGGCCGAGCACTCTCGATGGCCGCGACGATCGTGCGCGCCACGGCGTCCGGCGGCGGCGCGAAGCGCTCGACGAGGTCGAGCCCCGCCGCGACACGCTCGTACGCCTTCGCGTAGGGGGAGCCCATGTGCGCGGCGGCTGCCTCGGTTTGCTCGCGCGTGCGATCGCCGATGCCGGTCTTGAAGAAGCCCGGCTCGACGAGCACGACTTTCACGCCGAAGGAGGCGACCTCGACGCGCAGCACGTCCGAGAGCGCCTCGAGCCCGAACTTCGAAGCGTGGTACCAGCCGTTGAGGGGCATCACGACGGCGCGGCCCGCGATCGACGACACCATCACGATGCGGCCTGCGCCGCGTTTTCGCATGCAGGGCAGCGCGCAGCTCGCGATCACCGCGGGTGCGATCAGGTTCACAGCGAGCTGCGCCTGCGCGCGCTCGGCGGAAACTTCCTCGATCGCGCCCGTCTCGGAGTAGCCGGCGTTGTTCACGACCGCGTAGAACTCGGGCAGCTGCGGCCAAGCCGCGATGACTGCCGCGTGATCCGAGACATCGAGCACGAGCGGATGCACGCGCGCCGCCACCTTCGCGTCCTTCGCCGCAGCGCGCAGCGCCTCGGCCTTGCTCGCGCTGCGCACCGTGCCGTGCACGTCCCAGCCGCGTTGTGCGAGAAGCAGCACGCTCGCGAGGCCGATGCCGCTGTTCGCGCCAGTGACCAGCACCGGGCCAGGCTTGTTCGCCGCCATCAGAACTCCCTCGACTCTGCTCGCATACGCTACACCGGAAGGCGTAGTCTCTAGTTCTCCAGCGCACACCCGCTTCCGTCGAAGGACACCCCATGCAGCAACTCTCTGGCCTCGACAACACGTTCCTCACCATGGAGGCCGGCGGGCAGCTCGGACACGTCGGCTCGCTCTGCATGTACGACGTGCGCGGTCTCAAGGGCGGCTCGCTGAGCGAGATGCTCGAGAAGACGCTGCGCGAGCGCTTGCACCTCCTGCCGCCGTACCGCCGGCGGCTCGCGGAGGTGCCGCTCAATCTCGATCACCCGTACTGGATCGAGGACCCGGACTTCGATCTCGATTTCCACCTGCGCCACGTCGCGGTGCCGGCGCCCGGCGACGACGAGCAACTCGCGCAGCTGGTCGCACGCATCCACGGCCGCGCGCTCGACCGCGCCCGCCCGCTCTGGGAGATGTACGTGATCGAGGGCCTCGCGAGCGGCCAGGTCGCGATCTACACGAAGATCCACCACTGCACGATCGACGGCGTCTCGGGCGCCGAGATGATGCAGGTGTTATTGGATCGCGTGCCCGAGGGCGCGCCGGTCGTGCCGCCGAAGAAGCCGTGGGTGCCGGACCGCATCCCGAGTGGCGGCGAGATGCTGCTGCGCGGGCTCGGCGGGCTCGTTCGGGCACCCGACCGCGTCGTGCGCATGGCGATCCGCACCGTGCGCACGCTGACGCAATCGAACGAGGCGCTCGCTTCGGCGGTGAACACGCTCGGGCTCGACCGCATCCCGATCGCGGGAGACTTGTTACGGCGGCGCACCGCCGAAGTGGATGCAGATCCGATTCCGCAGACGCCCGCGCCGCGCACGCCCTTCAACCGCTCGATCACGCCGCACCGCCGCCTGGCGTTCTTCTCGATGCCGCTCGGCGATGTGAAGAAAGTGAAGACAGCGGCGGGCACGACGCTGAACGACGTGGTGATGGCGATCAGCGCCGGCGCGCTGCGGCGCTACCTCGAGGAGAAGAAGGCGCTGCCCAAGGACCCCCTGATGGCGATGATTCCCGTCTCGATTCGCGGTGAGGAGGAGAAACAGGCCTACACGAACCGCGTCGGCAGCATTCTCAGCACGCTCGCCACCGACATCGCGGATCCCCTCGAGCGTTTGCAGCGCATTCACGAAGCGATGAAGAACGCCAAGCGCGCTTCGGAGGCGGTGCCCGCGAATCTGCTGCAGGACTGGACGCAGGTGACGACGCCGGCGCTGCTGGCGCAGGCCGCGCGCATCGTCGCGCGCACGAAAATCTTCGACCGCATGAACCCGCCCTTCAACGTGGTGATCTCGAACGTGCCGGGTCCGCGCGAATCGCTCTATTGCGCGGGCGCGGTGATGCAGACGTTCTACCCCGTCTCCGCCGTGGCCGAGGGGCAGGGCCTCAACATCACGGTGCAGAGCTACCGCGATCACCTCGACTGGGGCCTGATCTCGTGCCGCGAGTTGGTGCCCGACCTGTGGCGCTTCAAGGACCTGTTCGCCGAGTCGCTCGAAGAACTCCTAAAGGCCGTCGCCCTAAAGCACTAAAAGGCAAGCCGGGGACGTTCTTGCCTTTTCGAGTCAACTCGGGGTAGCGCCGGCTGCGAGCACTTCCTCGAAGCCGCGCTCGAGGCACTCGCAGAGCAGCTCAGCATCGGGCACGGCGGCGCGGTCGCAGTTCACGCCGATTTGGCAGACGCCGTCGTAGCTGTAGAGCGTGACGTTCACCGCCGCGCCGCTCGGCGGCCCGAACGGGAACATGCGCTCGATCTTCGCGCCGGCGAGGTACACCGCGAAGCGCGGTCCCGGCACGTTGCTCGTGACGAAGTCGATCGCCTTCAGCATGCCGCCGAGCAGCGCGACCGCAGCCACGCGCGGCAGCGCGTTGATCACGCCCATCACGTCGTCGATGTACGGCAGCGCCGGCTCCGCGCGCTCGTGCCGCACGCGCTCGCGAATCTCGCGCAGACGCTCGCGCGGATCTGTGATTCCGACGGGCACCAGGAAGCGCGCCGGCGCGAACTGGTTGCCGGCTTTGTTGCCCTTGTCGCCCTCGCGCAAGTTGATCGGCATTGTCATGCGCAGTTCGTCGACCGGCGCGCCGTGCTTTTCGTGATAGATGCGCAGGCCGCCTGCGATCGCGGTGACGAACGCATCGTTCACGCTGCCTTCGAGCGCATCGGCGGCGCGCTTCAGATCGGGCAGCGGCACCGCGAAGCCTGACAAGCGCAGCGCCATGCCGCGCTCGCGCATGATCGGCGAGAGCGGCTCGCTCACCGGCTTCAGCGAGCGCACGATCGACTCCGCGGTCTCGCGCAGCTCCTCGGCCGCGCCGCGCGGATCGCGCAGGAAGTTCGCGGCGCCGCACGCGAGCGCGCCCGCGAGCCGCTGCGCGCCGCTCACTTGTTGGGCGCCGCGGCGCCGCGCTGCATCGCGCAAGCGCTCGCCCTCGCTGCGCTCACTGGCGGGCTCGGGCTCGCCCGCGCTCACCTCTGCCTTCCGCAGGTCGCGCTCGCGCGTGCGCTCGACCAGCGCGCTGGTCATGCGCACCAGCCCCATGCCGTCCGACACCGCGTGGTGCAGCTTCAGGATCATGCCGGCGCGGCCGCCTGTTAGGCCCTCGACCAAGTACAGCTCCCAGAGCGGGCGGTCCTTGTCGAAGGCCTGCATCGCGATCGGCTCGGCCATGTCGAGCAGCGCGCGCAGCGAGCCCTGCCCGCCGAGCGTGGCAAAGCGCACGTGGAAGCGCAGATCGAAGTGCGGGGCCTCCTCCCAGCGCGGCGGCGCGAGCCCGAGCGCGTCCTGCGCGACGCGCTGCCGGAGGCGCGGAATCTGCGTGAGCGTGTAGGCGATCGACTCGTCGAAGCGAGCGCGATCCGGCGCGCGATCGAGCTCGCAGACGAGCGCGATCGTCGAGCGCAAGCGCGGGTCGCGCTCCGCGTGCCAAAGCGCCGCGTCGGCGTCGGACATCCACTCGTCGAATTCCATTTCGGGCATGGCTGGGTGCTCCGTAGGGGCCACGCAGTGTGCCACGGCCGTGCGCGATCGTTGCGACGATCCCGGTAGGCGCGGCGATCGCGGCAGGCGGATGCAGCGGGCGGCGTTGCCGCCGCTGATCCGCTGGGCGAGGCCTTCCCCGTCTCGCAAAAGCGCCGAGGTACGCTGCACCTTCGTGCGGCACCGCTTTCTCGGCCTGACGCTCGAGCCGACTCGCTTCGCCCTCGCTGGCGAGGGAGAGGAGCGCGTGCTCGGCCCCGCGCACTACCGCGTGCTCGAGCATCTCGTGCGCAACCGACGGCGCGTGGTGACAAAGGAGGAGCTGCTCGAGGCGGGCTGGTCGGGTGTCGTGGTCACGCCGAACTCGCTCACGCAGTGCATCAAGCAGCTCCGCGAGCTGCTGGCCACGCGGCCGGGCGGCGAAGCCGCGATCGAGACTGCTTATGGACGCGGCTATCGCTTCGCGGCAGAGGTCGAGTCGATCGCCAGCCGCGCGCGGGCGTCGGATGACGCGTTCGGCGACCGGCCCGCGCTCGCGGTGTTGCCCTTCGAAGCGACTGCGGCGCTCGGCTCCTCGCCGCTCGCGCTCGGCGACGCGCTCGCCGAGGACCTGACGAATCGCCTCGCCGCGATGCGCTGGTTCCCGCTGATCTCGCACGCCACGATCTCAGCCTGGGCGCGCGCCGGCGGCACTCTTGGCGACGCCGCGCTCCAGCTCGGCGCGAGCTACGTCGTGCGCGGGACTGTGCGTAAACAGGGCGAGCGCGTGCGCGTCACGGCCGAGTTGGTCGAAGCGGCGTCCGGGCACCTAATCGCTTCGGAGCAATACGACGCACTCTTCGAGGAGCTGTTTGCGCGTCAGAGCGATGTCGCCTCTGCGCTCGCCGCGGCGCTCGAGCCCGAGTTGCGCCGCGCCGAGATCACGCGGGCATTGCGGCGCGATCCGCAGACAGTCGGGGCTTGGGACGCCTTCATGCGCGGCATGTTCCACCTGTGGCAGTACAGCGCCGAGGACAACCGCCGAGCGCGCGAGTGGTTCGCGAAGGCGGAGCAAGAAGATCCGAGCTTCGCGGCGCCCGTGACGTTCCACGGCCTCTCCCACCTGAACGACGTCAACGCGGGCTGGACCAACGACCCAGGGCACTCGGCGGCGCTCGCGATCGCGCTCGCACGGCGCGCCGTGGCGCTCGACCCGCGCGACCCGGACGCGCGCGCGCTGCTGGGCGGCATGCTCGCGGTTTTCGGTCAGCGCGACGACGCGCTCGCACTCCTCGAAGCTGCACTCGCCGAGAACCCGAGCTTCGCCTGGGGGCACTAGGCGCTCGGGCGCGGGCTCTCGATCTGGGGCCGCGCCGACGAGGCGGTGACGCACCTGATGACTGCGCTGCGGCTCTCGCCTCGCGACCCGCTGCTGGCGCATTTCCACGAGGGCCTCGCCTTCGCGTACTTCGCGCTCGGCGAACACGAGGCTGCGCTCGCGTCGGCCCGCGAAAGCGCGCGCCTGCGCGCCGACTGGCCGCGCGTCTACCACGTGCTGTGCGCCTCCGCGGCCGCGGTCGGCCGCTACGCCGAGGCGCGTGAGGCGCGCGCGCGCGGGCTCGAACTCGGCGAGCAGCGCACGCTCAGGCAGCTGCGCCAGAGCTTCGAGCGCGCCGGCTGGGATCCCGCGTTCCTCGAGAGCTACGTCAGCGCGCTCGCGCGCGGTGGCTGGACGTAACGGCTCGGCGACTGTGCGGGCGCGGCGCGCAAGGCTGCGCGTCGATCACTAGCGAGTGCGGCGCCTGTGACGTGCTCCGAGGAGCGCAAACCCCACACACGCCAGCAGGCTCGCGACGAACGGCTCGGGCACGGACACTCCGTACTCGACGATGTAGCCAGCGAATGAGTTCTGGATTCCGGTGTCGCCCCACTGGCCGTTGAGCGTTCCTCCTGCCGAGAGACCCCCCAGATTGAGAGCCGCGACGTCTTCATTGCCGGCGTTGTTTGGCTCGACCGGGCCCCAGTTTTCGAAGTTGAAGGGCGCCGTCGCAACCCCCACCTGCGAGAACTGGACGCCCGCCTCGGGCCCGTCGATCCAGAGCCAGACGCCTTCGGTCGCCTGGTCGGTCGCGCCGATCCAGACGAAGGAATTCGTGAGCGCATCGAAGCTCGTCAGCAGGAACTGGTTCTCGGCGGCAGACGTGATCGTGACGAGGTAGCCCTGCTGCCCGAGATGGTTGGCTGCCGACGCGGCGGTCCTGGCCGTCGGCCAGGTTCCGGTCGTGAGAACCAACTCGTAGAAGTGGCCGTTTCCACCGCTCGCGACGGTCCACTGGACGGGCACCGCCAACGCGGGCGCGGCAAGTGCGGCAGCAACAGTGAGGACAGACAACGACTTCAGCATCAGGCTTCTCATGGTGACCTCGGAGTGAGGGGGCATCTGCCGTCATAGTTGTCCGAAGGCACCCACGCGACCTGTGAGCAACCTGTGAATCCGTTGGTTCGCGCCCGCGCACGCGGGTGGCGAGGCCTCAGCTAGCCCGCGTCGTGCTCTGGCGCGGCATCGAGTACTTCGACCTGCTCACGTTCGCTCTCGATCTGCTTCCAGCGCCCGCCGCGGAATCGGCCGACGAACAGCACGCCTTTGATCATGTAGTCGACGATCAGCGCGCCGTAGACCCACTCGATGCTCTTGCCCATCCACATGAAGAGCGCCGCGAACAGGAGGCGCCCGAACGCGAGGCCGGTCAGCACCGTCACGAACGGGAAGATGGTGTCGCCCGCTCCGCGGAGGGCTCCGCCCAGGGTGAACTCGATCG
>JANNDT010000185.1:0-5224 GCA_031387905.1 Deltaproteobacteria bacterium
CCCTCGCCCGCGAGCTGGCGCTTCAGGCGCTCGAGCAGCGCCAGCGCCGCGAGAGGGGTCGTGCGCAGCTGTCGCTCTTCGCGCCGCCGCCGCCGCGCGATCCCGCCGAGGAAGCTGCGCTCGCCGAGCTGCGCGCAGCCGACCCGCTGCGCACGACCCCTCTCGCGGCGCTGGCGCTGCTCGAGCGCCTGAAGCGCCAGCTCGCGGGCGAGGGAGGCGGCGCATGAAGCGCGCGCTGTTGTTCTGCGCTCTCGCGTTCGCGCCGCTCGCAGCGCACGCCGAGGGCGACCGCACCGATCGCACGCGCGTGCAGGGGGTACGGCACTGGTCGTACGCCTCGTATACGCGCGTCGTGATCGAGTTATCAGGGCCCATCACGACGCACGTTGAGCGCCTCGCCGCCGACCCGGCTGCCGGGCGCCCGGATCGTCTGTATCTCGATCTACCGAACGTGTGGGTCGGGCACGCTTGGGATACGGCGCAGCCAGTCGGCGACGGCCTGCTCGCGGCGATTCGGCTCGGTCAGTTTCAGAGCGAAGCGGCCCGCGCGGTGATCGACCTCGCGCACTACGAACGCCACCGCATGTTCGCGCTGACGGGCCCCGACCGAATTGTGATCGATGTGTACGGGGGAGCGCGGCCGGCTCCCGCGGCGGCGGATGCTGCGCCAGCGACTGCGGCGCCCGCCGTGCCGCCCGCGCCTCCGCGCAAGCTGCTCGTGGTGCTCGATCCCGGTCACGGCGGCGATGACCCCGGCACGAGCGGGCCGCGCGGCCTCGTCGAAAAAGACATCACGCTCGCCGTGGCACGCAGCGCGAAGCAGCGGCTCGAAGCGCGCGGCTTCGACGTGCTGCTCACGCGCAGCGCGGATCGCACGCTCTCGCTGGAGGAGCGCACCGCGTTCGCCGAGGGCGCCGGTGGCGACGTGTTCGTCTCGATCCACGTGAACGCCGCCCCCCGCTCGCGTGTCCACGGCATCGAGACTTATTATCTGGACGCCAACCACGAACGGCACGCTCTGGGCGTAGCCGCACGCGAGAGCGGTGTCGAGCCGAACCAACTCGACGAACTGCAGCGGGTGCTCGCGACCTTCAAGGTGTCCGAGGTGGGCTCGCGCTCGGCCAAGCTGGCGCAGGCGGTGCACGGCGAAGTGGTCGGCGGGCTGCGCGAGGCGTACGGCGGCGTCGAAGATCTCGGCGTGAAGCGCGGGCCTTTTCACGTCCTGTTCTTGTCCGACGCGCCCTCGGTGCTCGTCGAGATCGGCTTCCTCTCGAACCCGACCGAGGCGCTTCGTCTGCGCAGCCCGCGGTACCGCGAAGTCGTCGCCGAGCAAATTGCGCGCGGCCTCTCGCGCTATCGCGGTGAGCGCTCGGCCAAACTCGCGAGGCGCACGCAATGAGCGGCGCGCCGGAGATCGACGCCTTCATCGCGATCGCGCGGCCAGGCGAGGAGGCCAGTGGCGCCGCGCTCTCGGCGGGCGCAAAGGCGTACATCGCCGCACTGCGCGCACGGCTCGCCGAGCTGCAGCGCTCCGGCGCAGCAGGCGCGCTCGTGAACGCCGCCAACTCCGATGGCCTCGACCGGCTGATACGCCGGCTCTACGACGTCGCGGCCTCCGCCCATTATGCCCGCCACGGCGCAACTCCTGCGCGGGCAGCGCTCGTCGCGGTCGGCGGCTACGCGCGCCGCGAAATGTCGCTCGGCTCGGACGTGGATCTGCTCGTGCTCGAAGACGCCGGCGCGGAGGATCTCTCAGCCGACATCGCGCAGCGCGTTCAGACGGCGCTTTGGGACGCGGGCCTCCAGGTAGGCGCTGCGGTTCGCACGGCCGCAGATTCCGTCGCGCTCGCACGCACCGATGTGGCCACGCAAACGGCGCTGCTCGCTGCGCGCTTCCTCGCCGGCGACGCCACGCTCTTTCACGAACTGATGCGCGCGGTGCGCGAGCGCGCGATTCCGGAACTCGCGGAGTTCGCGGATGGGCAGCAGAGCGCGATGCGCGAGCGGCATCTGCGCATGGGCGAGTCGCTCTACCTGCTGCAGCCAAACGTGAAGGAAGGCGCGGGCGGGCTGCGCGACTACCACACCGCTTATTGGGTCGCGCGCGCCTGCGAGCGCGATTTCCGCGAGCTCCAGGATTTGCTCTACGTCGGCTTTCTCACCGAGAGCGAGATGCGCGAGTACCAGCACGCGATCGGTTTTCTCTGGCGCGTGCGCAACGCGCTTCATCTGAGCGCGAAACGCAAGAGCGATCAGATGAGTTTCGAGCTGCAGGAGCAGCTCGCCAGCGAGCTGGGCTTCGAGCCCGACCTAACATCGGGAGAGTTGCCGGTCGAGCGCTTCATGCGCGAGTACTACCGCAACGCGCGCGCCGTGCAGGCCTACTCGGAGATCGTGATCGAGCAGTGCCTCGCGCGCGTGCGGCCGCAGCCGCCGAGCGCGAGCAAGGGCGTGGAGGAGGGCTTCCGCGTCGCGGCGGGGCAGCTCGAGATTCCGCATGCGGCGCTGCTGCGCGAGAGACCGCTGCGGCTCTTGCTCGCATTCGCGGTAGCCCAGGATCACGACGTGCCGCTCTCGCGTGCGGCGCGCCGTCTGCTGCGCGAGCAGCTGCATCTGGTCGACGAGCGCTTCCGCGTCGACCCCGCTTCGAGCGCGGCGCTGGTGCGCGTCCTCTCGTCGCCGCGCCGCGTGATGCGCAGCCTGATCGCGATGAACGAGGTCGGCCTATTAGGGCGCTATCTGCCGGAGTGGGAGCACATCGTCTGCCGCTGGCAGCACGTCATCTATCACACCTACACGGTGGATGTTCACTCGATCTTTCTGGTCGAGGAGCTGCGGCGGCTTTGGCAGGGGAAGTACGCGGAGTTGGTGCCCGACTTGACTGAGCTCGTGCAGAGCGCGCCGGACCTGCCGATGGTCTACCTCGGCTGCCTGCTCCACGACATCGGCAAAGGCTACGGCGGCGATCACTCGTCGATCGGCGCGGAGCTCGGCGAGAAGTGCCTCGAACGCCTCCGGCTCGAGCCCGAGCGGGCAGCGCGCGCGAACTTCATCATCCGTCACCATTTGTTGATGTCGCACGTCGCGCAGCGGCGCGATCTCTCGGACGCGAAGGTGATCGTCGAGTTCGCGCGCACGGTGGGCGACCGCGAAAATCTGCACAACCTGTATCTCGCGACTTTCGCGGACATGCGCGCCAGCTCGAAGTCCGCCTGGACCGAGTGGCGCTCGGAGCTGTTGCGCGAACTGTTCGAGCGCACCGCCGAGTTCCTCGAGGCGGGCGGCGCGGATCAAGACCTCGCGCTCGAGCTGATCGAGGCGCGCGTCGAGCAGCGCATGACCAGCGCGCGGGCGGAGCTCGCGGACGCGGGCGTCGCCGAAGCGCGCGTGCAGGCGTTCTTCGAGATGATGCCGCGGCGCTACTTCGTCTCGCACACACCGCCGCAGATCGAGCGGCATGCGCGCGCGCTGCTCGCCTTCGAGTCGGGAGAGCAGCGCGTCACGAAGACCGTGCGCGACATGCGCGCGGGCTTCAGCGAGTTGATTGTGTGCGCGCGCGATCAACATGGTCTCTACGCCGACGTCGCGGGCTGTATCACCGCCGCCGGCGTCAACATTCTTGGCTCGCACGTCTACACCACCAGGAACGGGCTCGCGCTCGAGATCTACCGCGTCGCGACTCCGGCTGGCGATGACGAAATGCGGAACGAGCGTTGGGCGCGCTTCGAGAGTTCGCTCGGCAAAGTTCTCGCGGGCGACGTGCGGGTGGCGGACCTGATTGCTCGGCAACGCCGTCCCATCGGCAGCGCCAAGCGCATCGTCTCGCACACGCCGCCGAGCGTCGCCATACGCAACGACGTTTCGGATTTCTTCACGGTGATCGACGTGAACGCCGACGATCGCCTCGGCTTGCTCTACGACCTGACGCGCACGCTGACCGCGCACGAGCTCGAGATTTACGTCTCGAAGGCGACCACCGTGCTCGATCAGGCGGCGGACAGTTTCTACGTGAAGACGCCCGATCAAAAGCGCCTGCTCGACCCCGATGCGCTGGAGCGGCTGCGGCGCGATCTGCTGGTTGCCGTCGGCGGCGATCCGAGCGCCCCCGTGCACGCGTATGTCTAAGGGCAAGCGGCGCTTCGCCGCGCGCAGCGAGGCGCAGCCGAGCGAAGCCAGCGCGCAAGCCAGCGGCCGCGCAGCGGCCGCCCAGCGGCGCTTCGCCGCGCGCAGCGAGGCGCAGCCGAGCGAAGTCGAACGTGTCTGGGCGAGCGCGGTCGATGCCTTCTTGCGTCACTCGGCGCTCGAGCGCGGGCTCGCGCCGAAGACGATCGAGGCCTACGGCGCTGATCTGGCGCGTTTCTCCAAGTACCTCGCGCGCGAGCGCGTAGCACGGCTACGCGAACTGGCGCGGGAGCACCTAACGGGCTTCCTGGCCTCGCTCGAAGCGCAGGGCCTCGGTGCGCGCTCCCGAACGCGCATGCTCGTCTCGGCGCGGCGCTTCGTGCAGTACCTCGCGACCACCGGGCAGCTCGCCAGCGATCCGAGCGAAGGCGTCGGGGCGCCGCGCTTGCCTCGCGTGCTGCCCCGCACACTGCGCCCCGACGAGACTGCCGCGTTGATCGAGGCCGCTGCGCCCGACGGCGCGCTCGGCCTGCGCGATCGCGCGATGCTCGAGGTGTTATACGGCTCCGGGCTGCGCGTCTCGGAGTTGGTGGCGCTGCCGCTCAGCGCGATCGACCGCCGCGCGGGCGTGTTGCGCGTCGTCGGCAAGGGGCGCAAGGAGCGGATCGTGCCGGTGAGTGAGCCGGCGCTCGATGCGCTCGAGGCGTATCTACACGGAGGGCGGGCCGAGTTGCTCGGGAAGACGAAGCGCCGGAGCGATGCTGCGTTCGTGACCGCGCGCGGCGGCGGCATGACCCGCCAGAACTTCTTCGTGCGGCTGCGCACGCTCGCGACGCGCGCAGGTATCGACAGCGAACGCGTCTCCCCGCACGTGCTGCGCCACGCCTTCGCGACCGATCTGCTCGAAGGCGGCGCGGATCTGCGCGCCGTGCAGACGATGCTCGGGCACACCGACCTCGCGACGACCCAGATCTACACCCACGTGAGCGGCGGCCGCATGCGCGAGCTCGTCGAGACGCACCATCCGCGCGGCGCAGGGCCCGCGAGGCGGGCCTAATGGCCCCGCGCAAGAAGCCGAACGCGCAGCCGCCCACGCTGGGCT
>JANNDT010000195.1:0-6122 GCA_031387905.1 Deltaproteobacteria bacterium
CTCCTTCGCGCACAGGTCGGCGAGCCAGTACCAGACGAAGAGGCACTCGCACGCGACGACGAGGCCGTCGCGGACCGGGGCGATCGCCGCGAGGAAAGCCTCCGGGGTGGTCGGCAGATTGCGCTCGAGCACGATCTCGCCGGCGGCGTCGAGGACGCACACGTACATCGTGTGCGCGTGCAGGTCGATCCCGCAGTAGTGGTGGTGCTGGCCTGTGTAGAATCGCATCGGGTTCTCCTCTTGCGCGACGTGCGCGCTTGTTACTGACTGCGCGAAGGCTACTCACGGCGAGTAGCGCGCAGGAGGAGGACCCAATGAGGATCAAGGCAATGAAGCTGACCTGGCGCCGCTTGGTCGATTCGCGCGCTCGGTCAGCCGTCGGCCGGGCGGCCCGAGGTCGTCACGCGCCCGGCCTCCGGTAGTGGCATCATGGTTCGCGGCGCCAGGCAGCTGAGCGCCAAGCCGTACGCCGCACTGCGCGCGCGAGGCGTCGCGTTCGACGGCGAGCCGCACGCGATTCATCGCGACGACGACGGGAAGTTCGGCGAACCGGGGGCGACGGAGTGGATGGCGTTCTTCACAGACCCGGACGGCAACGTGTTGGCGCTCGCCTCGCGCGTGCCGCTCGCGCGGAAGCCCTCGTAATCGTGCGCGTACTGAATTCCGCTGGGGCGCTCGTGCTCGCAGCCGCGCTGCTCGCCTTGGGCTGCGGCGCGCGGGGCGACGCGCGGGACGTGGATTTCGCCACCGGCGTCGCGGAAGAGTTCTTGCGCGCGCTCGACGCGGGCAACGCGGGCGATACGTGGAGCGAGCTTGCCTCGCCGCTGCGCGCCGCAGTGCCCGAAGCGAGTTGGCCCGCGCAGATCGCGCGCATGCGCGCCCCGCTCGGGCAGCCCGTCGCGCACCGGCTCGTGAGCGCCACCTTCAGCGAAGCGCTCGCGGACGCGCCGCCCGGTAGGTATTTCGTGGTCGAGTTCGAGTCGCAGTTCTCGAGCGCCAACGCGGGCGAGCGCGTAGTCCCGATGTTCGAGAACGGCGCGTGGCACGTGTCGGGCTACTTCGTCCGTAACACCCGACCGCGCGCTGCCGCGAGCAACGCCCCGTGATTCCCGCCGCGCCGAGCCACGCGCGATGAACGTCTTCCTCGACCTCGACGGCACGCTCACCGATTCCGCGCCAGGCATTACGCGCTGCCTCGCGCACGCGCTCATAGAGCTCGGCGCGGAGGTGCCCAGCGCCGCAGCGCTGCGGCAGTGCATCGGCCCGCCGCTCGATTTCTCGTTCCGTCATCTGCTCGGCACGAACGACGCTGTGCGCATCGCTGAAGCCATCGCGCTGTACCGCGAACGCTTCGCGGCCAGCGGCATGTTCGAGAACGCCGTCTACGCGGGCATCCACGAAAACCTCGCGGCACTCGAGGCGGCCGGACGCCGCCTGTTCGTGGTCACCTCGAAGCCGCGCGTGTATGCGGCGCAAATCGTCGAGCACTTCGCGCTCGCGAGCTTCTTCGAGCGAGTCTACGGCCCCACCGAAGACGGCGTGCTGCACGACAAGGCAGACTTGATCGCGCACGTGCTGAGCAGCGAGAGCATCGCACCCGAAGCGGCCATCATGGTGGGCGACCGCTCGCACGACGTGCTGGGCGCGCACAAGAACGGAGTCGCCTCGCTCGGCGTGCTCTGGGGCTACGGCTCGCACGCAGAACTCACGAGCGCTGGAGCGGGGGCATTGGTGGCGCGCCCGCACGAACTCGCGGCAGCAATCGAGCGCCACAGTTTCCCGCGTGTGCAGTGCTAATCGTTGTTTCGAGCCGGCCTTAGGGAGGCAGAATGTTCGGGAAGCATCTGATCGCACGCGGCTTGCTGACGGAACGACAACTGGTGCTGGCGCTGGATGAGCAGCGTTCGATGCGCCCGTCGATCGGGCGGCTCGCTTTCGAGCGCGGCTTCCTGAATCTCGATCAGGTCGTCGCCGTAATAGATGCCCAGGCGAAGAGCGAGCTCAGATTCTGCGCGCTCGCCGTCGAGATGGGATACCTGACCACTCCGCAACGCGAGGCGCTGCTGGCTGCGCAAGCGGAGGCGCGCCTGCCGCTCGGCCAAGTGTTGGCGACGATGGGGCTCGTGCCGGCGGACGTGCTCGAGGAAGAACTCGACGCGTACAACGACGCTACGGAAGCGGCTGGGGAACAGTCTTGAGTCGCAGCCGCAGCGCGTTCACGTTTCTCGGCGTGGCGCTGCTCACCGCGGGCTGCGATCACGCGGTGAAGCACGCCGCGCGCATTGCACTCGGAGATGGCGCGGCGCATTCGCTCGCGGGCGACCTCGTGCGCTTCGAGCTCACGCACAACTCGGGCGGCTTCCTGAGCCTCGGCGCACAGCTCGCTCCCGCGCTGCGCGAGGCGCTGTTTCTCGTGCTCACGCCGCTGCTGGTCGCAGCGCTGCTCGCGAGCACGCTGCGTGCAGCAGCGAGCAGCCGCACTGCGCTCGCGGGCCTCGCGCTCGTCAGCGGCGGCGGGCTCGCGAACTGGCTCGATCGGCTCGTGAACTCTGGAACTGTTACGGACTTCGTGAGCCTCGGCGTCGGGCCGCTGCGCACCGGCATCTTCAACCTCGCCGACGTCGCGGTGATGGCCGGCGCAGCGCTGCTGATCCTCGCGCCTAGCCGCCCAGCGGAAGAACGCCGTGAATCCTGAACTCGCGCTGTGTGCGCATTTCGCGGGGCTTGCGGTGGGCGACCCGCTGCCCGAGATCGCGCATGCGTTCCTGTTTCAAGACGGCCCGATCGACGCGATTGCGCGCTGCCGCAGCTGCGGCTCTCACGCGTTGTTACGGCTGCTCGACTGGGCGCCAGCGCGCTTCTCCCTGCGCGTCTACTCGCTCGCGAGCCTGCGCGCCGAGGACAGCGCGCTCTTCTTGCGCAACGTCGAACGCGGCAGTTGTCAGGTCTCGCGGGCGAGCGCGGAACTCGATGCGCTGATCGCAGCGGCCGGGCCGAGCACCTGGCTGGTCGCGCTCGATCTCGCGCGCGAACGCGTCGCAGCGAGCGCCGCGCTGCCGACGAGCGCGAGCGGCGAGCCGGGCGCGTGGCCCGCTCGCCTTCCGCGCGAGAGCGACGCGCGCTGGGTCACCGCGCTCGGGCTCGAAAAGCGAGCGGACGTGGGGGCGAGCGCGATGGCGACGGAGATCTCGGCGACGGACCTGAGGACCGAGCGCGATGCCGCCGAGTTCCTCTCGCTCGTCGATGCGTATGCGCGCGACCCGATGGGCGGCGGCGCGCCGCTGCGTGAAGACGTGCGCGCGCGGCTCGTGCCCGATCTAATCGAACGCATCGCGCGCGGCGGCGCCGTGGTGCTGCTCGCGCGACGCGGTGGCGCGCCCGCCGGCGTCGCAGTGTGCTTCCTCGGCTATTCGACCTTCAACGCGCGCCCGTTGCTCAACCTCCACGACCTCGCCGTAATGCCCGATGCACGCGGCACGGGCGTCGGCCAAGCGCTGCTCGCTGCGGTCGCGTCGCACGCGCGCGCACTCGGCTGCTGCAAAGTGACGCTCGAGGTGCGCGAGGACAACGCGCGCGCCCGGCGCGTCTACGAGCACGTCGGCTTCGTCGACTACTCGCAGGGCGGTTCACGCACGCGCACGCTGTTCCTCGAACAAAAGCTATGAGCGCCGAAATCGCGCTCTGGGTGCTGGCGGCGCTGCTGGTCGCGCTCGGCCTCGCGGGCTTGTTGCTGCCCGCGTTGCCCGGTGCGCCGCTCTTGTTTGCTGGCCTCGTCGCCGCGGCCTGGGCGGAGGATTTCGCGTACGTCGGCTGGGGCTGGCTTGCGCTGCTCGGGCTGCTCGCCGCGCTCACCTACGTGGCGGATTTCGCCGCCACCGCGCTCGGCGCGAAAAAGTTCGGCGCATCGCCGCGCGCAGTCGTCGGCGCCGCGCTTGGCGGGCTCGCGGGAATCTTCCTCGGCCCGCTCGGCATGCTCATCGGCCCGTTCGCGGGCGCCGTGCTCGCCGAACTCTCGCTGCGGCGCGATTGGCAGAGCGCGCAGCGCGCGGGCTTCGGCGCGACGCTCGGCCTCGCGCTCGGCGCCGTCGCGAAGCTCGCGCTCGCGAGCGCAATGCTCGGCTTGTTCGCGGCCGTGCGCTTCGCCGGCGGCGCGGGGTGAGCGCCGCGCCGGCGCTCGTGTGCGCGCTTGCGGTTGCCGGCTTGCTGCTCGCGAAATGGCGCGGCGCGCGCGTAGCGGCCGGCGCCGCAAAGGCGATCGCCTCGGGCTCATTCATGTGGGCCGGCGTCGCGTGGGGCGCACTCGAAACCAGCGCGGGGCGCTTCGTGTTCGCCGGCCTCGTGCTGTGCGCGCTCGGCGACGTGCTGTTGATCGCGCCCGGCGCGGGCCGCGCGTTCCTCGCGGGCGTCGGCGCGTTCGCGCTCGGGCACATCGCGTATGCGCTCGCCTGCCTCGCGCTCGGCGTCGACGCGGGCGCGCTCGCGATCGCCGCGCTCGTCGCGATCCCGCTGCTCGCCGCGACGTGGCGCTGGCTTGGCCCGCGCACTGGGCGCCTACGCGCGCCAGTTGGCGTGTACGGAATCCTCGTCGCGGCAATGGCCGCGCTCGCCTGCGCGGCCACCGCGCAGGGCGCACCCGTACTGCTCGCGCTCGGCGGCGTCGGCTTCGCGCTCTCGGATCTCTCGGTCGCGCGCGAGCGCTTCGTCGCGCCCAGCTTTGGGGGCGTCGCGTGGGGGCTGCCGCTCTACTTCGCCGCGCAGCTCGCGATCGCAGCGAGTGTCGCCACGCACTGAGCGCGGAGTAGGCTTTGCAAAAGATGCGCACCCTAATCCTTGCAGTCGCCCTGCTCTCGAACGCTGCGGCTCTCGCCGAAACGCCCGGCGATCCGGCCGCGGCAGTCGAAGCTTTCCACGCTGCGCTCGCTGCTGGCGACGCCGCAACCGCGGAAGCGCTGCTCGCACCCGACGCGATCGTGCTCGAAAGCGGCTACAGCGAAACGCGCGCGGAGTACGTGGGCCACCACCTCGCCGCCGACATCGAGTTCGCGCGCGCGCTGAAAACTACGCGCAGCGCGGTGCGCGTGATTACGGAAGGCGGAGTCGCGTGGGTGAGCGCGACGACCCGCACCGATGGCGACTACCGCGGTCGCAAGATTCGCACCGAGGGCGCGGAGTTGATTGTGCTCGCGCGGGCCGACGCGGGCTGGCGCATCCGCGCGATCCATTGGTCGTCGCACGAACAGAAGCCTGCGCCGTGAGCGCTGCGTGCGGGCCAAGGGCCACTGCGACTCGTTAGGCTGATTCGCGTTCGATCAAGGAGCCGCGATGTTCAAGACCTGCCCGAGCTGCAGCGCCGAGTATCTCCCGCACGTGAGCGATTGTCCGAGTTGCCACGTCGCGCTGGAGCACGGCAGCGCCGCGGAGTTCGACACGAACGATGGGCGCGAACTCGCTCGCGTGGTGAAGGCGCCCGAACCCGTCGCGCTGACGGAACCGGTCATGCTGCGCGGCGGCGACGTTGCGGAGTTGCGCGAAATCGCAGAGCGCCTGACTGACGCGGAGGTGATCTGCGCGATCGACACGGATCCGCCGGGCGCGCGCATCGCGGGCTCTCAGCGCGTCTCCAGGCAGGGGAACTCCGGGCGCGAAGTGCGGCTCGCGATCTACGTCGAGCGCACCGATCGCGCGGCGGCGGTCGCCGTGCTCGAGGCTTGGATGGCCGACACCGTGCCGGACGCCGAGCGCGCGCTCGCGACCGGCGCGCTCGATCGCTGCCCCGGCTGCGACGAACCGCTCGCGCCGAGCGCCGCCGGCTGCGCTTCGTGCGGACTCGAGTTCCCTGAGATGCAAGCCGCATGTCCGAACTGCGGGCAGGTCGTTGCGCCGGAAGCTGAGAGCTGCCCCAGCTGCGGCCACCACCCGTGAAACGCAGCGCGGCGGGCGCGTTCGTGCTGTTTGCCGCGCTGGCGGGGAGCGTCTCGCTGATTAGGGAGCGCCCCGAGCCGGCGAGCGAGCGCGGCGTCGAGGATGTGGTGCTGCTGCACGGGCTCGGCCGCAGCGACTTCGCCATGCGTCCGCTCGAGGCTGCACTGACGCGCGCGGGCTATCGCGTGCACAACCTCGAC
>JANNDT010000200.1:0-6225 GCA_031387905.1 Deltaproteobacteria bacterium
CCGCGTCGATGTACGCGTAACCGTCGACGCCATCGAGCGTGAGCGTGTCGGCATGGAGCGCGATGGCTCCCGCGTCCCCTTGGCTCCACCAGGAACTGGTGACGATGTACGCGCGTCCGCCGACGTAGACGGAATCGGCGGCGATGAGGATCGTTCCAGCGCTGCCGGTCGCGCCGGCTCCAAACGTCGAGGCGCTCAGCGTGGCGCCGTCGACCACTTCGAGCGAGCGCGCGTCGATTTGGAGCGCACCCCCGCCTCCACCGGCCAGCGTGTCGGCGGCCAGACCCACCAGAGGCTCGTGCGGAAAATTGACGAGATCGTCGAGCGGAAGGCTCAGGTCGACGATGCCGGGGCCACCCCCGCGAAAGCGGAGATCGCCACCTGTTAGGCGGATCGTTCCCGCAGCTCCAGCCGAATCGGTGGAGACACTGAGCAGCCCGCCGTTCACGTCGAGCAACTCGCTCGCGAGTACGCCGACGCTCCCGCCGGGCGCGCTCGCGCCGTGGTTCCTCGCAAGCACCCGAGAGCCCTCGACGACGACGCGCCCGCCGCGGATGAAGATCGCGCCAGGCGCCGTACCGCTGGCATCGACGAGCGACTGCTGCGTAAGTGCGACATCGCCGAGCGCCGCGAACGAGCGCACCTCGAGCGGCTCGGCGGCAGACGCGGGCGCGAGCGCCACGTCGCCCGCGCCCGCGACGGCTGCGAGGTTCACGCGCCCGTTCTCTGCCGTGAGCTGCGCGTGATCGAGCGCGAGCCCGTCGCGTGCGACGAGCGAGAGCGTCTCGCCCGGGCGCACAGTGAGCGTGCTGCCGTCGACGCGCAGAGACGGCGTCGCGCTCGGCACGCTGTCGAAAAACCCGAACATGCGCGGCTCGGCGATTGCGAGCACGCTCGGTCGCGTCGCGTCGGCGTAGAAGCGCACGAGCCCCGCGTCGTCGAAGGCGAGCGAGTCCGCAGTGGCAGCGTGGAACGAGCCGGGCACGTCGAGCTGTGCGCCCGCGCCGAACACGATGCCGCTCGGGTTGATCAGCCAGAGGTCCGCGCCGGGGATGGTCGAGCGCAGCGTGCCGTCGAGCTGCGAGGCGGAGCAGACGGTCACGCGCCTGATGATGTTCGCGACGCTCTGCGGGACGCTGATCGGATCTGGTCCGGTGAATGTCGCCGTCTCGCCGACGCCGATGCCGAAGCGCGCGAAGCTGTGAAACAAGTTCGCGCCGTGCTGCTCGCCGAGGTCGGGGGTTCTCAGGTAATCCGCGGGCTGGCCGAGCGGGTCGATGCCAGCCGCCACATCGAGCGCGCCACTGCCGAGCGTGCCGTCGCGAGCGACGAGGCCTTGGTTCGCGTGCGCGGGGCCCGCGCTCGCCTCGAGCAGCAGAATCAGCGACAGCCAGATCCGCGGAGTTGCGGGGGCCATGCGGGCCACCTCGGAGGTCGAGTCTACGCCGGGGTGACCCCAATAGGTGAGGCGCGAGACGATGCCCCGTCTTTGCGAACGGGTTGCGCCGTCCACCGATCTCTCGTCTTGCCTGCGGGCAGCTGTCCCGCACCACTCCGGTCAGCGCGGGGGCTGAGATCAAAGCAGGCGAGATCGTGGCGCATCGACGCGAGCCTCAGTGCGAGGAGGCCTGCATCTCAGGCAGCTCGCGTTCTGGCGCGGGCTGTGACGGTCACGCGAATCCCAGCCTTGGCGAGCATGTTCACGAGCGTGTCGATACTGAAGAGGTCGATCTGTCCGCGCACGAGGTCGCTCACGCGCGGTTGGCTCACCCCGAGCAATCGCGCTGCCGCCGCTTGGGTGAGGCCCTCCGCAGCGATCACCCGGCGCAATCGCGCCATCAGCTCCGAACGGATTCGCAGGTGCTCCGATTCCGCGGGCGAGAAGCCCAGGTCTCGGAACACGTTGCCGCTCGATCGTCGCAGCTTCGCTGCCATCGCTTCCTCCGTCCCTTTTTCTCAGAGCCTTCTGGTTCTCAGGACCTCGACCAAGTTCCTTCGGGCTAACTCGATCTCTGCCTGGCGGGTCTTCCGAGTCTTCTTCTCGAAGGCGTGCAGCACATAGATCCAGATGAGGTCGAATAGGTTCCCGTTCGTGAAGGCGATCGCCGCGCTGGTCGCCGCCCTCGCCGTGGCGTTCGTCTCCGTCAGCCCGGCGTTCGCGCAGAAGGGCAGCAAGCTGCACATCACTTGGAGTCCGAAGGTGTACGACCTGGGAGAACTCACTTGCGCCGACGACGGTTCGTCGTGCTCGGGGACCTTCGGCGCGAAGGTTCAAAGCAATCTCTCGAAAAGCGCCGGGACAGGAGTCGACTACATCACGCTCCTACCCGTAAACGGAGCCTTCGAGCCCTGCAACCGCGCCATCGACCAATTCGTGTTCACGTTCCCGGAAGGCGAGCTCTTCATCTATTCCGATCACATCGATTGCCCTGCCTGGATTCGCCCATTTCCGGACGGGGACGGCCCCGGGCCGCGCATCGACACCGTCTTCCAGATCACCGGCGGTACCGGCGCCTTCGCAGGCGCCAGCGGCGACGGCAGGCTGCATGGATTCGGCGGCGGAAGACAAGGCGCGATCATCTTCAACGGCACGATCTTTTTCTGAGAGCGCCAGCTTGGAGATGGAACCCCGAGCCGCACCCAAGGCCGGAATCGCGTTTGACTGCTCGCGCGATTCCGGCATAGGGTGCCGACATGCAGCCAGGCATGCGTTCGCTGGCGACGCACTCGCTGCGCGCGGGCGGGCTGTGGCTGCTGATCGGCGCGGCGATCGTTGCATTCGCTGAAGAGCCTCGCGGCGATCACCTGCGCGAGATCGCGGAACACGTAGTCCTGCCGGAAGCGCAGACCGCGACTTTGCTGTGCCCATCGTCGGTGCCCGGAGCGAACGCGAAGGGTTCGCCCAGCAAGAACGTCTCGCTCTCGCGGTACTCGGCGGTGAGCCCGAGCTCGAGCTGGTGCTCGCGCGAGCGCAGCAGCGGCTGGCGCAGCGCGAGCCCGATCGTGCGCGATTCGCTCGCGATATCGACGGCGGCGAACGGCGCCTCCACCACGTCGCTCTCTCCCGCGCGGAACCACGCGCCCAGCGTCGTGTCCCAGCGCGTCACCGGCAGCTCGTAGCCGACTTCGTAGTCGAGCAGGCCCGCGCTGCCGGAGACCGAGCCGCGCAGCACATCGCCGTTGCCGGTGAGGTTGCGATGCGCGAGCTCGAGCTGCCCGCGGTACGCGCCGATGCTGGGCGACTCGTGGTTGTCGGCGGTGAGGGCCACGAGATAGGGCGTCTCCTCTTCGAAGCGCACGCGCAGCTTGGCCTCGCCCGGCCGCTCGCCAGGGATGAGAGCGGCGTCGACACGGCGGATGCGGTCGTCCTCCTGCAGCTGCTGCAGCTCGCGGTCGAGCGCAGCCACGTCGAGCGGTGTGCGCGCGCCGCGCTCGATGCGCGGTGCGAGGTAGCGGTCGCGGAAGCGGCGGTCGCCCTCGAGCACGAGCTCCGCGAGCCGGCCCTCGAAGATCTGGAACGCGATCACGCCATCGCGCACGTCCTGATCCGGAAGCTGCGCGCCGGAGCTCACGTAGCCGGCGCTCACGTAGAGCTGCGTCAGCTGGTCGCGCAGCTCGATCAGCGCCTCCGAGCCGAGCGCGCGGCCGAGATACGGAGCTGTTAGGCGCGCGAGCTCGGCGTCGGAGAAGATCGTGCTACCCGTGACGCGGAACTCGCGCACCACGATCTGCGGGAGCTGCGAGAGTGGCGTGTCCGACGCGCCAACAGTCACTGGTAGCGGCGGCAGAGCGAGCGCGGGCCGCTCGCTCTCAGGATTCCGCTCGAGCGGCAGCTCCTGCTCCCTCTCGACGGGCCGCTCGAATGACTCGAAGGACGGCGCGGGCGCCGGTGGCGCCTGCGCGTGCGCGCTGCCGGCGCTCAGCCACAACGCGAGCAGCGCGCCCAAGCTGGGCGCGAGCAACCAGCGCAGTCTCGACAGCGGGGTGCTCACGGCGCCGGCATCATCGCATGCGCCAGCAACCGCCGTCGGCGCAGGCGCCGGGGGCTTCGATCCGACCCATTCGCACTCCTCCGTAAAACAGGAGTCGGTTCTCAGCGCAGAACCGGATCATCAGGATTCGCGCATGGATGATCCGGCCCCCGATACACTCGGCGAATGCTCGACGCCCTGCGCTCCCTCCTCGCCGACGATTCCCGCATCGCCTTCGCGCTGATCTTCGGCTCGCACGCCCGCGGCACGGCGTCGTCGCACTCGGACGTCGATCTCGCGATCGGGCTCGCGGTGGGTGTTCAGCTGAGCACCCTCGACTTGGGCTCGCTGAGCGCGCGACTCGAGGCGGCTGCGGGTTGCCCCGTCGATCTCGTGCTGCTCGACGACGCCCCACCGGGTCTCGCCTACCGAGTCTTCCGCGACGGCCGGCTTCTCCTCATGCGCGACCGCGACGCGCTCTCGGCCCGCAAAGCGCGGGCGATCCTCGAGTACCTCGACTTCCAGCCTTTCGAGGAGCTCTTCACGCGCGGCGCACTGGCGGCGGCTGCGCGTGGTCGATAGGGCCGTCCTAGCCGACAGGATCGCCGCCGTTCGCGACGCGATCGCCCGCATCCGCGCGGTCCTGCCGCCGTCGCCGGAGTCGCTGGCGGCGGACCGCACCGCGCGCGAGGTCGTCGTGCTCAACCTGTTCGTGGCGCTTCAGGAGAGCCTCGCGCTCGCGGCGCACTGGCTGGCCGACGCGGGGCTCGCAGTTCCGCAGGGCTATGCGCAGGTCTTCGTCGCGCTCGGCGAGCGCGGTGTGATCGCCGCCGACCTCGCCGAGCGCCTCGCGGCTGGCGCAGGGCTCCGGAACCTGATCGCGCATCGCTATGGCGCGCTCGACTGGGCGCGCGTTCACGAGATCGCTTCGACCCGGCTCGACGACCTGTCCACCTTCTGCGAGGCGCTGGCGCGCCGAGCGGAGTGAGGCCGAGGCCCGTCTCGATCGGGTCGTCTTCGGTCGCAGCACGGGCGCGAGGCGAGCTGCTCCGGTGCAGGGTGCTCGACGCCCCGCCGGCACCGCGGCCGGCGCAGAGCCAGGGCTTGCAGCACGGCCGCGGGGGTGCCGCCGACAGGGCGCCTTCGCAACGCAGCAAGTCTGCGCGTACGCCCGGATCGGATCACCGCGAGGCTCGTCCGCTCGCCGATTCCCTAATTGCAGGCCGAAGCCGACGCCAGCAGCGCCGCATCGATTCGCGCGATCGCAGGCGACTCAAGCGCCTCTGCCCGGGCATCGCGCGCGCGCACGTCGCCCGCGAGTGCCGCCACCAGCGGCGCGTCGGGCGCCGCGGACACGCCGCCTACGCCGCGCACCGTGAAGCTGCCCGCGCGCTCGCCCGTGCGGCGCGCGGCGCAGCGCTCGCGCATCAGGGCGGCTGCATCAACGAACGAAGCGGGCAGGGCGGTCAGTGCGCCGGAGAGGTCCACGTCGGGAGAGTGAATCTCGACGGTGCCGTCGATCCCGAGCTTGCTCGCGTCGGCGTCGGCGCTGATGAGCGTCCCGGGGAACTGGAAGAGGTTCTCTGCGGTGATCTGGATCGTGCCGCCCGTGCCGCCTCCGGCGCGCGACTCGATGCGCGCATCGTCCTGCAGGATCACGAAGGTCGGGTCGATGCTGATGTTCCCGCCGACGCCCTCGCTGACGCTCGTCGTGATCGCCCCGCCGATCAGGTGCACGCGATCGCGCGCCACGATCTCGATGTTGCCGCCGTCCGAATCGGGGGCGCTCGCCAAGACCTCGCCACCGTGGATCAGGATGCTCGGCGCGTCGAGCATGACGCGCCCCGCCCTCGCGCCCCCAGTTCCTGGCTGCCCGTCCACGCGCGCCACGGCGTTCGATGCGACGGTGCTCGGCTGCGCCGCACTCAGCGCGTGGTGGCCCGCGATCTCGATCGACCGACTGGCAATGAGCGTGACACTGCCAGCGTTTCCGCTGTCGGCGACGAACACGCCCTTGTTCACGAGGGGCAAGCTCCCCGCGCTGACGACGCCTCCGTCGAGAACGCGGAGCGTGTCGCCGCGAAGCGATACGTCCCCGCCCGCACCGCCTCCCAAGACCGTTGCCGACGCGGCGATCGCGCCGCCCGCGACCGTGATCTCGGGCGCATCGAGCGTGATGGAGCCGGCGCGCCCTCCACCGAAGGCTGCTGAGGAGAAGACACCCGTGAGCTTCAGGGGATCGAGGTTGCGCGTC
>JANNDT010000215.1:0-2763 GCA_031387905.1 Deltaproteobacteria bacterium
CGAGCGCCGCGCGGTCGCCCGCTGGAAACAGCCAGCCGTTCGCGGGCGTAATCAGTTCGGGGATCCCACCCACCGCGGGCGCGATGCACGGCACGCCCTGCGCGAGAGCTTCCATGAGTACGACGGGCAGGCCCTCCATGCGGCTCGACATCACGAATGCATCAGCCGCGCAGTATTCGGCGCTGAGCGCGGCGCCGGCGAGCGGGCCGACGAGCTGCGCGCGGCCCGCGAGCCCGAGCGCTGCGAGCCGCTCCGCGAGCACGTCTCGGTCGGGGCCCGCGCCAACGATGCGAAGTTCGGCATCGACGCCCGCTGCGAGCGCGTCGGCGAACGCGTCCAGCAGCAGCGCCTGATTCTTCTCAGGCGAGAGGCGGCCGACGTGGAGAAGACGCAGCTTCGCGTTCGCGCCGGGCGCGGCGGCGCGGGGAGAGGGAGAGAGGCCGTCGGCGTCGAGGCCGCAGCGCACGACGTGCAACTTGTTACGAGCGCTGGGCACGCGCGCGGCCACGGCCTCGCGCATCGCGTCGGTCACGCAGGCGACGAAGCTCGCAGCGCAGACCAGCGCAGCAAGCCGCGGAGGGTGCGTCTGCTCGAGATCGGAGTGGCCGTGGAGCGTGAGGCTGAAGCTCGTGCCGAGCAGGCGGCTCGCGATCAACGCGACCTCGCCGCCAGCGTTTGAGAAGTGCGCGTGAATGTGCCCGATCTGCTTGTCCGCGAGCCTGTCCGCGAGTAGCGCTGCTTCTGCCCAATAAAAAGCCGGGTGGAACGGCGTCTTGGCATCACCCGAGAATGCCCGGCCGAGCGCGGCGGCGAACTCGCGCGCGCCGCGAGCGCCGAGCAATCTCGCGGTGAGAGCAGCTGCTGCGGCGCTCACTGCGAAGGGCCTGAGCGCAACCGTGCGTTCTGCCTCCGCGCGGTCTGCCTCTGCAATTAGGCTGGCCGGCTCGGCGCGGTGAATGCTGCACGTCTGCACGCGTACGCCGAGTTCGCGGAGCGCAGCGACCTCGCGCCGAATGAACGTGTGCGAGAGAGCGGGGTAGTGGCTGACGACGACGGCGAGCGTTTTCACGAAGCGCTCCACGAGAGCCGCCAGGCGAGCACACTCGGCGACGCGGTGCCGTCGCGCCGCGCGTTCAGGAAGCCGTCGATGTCGATGCGTCGCAGTTCGAACGGGGCGCAGAGGCCGCGATTCGCGCCGGGTACCGTGGTGGTCGCGTTTTCGTAGCCCGCCTTCGCAACGGCGGCGAGCGCCGCATCGTCGTACAGGCCCGACGGATAACAGAAGCTCGTTACCGGCACGCCGAGCCCGTCTTCGAGCGCGCGCTTCGAGCCCGCGACTTCGGCGGCGAGATCCGGCGTGCATTCTCGTAACAAGATCGCGTGCGAGAGCGAGTGCGAGCCGATCTCGTGGCCCGCTCGTGCGAGCGCCGTGAGTTCGTCCCAGCGCATCGCGCGCTCCCAGCTCGGCAGTCGCGCGCCGCCGCTCGCTGCGCGCAGCCGCGTGAGCGCGAGTGCGACGCGCGCCGCGGGCCAGCCCTTCGCGAGGTTGGCCGCGAGCTTCGGCAGCTCCGCGTCGGCCACGCGCGGAGCGATCGGCGTCGCGAAGACCTCGGCGATCGCTACGCGCCCGCTGGGACCGCGTCCGGCGAGCGCCTGCACTTCGAGCGCGAGTGCGTCGGGCCATAATGGCTCGGGCGAATCGATGGCGTTCGAGACGGCGTAGAACGTTGCGGGTACGCCGTGCTTTGCGAGCAGAGGGCGCGCGTGCACGAAGCCATCCGCGCGCCCATCGTCGAAGCTGATGGCCAGCAGCGGGCGCGCTTGCCGTTCGCGGCGCCCGTGGGAGCGCACTGCCTCGCTGACTGTCAGGCAGCGGAAGTGCCGTGCGAAGAAGGCGAGCGCGCCGTCCAGGAACTCGGGTGTTACGCACAGGCCGGGCAGCGGCGCAGCAGCGAGCTGCTCGGGCGGCAGCACGCGGTGGAATGTGACGAGCGTGAGCGAGCCGCGCGCGGCGAAGCGCGGCCGCGTTGCGCCGAGGCCAAACAGCAGCGCGGCGCCGGCGTCGCGCAGCGCGTGGCGCGCGCGGCGTTCGCGATGAGTCGCGGCGGTATTCATTCGAGGTAGCCGAGCCGCCGCAACTGCTCCGCGACGAGCGCTTCTTCGGCCGCGGAGTAGGCGTGCCTCGCGCCGCCCAACGCAGAGCCATCGAGTTCGCTGAAGCCGAGACCCATCGCGCGCAGAATCGTGGGCGCCGTATCGACGATCGAGGCCGGGCCCAGCGCACCGCGCGCCTCGTCGACGCCAGCTTGGATCCAGACGCCGTGCGCGGTGTGCACGCCGTTCATGCCGCGCCCCTTTCCGCCGCCAAGCTCCTGCGCAGCGAGCCGCCGCACGCTCGGCCCCGCGCCCTCGCCCCACGGCGTTGGCACCAGCGAGAGGCCGTAGCCCGCGTGCTGCGCGAGTTCGAGCACGACGTCGGGCGCGCGGCCGACGTGCGGGCCCTGATAGAACTCCTCGCGCCGCGCCGCGCGCGTCACCACGGGCGCGCTCGAATCGGGCAGCTTCCAGTCGAGTAGCGCGGTAATCACTTCATCGCGCACTCGTTCGTAGTCGATGGCCGAAACGCTGCCCTCGGCCTCGCGGCCAGCCAGGTTGATCCATACACCCGGCTGCGTGTTTACGTCCTCGGTGAACGCGGCGCTCTTGGCGAAGTCGTAGCCCGCGAAACGCGCCGCGCTCTCGACGCGCGCCATATATATATAT
>JANNDT010000252.1:0-2985 GCA_031387905.1 Deltaproteobacteria bacterium
AATCACGCGCGCGGGGGCTTGCATGCGCGCAACTTAGGCGAGCACAGCGTGCGCGCATCCGTACCGCCCCGGCCTAGACTGCGCCGCCATGTCTCACCCGACTCGTCCGGCGAATCGCCTCGCGCGCGAAACCAGCGCGTATTTGCGGCAGCACATGCACAACCCGGTCGATTGGTTTCCGTGGGGCGCCGAGGCGCTCGCGAGAGCGCGTGCCGAGGACAAGCCGCTGCTCGTTTCGATCGGCTACAGCGCGTGCCATTGGTGCCATGTGATGGAGCGCGAATCGTTCGAGGACGACGCGATCGCCGCCCTAATGAACCAGTGGTTCGTTCCGGTGTAGGTCGACCGCGAGGAGCGGCCTGACGTCGATCAGATCTACATGGACACCGTCATGCGCCTGCAGGGCCACGGCGGCTGGCCGCTCACGGTCTTCTGCCGCCCGGATGGCTCACCCTTCTACGCCGGCACGTACTTCCCGCCGGAGCCGCGTCACGGGCTTCCAAGCTTCCGGCAGGTGCTCGAGGGCCTGCATCGCGCTTACCGCGAGCAGCGCGAGAAGGTGGACCAAACGGCGCAGCAAGTGCTCGCGGCGCTGCGCGAGCGGCCGCGCGGCGTAGCCAGCGCCCTGCCGGGTGCAGAGCACCTAATTACGGCGGCACGCCGTGTCATGGAGGGCGCCGACGCGGAGCACGGCGGCTTCGGCGGCGGCCCGAAGTTTCCGACGCCCTCGAACCTCGACCTAATGCTCGCCGCGGCGCCACTGTTGCCGGAACCCGAGCGCGCGGCGGTGCTCGCGCATCTGTCGCACAGCGCGAGCGAAATGGCGCGGCGCGGCCTCTACGACCAGTTGGCCGGCGGCTTCCATCGCTACTGCGTCGATGGCCACTGGGGCGTCCCGCACTTCGAGAAGATGCTCTACGACCAAGGCCAGTTGCTGCGCTTTTACGCCGAGCTGTGGCGGCCGACCGGCGCGCAGGACGAGGACCTGTGGTGGCCGATCACCGAGACAGCGGCTTGGCTGCGCCGCGAAATGCGCGCGCCGGACGGCGGTTGTTATGGCAGCCAAGACGCCGACAGCGAGGGCGTCGAGGGCAAGTTCTACGTGTGGACGCCGAGCGAGGTGAGCGCAGTGCTCGGCGCTACGCGCGGCGCCGAGTTCTGCGCCGCGTACGCGGTACGCGAGCCCGGCAACTTCGAGCACGCGAACGTGCTCTGGGATGAGGCACGCGGCCCGCGCGAGACGTTCGCGCTCGAACGCGCGCAACTGCTCACCGCGCGCGCACAGCGCATCCCGCCCGCCACCGACACGAAACGCCTGCTCGGCTGGAACGCGCTCACGATCTCGGGGCTCGCCTACGCGGGCAGCCTGCAAGGCGACGACGCGCTGCGGAGCGACGCGGTCGCGCTCGCGGAGTTTTGCGCCGAGCGCCTGCGCGACCCGCGAACGGGGCAATGGCTGCGTGTGTTCGCCGAAGGCGCCGCCAGAGTGCCCGCCTTCCTCAACGATCTTGCGCCCTGGCTCGCGGCGCTGCTCGATCTCCAGCGCGCGGGCTGCGGCGAGCCCTGGCTCGCGCTCGCGCTCGAAGTCGCGGAGGATATCCGCGCGCGCTTCTTCGATCCCGATGAAAACGATCTGTTCTTCACGCCCGTGGACGGCGAGGCGCTCGTGCATCGCCCGCGCTCGGACCACGACGGCGCGACGCCGCACTCTGCAGGGCTCGCGGTGGTCGGCTTGTTACGGGCTGCGACGCTCTCTGGCCGCGTCGAGCTGCGCAGCACGGCGGAGCGCGTGCTCCGCACTCACGCCTTCTCGCTCGAGCGCGCGCCGCACGCGTTGCCCACCCTCGCGCGCGGCGGCGCCTGGGCGGAGCGCGGGCTCGCCGTCGCAGTCGTGATCGGCGCGGCCGCGGATCCACGCACCGAAGCGCTCGCGCTCGCGGCGCGGCGTGCGCTCGGGCCGGAGGAGCACGTGCTGGTCGCCGCGCCGGGCGAGACGAGCGCTCTGCTCGATGCGAGCTGGCTGCTCGGTAAGACGCTGCTCGGCGGTGCGCCGGCCGCGTACCTGTGCCGCGGCGTCGAGTGCTCACTCCCGGTCAGCGAACCGGCAGCGCTCGCCGCGCTCACGCTTCCGAGCGCCTAATGGCTGAGATCGCCAGCGCCTTCGCCACGGCGTGGCGCCTGATCGCGAGCGGCGATGCCGCCCTGCTCGAAATCGTCGCACTCTCGCTGCGCGTGACGAGCGCAGCTGTTCTGCTCGCCGCGCTCGTGGGCCTTCCGCTCGGCGCGTTCCTCGGCGTTGCGCGATTTCCGGGACGGCGCGCGCTCTGCGCACTGCTCAGCACCGGCATGGCGCTGCCGCCCGTAGTCGTCGGCCTCGGCCTGTATCTGGTCTTTTCGCGCGAAGGCCCGCTCGGCGCCTACGAGCTGTTATTCACTCCAACCGCGATGGTGATCGCCCAGGCCGTATTGGTGACGCCGATCATCGCCTCGCTCGCGCGGCAGACGATCGAGGACCTCGCGCGCGAGTACGACGAACAGCTGCGCGCGTTCGGCGCGTCGCGGCTGCGCGCGGCGGCGACGCTGCTGGTCGAAGCGCGCTACTCGCTGCCGACCGCGTTGCTGGCCGGCCTCGGCCGCGCCATTGCCGAAGTGGGCGCCGTGATGATCGTCGGGGGCAACATCGCGCACGTCACGCGCACGATGACCACCGCGATCGTGCTGCATTCGAGCCGCGGCGACACGCCGCTCGCGCTCGCGCTGGGCATGATCCTGATAGCGCTCGCCGCGCTCGTGAACGGCGCGGCCGAGAGCCTGCGCGAGGTAGCGCGTCGTGCTGGCGCCTGAGCGCGCGCCCGCGCAGCGCGCGGCGAACGCGATCCTGCCGCTCGCATTCGACGGCGTCGACTTCGCGGCGAGCGAACGCAACCTGCTCGACGATCTCGAGTTCGGTATTCGACCCGGCGGGATCTCGGTGTTGTTGGGCCC
>JANNDT010000278.1:0-8887 GCA_031387905.1 Deltaproteobacteria bacterium
GGCGCCGGCGCGCACGCCGCGACGCTCGATTACTTCCTCGTCTCCGATGACGGGTTGATCGTGCTTCACCCCGAGCCCACGTCGGTGGAGAACGCTTACACCTTCGTGCGCGCCGCTTTCTATCGGCGCATGCAGGCGGCGCTGCAAAAGCACGACGCGCGAGCCCTGGTCCGAGAAGCGATGGATCAGCGCAACGCGCGCGGCATCAAGACGCCGCTCGACTTGCTGCGCGAAATCGAGTCGATGGATGTCGAGGACGGCCAACGCTTCGTCGAGACGATGCGGCGTTTTCGCCCGCGCATCGTGGTGAACGAAGTCGCCACGGCCGACGACGTGAAGCTTGGCTTCTCCGTGAGCAATGTGTGCCGCCGCTTCTTCGGCATCGACGCGGACTACATCGGCTACTTGAACCGCGACGCCTCCGTCCGCGAAGCCGTGAAGCAGCAGCGGCCGCTGCTCGACATCGCGCCCGATGGCGACGCGGCGATCTACCTGAAGCGCATCGCGCGCAAGCTCGCCGAAGGCGTGCCGTTGCCCGCTCGCGAGGAAACCGCGCCGTGAAGTCGTTCTCGGACCAGACGCATTATGAGATTCTCGAGATCTCGCGCGACGCGACGCCAGAACAGATCGAGCGCGGTTACCGCCTGGCGCGCGCCACCTACGCGCCGGATTCGCTTGCGACCTACTCGCTCTACGAGGAGGCCGAGCTCACGGCGATTCAGGAGCGCATCGAACTCGCGTACGCCGTGCTCGCGGACGCCGCGCAGCGGCTCGCTTATGACGCCTCGTTCGGCGAATCGCCGAGAGTCGAACTCGCACTCAGTTTCGCGGACGTCGATGAACACGGGCTCGAGAACACGCCCGAGATCCGCGGCTTCGAGGAGAGTGATTACGGCGGCCCGTTCGACGGCGCGCGGCTGCGCCGCTGGCGCATCGCGCGTGGCATCGAACTGGACCGCATCGCTGCCACCACCAAGATCAGCACGAGTTATTTGCGCTGGCTCGAAGAGGAGCGCTTCGACGACTTGCCCGCGACGGTTTACGTGCGCGGCTTCCTGATGTCGTACCTGCGCTGCGTCGGCCTCGACTCCGAGCGTGTGGTGCCCTCCTACATGGAGCGCGTGCTGGCTGCGCGCCCGGAGAAAGCGCAGCGCCCGGCCGGGCGCCGCGCGCGATGAACCGGGCCGGGCGCCGCGCGCGATGAGCCGCATCGCGGACCCCGAGCGCGCGCTGCGCCTTGCGCGCGCCGTGGTGTCCGATATCGCGATGTACCACCCCGACTTGGTGCGCGACGGTCTCCTGCACGACGACTTGTTCGAGCGCCTCGCGAGCGAACTCGAGGAAGCGCGCGAGTTCTTCGAGGAGCGCGTCGAGGACGCAACCGCGCGCGCGACCAACGCCTGGAATCGCGCGCTCGTGGATGTGCTCGTGTACCGCAGCAAGCACGTCCGCAGCCGTATCTGGTAGCGGCGTGATCGCGGAGTTCGTGGTGGACGAGGCGCACGCAGGCGAGCGCCTCGATCGCGCGCTCGCGCTGCTCGCGGGCGTTGCGCGCGCGCAGGCGCAGCGCTGGATCGACGATGCGCGCGTGCGAGTGAACGGCCTGCCAGCGCGGTCGAGCACGAAGCTCGCGCTGGGCGACCGCGTGCTCGCCGACCCGCCCCCGGCCGCGCCGAGCGCGCTCGCGGCGGAGGCGATCTCCATAACATTCATGCACGAAGACGCCGCGCTCGTGGTGCTCGACAAACCCGCGGGCCTGGTCGTGCATCCGGCGCCCGGTCACGCGAGCGGCACACTCGTGAACGCGCTGCTGCATCACGTGCGCGACCTCGCGGGTATCGGCGGCGTCGCGCGTCCCGGCATCGTGCATCGCCTCGATCGCGGCACTTCGGGCGTGATGGTGGTGGCGAAGACCGACGCCGCGCACGCCGCACTCTCGAGACAGTTTCACGACCACACCATCGAGCGCGTCTACCTCGCCTTCGCTCGCGGCGCGCCCGCGCAGGACGAAGGCCGCATCGAGCGCGCGATCGGCCGGCACGCGAGCGATCGCAAGCGCATGAGCATCGTGACCAAGCACGGGCGCGCAGCTGCGACGCGCTGGCGCGTGCTGCGGCGCTTTCCCAAGAGCGGCGTTGTGAAGCTCGAGGTGCGCCCCGAGACGGGCCGCACGCACCAGATTCGCGTGCATCTCGCCGCGCACAGCCTGCCGCTGCTCGGCGACGCCGTGTACGGGGGCGCCGCGGGCGGCGCCTTTGCGAGCGCGCTCACGCGCCCCGCGCTGCATGCCGCCGTGCTCGGCTTCACCCACCCAACGACTGGCGAGACGCTGCGTTTCGAGGCGGCGCTGCCGCCGGACCTGATCGAGCTCGAGCGTGTGCTCGCGAGCGCGGAGCCGCAGCGTGGCTGAGCAGGCTGCACCCGGGTTCCTCTGCGACGGCGTACTCCAAGCGCGCGGGGTCGCGCACGGCTTCGGCCTGCGCACGAGCCCCGAGCGCGCGCTGCGACGGCCGCGCCAGGTGCTCGGCGCGCGCGTCGTGTGGGCGAGTGCGGAAGGCGATCTCGGCGAGGCGGTCGCGGTGCTCACGCGCGAGCGCGGCGTGCGCGTCGGCGTAATCACTGCGGACTGCGTGCCGATTCTGCTCGCTGCGGGCGACCTAGCCGGCGCCGTACACGCGGGCTGGCGCGGGCTCGCAGCGGGCGTCGTCGAGAATGCGCTCGCGGCGTGCGCGCGCGCGGCGCCGGGCGCCGAGATCAGCGCGGCGATCGGCCCGTGCATCGGCGGCTGTTGTTACGAAGTCGATGCGCCGGTGCTCGAGCCGCTGCGCGTGCGCTACGGCGCGCTGCTCGACGCAGCAATTACGCCGACGCGCCCCGGCCACGCGCGCCTCGATCTCGGCGCGCTCGTCGGCTTCGCGCTCGCTCGCGCGGGCCTCGCGCAGAGCGCAATTGGCGTGGCTGCGCGCACTTGTACGCGCTGCGACGCCACGCGCTTCCACTCGTTTCGGCGCGACGGCGCCGCTGCGGGCCGCCTCGCGCACTGGATCGAAGCGCCGCTTGCTTGACACTCGCGCCGCAGCGCAAGTAGGGTGGCCGCTCTTCGTTTCCCTCGCTCTCGCTTCGCATTTCACGACGTGTTCGCTTCCGTTTCCTTCGTCAATCTCCCCTCCCTGAGAACTCCATGACCGCACCCATCGACGCCCCCGCGTTGGCGCCGCTCACGCTCGCCGAACTCATCGCAGAGCCCATCGCCACGCTCACCGAGCGCGCGCGAGCGCTCGAGGTTCGCAGCCCCGACGCGCTTTCCCGCGACCAGCTGATCTACACGCTGCTCGACGTGCGCGCGCGACTGCACAGCGAGGTCGTCTGCGCAGGCGTGCTCGACGTGCTCCTGGACGGCTGCGGTTTCTTGCGCTCGGCCGCGAATAGTTATTTGCCGGACGACGAGGATGTCTTTGTGTCTCCCGAGGCGATCCGCCGCTTCGCGCTCGCGACGGGCGATCACCTACGCGGGCCCGTGCGCCCGCCCTACGGAGACGAGCGCCACTTCGTGCTCGCGCAGATTCAGGCGGTGAACGACGCCGAGCCCGACGCCACGCGCGCGCGCATTCCGTTCGACGAACTCACCGCGCTCTATCCGGAGCAGCGCTACCGGCTCGAGACGCTGCCGGAGGCGCTCACCGCGCGCGTGATCGATCTGGTCGCGCCGATCGGCAAAGGCCAGCGCGCCCTAATCACCTCGCCGCCGAGAGCCGGCAAGACGCTGCTGCTGAAGGAACTCGCGAACGCGATCAGCACGAATCATCCGGAGACCGTGCTGCTCGTGCTCTTGATCGACGAGCGGCCCGAGGAAGTCACCGACATGCAGCGCAGCGTGCGCGGCGAGGTGATCGCTTCGACCTTCGATGAGCCCGCGCAGCGCCACGTGCAGGTGGCCGAGATCGTGCTCGAGCGCGCCAAGCGCCTGGTCGAGCATGGCCGCGACGTGGTAATTCTGCTCGATTCGATCACGCGGCTCGCGCGCGCCCATAACACCGTGACGCCGGCGTCGGGACGAATCCTCTCGGGCGGCGTCGACGCGAACGCGCTGCAGAAGCCGAAGCGTTTCTTCGGCGCCGCGCGCAACACGGAGGAAGCCGGCAGCCTGACGATCATCGGCACCGCGCTGATCGACACCGGCTCGCGCATGGACGAAGTGATCTTCGAGGAGTTCAAAGGCACCGGCAACAGCGAGATCGTGCTCGACCGCAAGCTCGCCGACCGCCGCACGTTCCCGGCGATCGACTTGAACCGCTCCGCCACGCGCCGCGAAGAGTTGTTACTCGAACCGGCCGTGCTGAAGCGCATGTTCGTGCTGCGCAAGTTGCTCGCGCCGCTCACGCCCGTCGAGTCGATGGAGTTCCTGCTCGAGAAGATCCGCCAGGCCGAATCGAACCAGGCGTTTCTCGAGTCGATGAACGCATGAAGGTGCGGCACGCGTCACTCGCGCTGTGCGCCGCGCTCTGGCTCGCAGCGCCCGCAGCACACGCCGAGAGCTGGGATCCGGCGGAGGTCGCTGCGGCCGAGAAGCTGCGCGCGTCCGAGGCGGCGCGCGCGGCGGAATACCGCGAGCGCGTGGCCCAAGGAGACGTGCGCGCGGCGGCGGCGCCGCAGTCGCGCGCTGCGCCGCAGACGCCGGAGCGCGAGGACGAGGCTGCCAGCGAGGCGCTGCGCGAAGCGGCCGACATCGTCGAGGTGATCGAGCGCTGGTTCGGCGGTCGCGACGCAGAGGAACGCGAAGCGGCGCCGCGCGAGGAACGACACCGCGAGCGTGCGCGATCGCGTGAGACTGGCGACGACTGGTGGGCCGAGGAACAGCGGCGCCTGCACGAGGGCCGGTGACGCTCTCGCCCCACCGCGCGCGCGCCGCTGCGCTCGCGGCGTTGCTCGTCGCGAACGCGTGCTCGCTCGGGCCGCGGCCCCCGCTCGCGGAGCAAATCCTGGCGCTGCCGACGCGCGTGTACGGCCGCTCGCTCGCGCTAGCGCCGGGCGCGCACGTCTCGCTCGCGCGTGTGGAGAAGCATCTGCGCGCGGCGGGTTATCAGGCCGCGAAAGGGCCCGAGCTCGCGCCCGGTGAGTTTCGCGTGGCCAAGGCGCGCATCGAGGTCGCAGCGCGCGCGTTCGCGTTTCCGGGAGCACCTCCGCCGAACGCGCGCATCGTCGCCACCTTCAGCGCGAGCGGCGCGATCGCGTCGCTCACGCTGAACGGCGCGCCGGCGCGCGAAGCACGCCTCGCGCCGCCGCTGCTCGCCTCGCTCGCCGAGCGCGGCGAAGACCGCGAGCTCGTGCGCCTCGCGGAGATCCCGCTGCACGTCGTCGACGCAGTCCTGATGACCGAAGACCGCCGCTTCTATGCGCACATCGGCATCGACCCGATTCGAATTTTCGGCGCCGCCGTCGAGAACGCGAAGGAGCGCCGCGTCGCGGAAGGCGGCAGCACGATTACCCAACAACTGGTGAAGAACGTCTATCTCTCACCCGAGCGCACTTTCGTACGCAAGCTGAAAGAAATCTTGCGCTCGCTCTGGCTCGAACTCCGGTACTCCAAGGACGAGATTCTCGAGGCCTATCTCAACGAGATCTATCTCGGGCAGGACGGCGCGGTCGCGATTCACGGCATCGCGCGCGCGGCGCGCTTCTACTTCGGGAAGGACGTGAAAGACCTGAGCGTCGCCGACGGCGCGCTGCTCGCGGGCATGATCCAAGGGCCGAGCGCGCTCTCGCCGTTTCGCCACGCCGAGCGAGCGAAAGCGCGCCGCGACTCGGTTCTCGACGTGATGCTGGAGGAGCGGCGCATCGACGCGAAGACGCGCGACGCGGCGAAAGCGCAGCCTCTCGGCGTGAAGCGCGAGAAAACGAAGCCCGCGTTCGCGGCGCACTTCGTCGGCCGCGTGCGCGCCGAGCTCGCGGCGCGCGTCGACGAAGACGCGATGAGCCGCGCCGGCTTCGGCGTGTTCACCACGCTCGACGCTGGTTATCAGGCTGCTGCAGAAGCGGCGCTGGATGATCAGCTCGCCGCGCTCGAGCGCAGCTACCCACGCCTGCGCCGCGCCAAGAAGCCGCTGCAGGGCGCGCTCATCGCACTCGATCCCGCGAACGGCGATGTGCTCGCGTATGTCGGCGGTAGACGCGCCGCGCGCGGAACGCTCGACCGCGTCGTGAACGCGCACCGCCAGCCCGGCAGCGTGTTCAAGCCGATCGTCGCGCTGGCGGCGCTCACGCGCGATCTCGAGCGCGCGCCGCTCACGCTCGCGACGGTGCTCGAAGACGAGCCGCTCTCGATTCAGGTGGAGGGCAAGCCGTGGGGCCCTGAGAACTACGACCGCCGCTACCGCGGGCCGGTGACGCTGCGGCGCGCGCTCGAGGATTCGCTGAACGTGCCGATCACGCGGCTCGCGCTCGAGACCGGGCTCGTTCGCGTTGCCGAGACTGCGCGCGCGCTCGGCGTCGAGAGCCCGCTGCGCCCGATTCCGTCACTCCCGCTCGGCGCGTTCGAGATGACGCCGCTCGAAGTCGCGCGCACCTACGCGGTGTTCGCGAGTGGCGGCGTGCTGCACGCGCCGCGCAGCACACTCAGCGTGCGCGAACCCGATGGCGACGAACTCGGCGGCGACGAAGAAAGCGGCGCGCGCGCGTTCTCGCCGGAGGCGACCTACCTCGTGACGTCGGCCCTAATGGGCGCCGTTGACCGCGGCACCGGCCGCAGCCTGCGCGCGCTCGGTGTACGCGGCCCGTTCGCGGGCAAGACGGGCACCACCAACGATCGCCGCGACGCCTGGTTTGCGGGCTACACGCCGGAGCTCGTGGTCGTCGTCTGGGTGGGCTTCGACGATGGCGAGCGCGTCGGCCTAACAGGCGCAGAGGGCGCAATTCCGGTGGTCGCGCGCTTCATCAAGAGTGCGCTCGGCCCGAGTGGCTGGACGGGCTTCGAAGCGCCGCCGCGAATCGTGAGTGCGGAGATCGATCCAGCGACCGGGCTGCTCGCCGCGCGCTGGTGCGACGGCGCGCCGGAGGTGTTCCTGCGCGGCACGAAGCCGACGCAGCAATGCCCGCGGCCGAAGCGCTGGTGGAAGTGGTGGTGAGAGGCGCGAAGACGGCCGGCGGGCGCGCTTCGCTGCATGGCTCGCGCGTGTGCCTCGGTGTACCGCGACGCGGAGTCCCAGAGCCCATTGGTTTCGCGGCGTTGTCTGCTCCGCTTTACTTCCGCTCAGCGCGCCCGCCGGCCGTCTTCGCGCCAGAATTGAGTTTGGAATCGGATTGGGAAGAGGAGTTGTCAGGTGATTCCTTACATCGAGCATCCCACGGTAGAGATCTTTGGGTACACGCTGCAGGCGTTTCGTGTGCTCGCGCTCGCAGCGATCGCGGTGCAGGTGGAGTTGACGGTGCGGCGGGCGCCGCGGGTCGGGATTGCGCGCGGGGTGGCGAGTTCGTTGATCGTGTGGGCGGTGGCGATTGGGCTGGTGTCGGCGCACGTGTTCGATGTGCTGGCGTATCGGCCCGAGGTGTTACGGACGGATCCGTTCGAGCTGCTGCGCGTGTGGGGCGAGCTGGCCTCTACGGGCGGAATGCTGGGTGGGCTCGCCGGGCTGTTCCTCGTTGCGCGCGCGACGGCCCTCGCGCGCGCCGAGCTGCTGCGCTTCTTCGACTTGGTGATGTTCGCGCTGCCGTTCACGCTCGGCATTGGGCGGCTCGGCTGCGCGCTCCAGCACGATCACCCGGGCATCGCGTCGACGAGCCTGTTCGCGGTGAACTTCCCCTTCACGCCGCCGTTTAGTGGCCCGCGCTTCGATCTCGGGCTGCTCGAGTTTCTGCTTTGCGGTGCGATCGCGCTCGCGTTCCTGGCGCTCGAGCGCGCGCGTCCCCAACAACTGCGCGCGCCAGGCTTTTTCTTCGCGCTGTTCTTCGCGCTCTACGGGCCAGGCCGCTTCGCGCTCGATTTCCTGCGCGTGGGCGAAGCGCGCTACGCCGGGCTCACGCCCGCGCAGTGGCTGATGGCGGGGGCGTCAGTTGCGGCGGTCGCGTGGCTGCTGCGCGCGGCGATGGGCCGCGAGATGCGCGAGCGCCCCAAGCATTCCGCCCGCGAGTAGATCCACCGCCCAGTGCTGCTTGCTCGCGAGTGCGCCGAACGCGATCGCCGCGCCCCACGCGAGCGAGCCCGCGTCCCAGAGTGTGCGGCGCGCGGCGGGCAAACTCGCACCGCACACGCGGCGCGCATGAAGCAAGCAGAGCACGGTGAGCGCCGCGTGCAGCGAGGGGAACGCGTTCCACTGCGTGTCGACCGCGATCAGCCAGCCGAGTTCACTCGCGGCGGCTGCTTCCGGCGGGCGCGGCCCCGCGCTCGGGAAGAGCAGGAAGCACGCGAAGCTCGAAGCGGAGGCCCACGCGAGCGCGCGCGCGAAAGCCGCAACCTCCGCGCGCGTGGTCGAGAGCAGCGCCGAGAGCGGGACGAGAGCGAACAGCGAGGCGTACGCCCAGACCCAGCCAGGCGCGAACGGCACCGCCGCGTCGAGCGCGAGCGGCGGCGGTGCGAACGGCGTGAAGAACTGCACGCGCTGCAGCGCGAAATAGGGAACGCAAATCCCCACCGTGAGGCCAGCGAACAGCCAGAGCTTGGCGCCGAGCTGGGCCGCGAAGCGCGGAAGCATGCCGTCGGCGTTCTTCATTGAGTTCTCACCCACATCGTTCCGCACTTCCGTCCGTGACTCCGAGCAGCGAGACCGAAAGGGGTCTGACCCCGTTCGGTCTCGCTGCTCGCCGGACTTACACTGCCTCGACGCAGCATCGCCGTGCGAGCGCCCGCGTGCGTTCGCGCGCGTCCGGCGAATTTAGCAGATGGCGCGCTCGCGTG
>JANNDT010000281.1:0-4718 GCA_031387905.1 Deltaproteobacteria bacterium
GACCCCTTTCGGTCTCGCTTCCTGGTGTCTGCGGAGCGCGGGGCGGGGTGGCTCACCGTCGGCGATTATCCGGGGCATATTTACCCAGTCACGCGGCCGCGGGCGTCGACGAGTGCGCTCCCGGTTTGGCACGCAGCGTGCTCTAGGAGCGCAGCATGAGACACACCGGTCAGATCCTCGTCGTCGATGACGACCGCGCGATGCGCGAAATGCTGGCCTCGCTGTTCAAAGAGCGCGGCCTCTGGGTCGAAGACGCGAGTTCCGCGGCCGCCGCGCTCGAACTCGCGGCAGAGCGCGAGTTCGATGTCGTGCTCTCCGACATCCGTATGCCCGGCCTCACAGGCATCGAGTTGGTCGGCCAGCTGCGGCGCTTGCGGCCGAACACGCCGGTCGTGCTGATGACCGCGTTCGGCACGATCGACAGCGCGGTCGAGGCGATGCGCGCCGGCGCCTTCGACTACATCACCAAGCCGTTCGAACCCGACGCAGTGTTTTTCGCGGTCGAGCGCGCGATCGAGCGCTCGGCGCTCAGCCGCGAGAACGACCAGCTGCGCCGCGCGGTGCAGACGACCGGCTCGCTCGGCGATCTGATCGGCACCAGCGCCGCGATGCGCGACATCATCGCGCTGCTCGAACGCGTCGGGCACAGCCGCGCGAGCGTGCTGATTACGGGCGAGAGCGGCACCGGCAAGGAAGTCGTCGCGCGCACGCTGCACTTCCACGGTGCGCGGCGCGAGAAGCCGTTCGTGCCGATCAACTGCACCGCGATTCCCGAGGGCTTGCTCGAGAGCGAGTTGTTCGGCCACGTGCGCGGTGCGTTCACCGGCGCGCACACGAACAAGCGCGGCCTGTTCGAGAAGGCGAACGGCGGCACGCTCTTCCTCGATGAGATCGGTGACATGGGACTCGCCTTGCAAGGTAAGTTGCTGCGGGTGCTGCAGGACCGCGAGATTCGGCCGGTCGGGGCCACGCAGGCGCTCAAGGTGGACGTGCGCATCATCGCGGCCACGAACAAGGACCTCGCCGTCGAAATGACCGCCGGGCGTTTCCGCGAGGATCTCTTCTACCGGCTGAACGTGGTGCCGATCCATATTCCGCCGCTGCGCGAGCGGCCCGACGACATCCCCGCGCTGGTGGAGGCGTTTTTGCGCCGGCATGCCGAAGGGCGCCGCCGTTTCGTCTCGGCGGATGCGCTGGCCCTGTTACGGACGCAGCCATGGCGCGGCAACGCGCGCGAGTTGGAGAATGTGATCGAGCGCGCTCTCGCGCTGACGGACGCGGAGACGCTCGGCTGCGAGGACGTGCCGGTGCCTGCGCAGAGCGCGGCGCGCCCCGCGAACTCGAGCGCGCCCGCACCCGACGCCGACGCATACCTGCGCGCCGCTGCCGCGCGGCAGGTGAGCCTTCACGATCTCGACGAGACCTACACGCAGATCGTGCTCGCCCACACCGGCGGCAACAAAGTGCGCGCAGCGCAGATTCTCGGCGTGGATCGCAAGACGCTCTACCGACGCGCAGAGCGGAAGGCGCGCGCGGAAACCGAACACGAGGGAGCGTGACCATGCTGAGCCCGAAGAAGATTCTCGTCGCGACGGATTTCTCGGACGGCGCCGAGCGCGCGCTCGACACCGCGCTCGCAATCGCCGTCGGCTCGAAAGCCGAGGTGCACGTGGTGCATGCGCTCGAGATCCCGCTGCCGCTCTACGAGCCGTACGCGGTGGCGCTGCCGGTCGAGTTCATCGGCGCCGCGCGCAAGGTCGCGCAGGAGAAGCTCGCCGCGGCGAGTAACAAGGTGCGCGCAAAGGGCTGCAGCGGCACCACGCATCTCGGCGAAGCGCCCGCTTCGATGTGCATCGCCGAACGCGCCAAGGCGATCGGCGCGGATCTCGTCGTGATCGGCACGCACGGACATACGGGTCTGAAGCGCTTCCTGCTCGGCAGCGTCGCGGAGCACACCGTGAAGGAATCGCCGGTCTCGGTGCTCACCGTGAAAGGCGAAGGCCATGCGGAGGCACCGCTCGTGATCGTGGCCGGCGTCGATTTCTCGGAGGACTCGGCAAACGCCATCGCGCTCGCGGCCGACTGGGCGCGCACCTTCAAGGCGCAGCTTCATCTCGTGCATGGGCTCGAGCTGCGCATGCCGTTCGTGTCGCCCTACGACGTCTCGATGCCCAATTCGCTGATCGATGCGGCGTATACCGAAGGCCGCAAGCGCCTCGATGCGCTCGCTGGCAGCCTTGCCGGCGTGGATGTCCACACGGACCTCGCGAGCGCTCCCGCGCACGCCGCGCTCGACAGCGTCGCCGAGCGCGTACACGCGGACCTAATCATCACGGGTTCGCGCGGGCTCGGCGGCTTCAAGCACGCCATGCTTGGCAGCGTCGCGGAGCGCACCCTGCGCCACGCGCCCTGCAGCGTGCTCACCGTGAAGGCGAAGATCGGCTAACGGAGTGCTCGCTGCTTCGGGCGGCGTCGCGGCGCTGGCCATCGGCGCCACACTGCTGCTGCTCGGCATGTGGCTCCTGCGCGAGGGCCTGCGCGAGTTCGCGGGCGCGTCGCTGCAGCGCTGGCTCGCGCGCGTGACCAGCAGCCCGCTGCGAGGGGCGTGCGCGGGCGCCGCAGTGACAGCGGTGGTGCAGTCGTCGAGCGCGACGATCGTGACCGCGATCGGCTTCGCGAGCGCGGGGCTGCTCGGGTTCTCGCAGGCGCTCGGCATCGTGCTCGGCGCGAACGTTGGCACCACCTTCACAGGCTGGCTCGTGCTCGCGCTCGGCATCCGTTGGAAACTCGCGTTTGCGGCGCCCGTGCTCGCATTGGGCGGCGTGTTGCTGCACCTGTACGGCAAGCGGCGCGTCGCGAGCGCGGGGCGCGTCGCCGCGGGGCTCGGGCTCGCGCTGCTCGGCCTCGACGTGTTAGGAAGCGCGCTCGCGGACTCCGCGTCGCTCGCGGCCCTGCGAGCGTTCCCCGGCGAAACGCTCGCATCGCGGTTCCTGGTCGTTGCGCTCGGGACGGGCATCACGCTCGTCACACAATCGTCTTCCGCGGGCGTCGCTGCTGCGCTCGCCGCGCTACACGCCGGCGCGGTCACGTTCCCGCAGGCCGCCGCCGCGGTGATCGGCTTCGACCTCGGCACGACAGCGACCGCTGTGCTCGCGTCGCTGCGCGGCTCGCTCGCAGCACGGCGCACGGGCTTCGCGCACGTGATCTTCAACTTATTCACCGCCGTGTTCGCGTTCTTTCTGATCGATCTCTTGCCGAGCCTCGAACGCCTCTTCGCGCCCGGCTCTCTCCACAGCGCGCCCGACGTGTGGCTCGTCGCGTTCCACACGTCCTTCAACCTGATCGGCGCCGCCGCGGTGATCCCGCTCGCGCGGCCGTTTGCGTTGCTCGTCGAGCGGCTCGTACCCGAGCGGCCGCGCGCTCACACCGAGCGGCTCGATTCGCGGCTTCTGGGGGAACCCGAGGTGGCGCTGCGGGCGGTCGCCGCGACGCTGGGTGAGATCGCGCTGACTGCGTTTGCGCGGCTCGAACCCATGCTCGCCGGGCGCCAGGCTGCGCGAGACGATCTCGAGGAGTTGGAGGTCGCGCTGGTCGAAACCCAACAATTCGTCGTGCGCGCGCGACCGCACGAGCCGGCACGCGAGAGCGCGGCCTCGACGATTGCGGCGCTGCACGCCGTGGACGAACTGCACCGCCTGCTCGATCGCCTGCGCCAGGCAGAGCGCACGGCGCCGCTCGGCGAAGACCGCGAACTCGCCGAGCGCGCGCGTTCGCTCGCGCTCGCACTGCCCGGCCCGCTCGCGCCGGGCGACAGCGCGGAGCGTCGGCTCGAAGCCGCCGCCGCAGGGCTCGCGGCGGAGCGCAGCGGTCACCGAGCGCGCGTGCTCGCCGCCGCGAGTCGCGGCGAACTCACACCCGCCGCTGCGCTCGATCGCATGGACAGCTGGCGCTGGCTCGAGCGCTGCGCGCATCACGGCTGGCGCATCGTCCACCACATCGGCCGCATCGCGCCCGTGAGCGCGCCGGAACGCGAGCCGCCGGAGCCGAGCTGAAGCCAACCCCAGGCCGCGGCACGGCACTTGCTCAGACCTGCGAGAGGAGGCCTTGCGAGTGAGCGAGGCGACGCATCTCTCGCGCGAACAGATCGCGGCGCTCGCGACGGCGCCGGCCTATCCAAACGATGCGGATGCCAGGGCCGGCGTGCGCTGGATTCAGACGCACATCTCGCACGTCTTCCTGACCGCGACGCGGGTCTACAAGCTGCGCAAGCACGTGCGGCTCTCGTTCGTCGACTTCGAGACCCAACAAGCGCGCAATGCGGACTGCCTGCGCGAGATCGCGCTCAACCGCCGCCTTGCTCCCGACGTGTATCTCGGCGTAGCGCCAGTGCTTTCCCGCGCTGGCGGCGCGGAAATCGGCACGCTGGGCGAGAGCCTGCAGCCGGGCTGCGAGCACGTCGTCGTCATGCGCCGGCTGCCCGACGGATGTGACGCTCTGTCGCTGCTCGAACGCGGGGCTCTCGGCGCTGCCGAGATCGACGCGGTCGCGTCGCGCATTGCGGGCTTTCACGCGGCGCACGGGCTCGGCCGTCCGGCGCCGTTCGAGCCGGACCTATGGCGCGAGCGCGTGGCCACCTCGATGCGCGCGAACGTGAGTGCGCTGCACGAGGCGGCGCGCGCCCGCATCGTGGAGGAGCGGGAGATCGACTCGCTCGCGTC
>JANNDT010000283.1:0-2787 GCA_031387905.1 Deltaproteobacteria bacterium
GTCGAAGTCGACCACGTTGCCAAACCACCAGAGTTCGAGCGCCGAGGCGAGATCGCTGAGCGAGCCGAGGCCGCGCAGCGCGTCGGCGCCAGCCAACCGTAAGTCTGCGGGTGTCGGGTCGGACGCCACCCAGCCCGCATCCGCGAAGTGCACCTCGACCTAGGCGTGCGCGTCGGACTGCGCCACCTCGATGAAGTCGCCCAGCTCGTTCTCGTGACCGCCCGCGTAGCCGTTCACGAGGCGCGCGGGAATCCCGAGGCTCCGCAACAACACGATCTCTGCGGACGCGAAGTACTCGCAGTGGCCTTCGGTTCGCGTCAGCAGGAACTGCTCGATCGGCGATACGCCGTCGGCGACGTTGGGTGGCGAGTCGGTGTAGCGCCCCTGCGTTTGCAGGTAGCGCTCGACAGCGGCGACGCGCTCCGCATCGCTGCGCGCGCTCGCGGTGATCTGCCGCGCGAGCGCAGCAATCTCAGGATCGAGCGTGGGCAGCTGGAGGTAACGCGCGCCGTTCTCGCGCGGCGGCTCGGCGTGGTCCGCGGCGAGGTGGCGCTCGGGGTCGCGCGTGACGACTTCGTAGATCACGCGCTTCCCGGTAGTCGAGTGCGCGAGGATCGAGCCGTTGCCGTCGCGCATCAGGCGACCGAGGCCACCGCGCACGAGCGTCGGAAAGCCAGCGGCGAACACGACGCCCGGCGTCATCTCTTCGCGCGCAATGCGCTGCACGAGGCGTGCGCCTTTGCGGGGGCCCGCCAGGTCGACGCCGATTTCCGGGTCGCCATATACCGCGCTGGGCGGCTCTGGCGTAATGCTCCAGCGCCGGCCATCGAACGAATCGAACGCGAGGCCGCGCCAATAACGCTTCTCAGGCGCGAGCGCGTCGCCCTCGAGGGTCTCGACGCGCAGCGCGACGCTCGCGTCCTGGCGAATGCGCCCGATGTCGCCGAGTTCCACGCGATCCGAGAAACCCGCGCTGGCGATTCCTGAACCGAAGCCGCGCGCGAAGATCGCGCCCGAGCGAATGCGCGGGAGGATCGGGAAGAGCAGGGCCGAGAATGCCACCGAGGCGAGGCTTGCGAGCAGCGTCGTGCGCCAAAGCCCAACGCTGAGGATGCGCTGCGCAGCGCCGAGTTCGCCCGCTTCGAGCGCCTCGGCGCGCAGCGTGTGCACTACGAGCGTCCACACGCAGCAAACGGTGAAGGCGACCAATAACAACGGGTACCAAGCGCTGTCGGTGAGGTTCGCGGCCATCGTCACCTGGAAGACGGCGAGCGCGACGAGCAGGAACTCCGAGCGGCGCGCGCGCGCGTCGATCAGCTGGAGGGCCTGCGCGAGCACGGCAAAATGCGCGAGCGCGACGATCGCGAGTGCGCCGCGTAACCAGAGCGCCGAGGCCGCGGCGATGCAGGCCAGCAGGCCCGCGTTCAGCAGCCACGCGTTCGTGCGCCAGCGTTCATGCCGCTCGCCACGCAGCGCGACGAAGCCGAGCGCGAGCGTCGCGATTGCCAGCGCCCAGGACGCGACCTGGCCCGTAATCGCCAGCGTGCTCGTCGCGAGCGCGACCATCAGCGTCGCCGAGCGCGGCCTCGGCAGCGCGACCCCGGCGCGAAACTCGAGGCGGCTCACGCTGCGTTCACCGCGGCATCGGGCGCGATCGTCGCGAGATGCGTGAGCAGCTGCGCGCGCTGGCGGGCGCCGTCGCCGGGCAGAAAAGTGGCTTGATCGGTACGCAGTCCGACGCGATGGCCCTCGGCGAGGTGCGCGGCGACTTCGGAGGCGGCGCGCCGCACGTCGCGCTCGAAGCTCTCGCCGACGGAAGCGCCGCGCGTCGTGAGCCGCACCGTGACGTCGCGGCGACGATCTAGCTCGGGTTCTCGCACCAACAACTGGTCGCGGCGCAGCGAGGCGCGCCAGTGGATGCGGCGGAAAGGATCACCCGCGGCGTACTCGCGCAACCCGGCGGATTCGGGCGCCGCGCCGCCGCTCCCGCCCGTGGCTTCCGCGTGTCGCGGCTCGCCCGCGCGGCCCGCCCGCACATCGAGCGGATCGAGCGCCGGATACACGAGCGCGTCCTCGACTAGGTCGATCCACATCGCCTTCGAGAACAGCCCGAACGGGAAGCGTGTCGCGACGCGCACCCCCGCGAGCCGGAGCACGCCCCGCGTCGGCGCCGCAAAGCTGTAGCTGCGCGTCTCGCGCGCTCGCGGCGCGATGCGCAGGGCGAAGGCGCGCCCCGTGACAAACTGCTCGCCCGCGTCGTTCTCGGCGAAGTCTTCGACCACGATCGCGAAGGACGGGATGCGCGGCTGATCGTTCAGCACTTCGAGCGCGATCTGGCCCGCGCGTTCGGCGACCAACTCCGCGGGCAGACGCCGCCGCACGCGAATGCCGCGCAGCGCAGATTCCGACATCACGCCGGACAACACCAAGAACGAGAGCAGCAGCGCGTGAATCATGTAGAGCAGGTTGTTGCCGGTGTTGAGCGCGGCGAGGCCGACGCCGATCGTGAACGCGAAGAACACCCAGCCGGCCCGCGTTGGGCGGAGCGTGCGCGGCGGCGTGAGCCAGCGCCGCTTGCCTCGGCGCGTGCGTCGCTTCTCGGCGCCGCGCCCGCTCACAGCGGAACCGGAGTGCGCTCCACGATCTCGCGCAGGATCCAGCGCGCTTCGGCGGTGGCGCCCGGTGCGCCGGCGCGCGCGGTCAGCGAGATGCGGTGCGCGAGCACATCGACCGCGAGCGCCTGCACATCCTCGGGAATCGCGTAATCGCGCTCGTCGAGCAGTGCGC
>JANNDT010000332.1:0-5443 GCA_031387905.1 Deltaproteobacteria bacterium
GGAGGTTTGCCATGCAACAGCTCAGCGGGATGGATGCTGCCTTCCTCTACTTCGAGACGGGGAACGCGCCGACGCACATCGGCTCGTTCGCAATCTACGACCAATCCACCGCGCCCGGCGGGCGTGTCACGTTCAAGGGCATCCTCGCGAACGTCGAGCGTCGCCTGCACCTCGCGCGCTGCTTCCGCCAGCGCCTCGTGAAGGTGCCGGGCGACTTCGATCACCCGTATTGGATCGAGGATCCCGACTTCGACCTCGAGTTTCACGTGCGCCACATCTCGTTGCCTCAGCCTGGCGACTGGCGGCAGCTGTGCATCCAGGCTGCGCGCATTCACGCGCGGCCGCTCGATCTCTCGCGGCCGCTCTGGGAGATGTACGTGATCGAGGGGTTGAACCACGTCGAGGGCGTGCCCCCGGACAGCTTCGCGGTGCTGACCAAGATCCATCACGCCGCGATCGACGGCGTCTCGGGCGCGGAGCTCACGTCCGCGGTGCACGACACGGCGCCCGACGCCGAGCCGCCGCCGCCCGACGACGAGTGGCGCCCCGAGCGCGTGCCCAGTGTTTTGGAGCTCGCTGCGCGCACGGCCGCCAATAACATCCGGCAGCCGTTCCGTTTTCTGCGCGTGATGAGCCAGACGATCCCGCCGATTGCGCGCGTGCTGCGCAGTGACTCGAGCGAGGAGGTCGAGGCGGCCGGCCCTGTGCCGCGCACGCGCTTCAACGGCACGGTGTCTCCGCATCGCGTCGTCGAGGGGCGCGTGTTCTCGCTCGAGGGCATCCGCGACATCCGCAAGCGCGTGCCCGGCGCGACGGTGAACGACGTCGTGCTGGCAGTCTGCAGCGGCGCGCTGCGGCGATACCTCGAGCATCACGGCGAGCTACCGGTCGAATCGCTGGTGGCGATGGCGCCGATCTCGGTGCGAGGTGATGACCAACGCGGCGCCGCGGGCAATCAGATCTCCGCGATGTCGGTGACGCTGTTCACGCAAGTCGCCGACCCGCTCGAGAGGCTCGCGAAAGTGCAGCGCGGCACGCAGGGCTCGAAGGCCACGGCCGAGGCCCTCGGCGCGCGCACGATGACCGACATCACGCAGGTGCTGCCCGGCTCGCTCGCGGGCCTCGCCGCGCGCCTCTATTCGAGGCTTGGCCTCGCGAACCGCATAAAGCCGTTCCTCAACACCGTGATCACGAACGTGCCCGGCCCGCAGGTCCCGCTCTACTTCACCGGCGCCAAGATGGTCGGCCTGTATGGCATGGGCCCGGTGATGGACGGCATGGGCCTAATCCATCCTGTGTTCAGCTTCTCAGGGCGCATCAGCATCTCCGTCACCGCCTGCCGGGATCAGATGCCGGATCCGAGCTTCTATGCGGAGTGCTTGCAGGCTTCCTTCGACGAGCTGCTGACAGCGGCGCAGAAGGCTTCGCCGTGAAGCGTGACTCGCTGTCGCTGCCATAGGCAGCGAAAATTCTGTGCGGGAGACCTGCGGCCGCGCGTGAGCCATGATGCCACGCCCGGCGGCTGGCAGCGCGATGAGCACGCATCTGGCTGGCCACCGGCTACACGCGCCCGCATGCCCCGAACCGCGGCCGACTGATGCAGTCGGTTGCTAGGCGGCGTGCGCACTAAGGCGGGTACAGGGCTTCTGGTTGGCGCAAGTACCGCTCCGAAAACTCCGTGAAGGACGAGGCGACGGGGGGTAGGCGCTTGTCGTCTCCCGAAAGGACGAACACCCGTCCGACATCTTCAGGGTCGCCGATCAGCTGGATCGCGTACGCCCAACACCAAATTAGGTAGTCGGCGAAGACAAAGCAGCCGGGATACGAGAACCGATCAGGGTCATCAGGGTCAAACGCGCCGAGTTCCTCCTCGACGAGGCGGATTTCAGCCAGTGGCCAGAACCGAAACCCCTCGTCATCCATCTGGTCGCTTCCGTCCACCAGTTCCAAGAACGACCGGAGGTCTTCTGGCAGCCGAACGGAATAGCGGCGCTCAAACGCGACGACCTCCGCCATCGATGCACCAGGTCGACTCTCATGATCGAGCCGCGAGACCTTTGCGGCGATCTCATGGATCACGGGCATAAGCTATTTCACCCCGCCTAACACCCAGCATCAGTGGCGGCGCGTAGCGCGAACCCGGACTCCTGCTCACAGGACACGAAGAGTCCACCCGGCGCCGGAAAATGGAAACGAGCGCGGAATGCACCGTTCGCGTACTCGGGTCCAAACTCACCGAATCGAAGGTCGAACAGTCCCCCGTGCACTTGATCCTTGAAGACGTTGAGAGACGAGACGGTGTCTTCCAGCGCCGTATGCCCGACGTAGGCTCGGTTGGAGAAGACCGATGTTCCATCCGACACACGCACACGGAGTTCGACGACATCGTCATCGGACCACACTTTCGAGATGTGGATGCCCGGCTTCATTCGTTCTGCCTTGTCGATCTAACTCATCTTGAACAGCCCCCACCGGGCTGCCCTCGCTGCCAATTCTGTTCCCGCAAACACTGCGGCGCAACGCATTCTCTTTGTTCGGCGCAAGGCGCCGCCGTCAGCGGCGGACGGTACGCGCATTCCCGCCGCAGCCTATTTCGTTACACGAGCGGGGCAAGGCTGCGCCCGAGGGGCGAGCGCGCCGCGGCGACCACGCCCGGAAGCCACGGGCTCCGCGAGTCCACGCACACCCAGCGCACCTACCGAACCCCCGCGTTAGCGTCGCGCGCAGCATGGACTCCGCCATCGCCGCTCTGCTCGACCGTCGCGAGATCGAGGACGTCATCCTGCGCTACTGCCGCGGGATCGACCGGCTCGACCTCGAGCTGGTGCGCGGCTGTTATTGGCCCGACGCCACGGATTCGCACGGCGGCTTCTCGGGCACGCGCGACGAGTTCGTGGCGTGGGTCGAGGCTCTGCTCGCGCGCTTCGAATCGACCTCGCACTTCGTCGGCAACCTGCTCGTCGAGCTCGCGGGCGACGCCGCAGTCGTGGAGACGTACGCGATCGCGTTCCATCGCAGCCCGGAACCGAAGGCGAGCCTCAACTCGATCGTGGGCGTCCGCTACGTGGATCGCTTCGAGAAGCGCGGGGGCGCGTGGAAGATCGCGCGGCGGGTGTGCGTGACGGAGTGGTCGCGCGTCGACGATGTCGCGGGGCGCTTCCCGATCGCGCCGGGGCACGTGCGCGGCGCTCGGGGGAAGACCGACGCGCTCTACGAGCTGCTCGCGGGGATTGGGAAGTGAGCGCCGCGTCGCCGGAGCGAGCCGTCGACGCGCTCGTGATCGGCGCTGGCTTCGCGGGGCTCGCAACCGCGGCGCGGCTTCGGCAACGCGGCGTCACGAAGCTCGTGTTGCTCGAGCAAGGCGCCGACGTCGGCGAGTTCTGGCGCACCAATTACGACCGCATCCAGCTGCACTCGCCGTTTCACGATCTGCCCGACGACGGCGGCGAGCGCGCGAAGTACGGCGCGTTCCTGAAGCGCGACCAGCTGGTCGCGTACTTCGAGGCTTACGCGCGGCGACACGGGCTCTACGCGCACGCACACTTTGGCGAGCGCGTGACGCGGGTTGCGCGCGAGGGCGCTGCCTGGCGCATCGAGGCGACGAGTGGCGCTTTCTATGCGCGCACACTCGCGATTGCGACCGCGGGCAATCGCAAGCCCGCCGTGCCACGGCTCGATGGCGAGGACGCGTATCGCGGCGAGCTGCTGCACAGCAAGCAGTATCGCAACGCGGCGCGCTTCTCAGGCAAACGCGTGCTCGTGCTCGGCAGCGGGAACTCGGCCGCGGAGATCGCGCTGGATCTCGCGAACGGCGGTGCTGCGCATGTGGCGATGTGGGTGCGCGCGCCGCGCTGGGTGATCAAGCTCTCACGCATGCTGAAGTTCGCGCGCACCGCGCGCTTCCTGCGTGTTGCCTTCACGCCGAGCGCGATCGCCGCGTCGCATGCGATCGGGCAAAGGCATCCGAAGTTCGCGGCCGAGCTCGCGCAGAAGGACGCGATCTTCAAGCTGTGCGCACTCGAGACGCAGCACTTCGGCCTTGCGCGGCCGGCACGGAGCCCGGCCGAGGAGATGTATCGCTACGCGCGCGTTCCATGGTTCGATGTCGGCACCGTGGCGGCGATCGAAGCGGGGCGCATCGCAGTCATCAATGGAAACGAGCGGCCCCTCGTGACGCTCACCACAGCTGGCGCCCAGCTCGGCGCGAGCGAGGAGCCCTTCGACGCGGTGGTTCTCGGCACCGGCTTCCAGCCAGGCCTCGATGAGTTCATCGCGGACGCGCAGCGCTTATTGGCGGTGCGGCCGGAGACGGGTCAACTCTATCCAATCACCGATGGCCGCTGCGCATCCGCTATCGAGCCGACGCTCTTCTTCCCGGGCTTCGATCTCAATGGCAACGGCGGTCTGAGCCTTGGCCTGTGGGGTTTCGAGGTGGCGGATCGCATGGCGGACGCGCTGGCGTAGGCAACCCGGCTCGAAATGGCGACGCCCGTCACCAACGCGTTGGTGAAGCGAGTCACGCTGCCGCGGCGCTCCCGCGCCGATTGCTTAGGCAGCACCGAGAGGGAGGCACGCCATGGGCTTGCTGCGAGACAATTCCTACGACCGGGCCCGCTTGCTCGACGCCGCGGCGCGCGCGCGCCGGCGCGGGCAGCTGCGCGAAGCGATCGCGCACTACGAGCGCGTGCTCGCGGCCGAGCCGCGCAACCCCGAGCTGTTACGGCGCGTGGCGCCGCTGTTCGCGCAGATCGACGAGCCGGATCGCGCGTGGCACACGTATCGCGGCGCGGCCGGCGAGTTCCTGAGCGCTGGCTTCGCGGACAAAGCGATCGGCGTCTACCGCGAGGCCGCGGCGCAGATGCCGCGCACCGCAGTGGCGTGGCTCGCGATCGCGGAGCTCGAAGTGGCGCGCGGGCGGATCGTGGACGCGAAGCTCGCGCTGCTCACCGGCCGCTCGCACTACCGCAAGCGCGAGGACGTGTGCGTCGCGGCAGACTTATTGCGGCGCGCGCTCGCGATCGACCCGAGTGACTTCCACGCGCGCATCGATCTCGCGCGCTGCGAGCGTGGCGCGGGCGAGACGGCTCATGCGCTCGCGAGCCTCAGCGAGGCACTCGTGCTGCGGCCGGATTGCGTGCGCCGCATTCGTTGGGAGGAGCTGCGCACGGAGCGCAGTGGCACGCGCGTGTGGGCGTGGCTGCGCGCGCTCGCGAGTGCGCTGCCCGCGCCGCGCACTTCCTCGCACGTGCCGCTCGCGCGCGCGAACTCAGCGCCCGAGCGCCGCCGCGTGGTGCTCGCGACGAAGTCGCCTGCGCAGCGGCTCGCCACGCGCCCGCCATTCGGAGAAAGCCACTGGCCCGTCGCGGCCGTCGCGGCGCCCAGCGCGCGCTAGCGGGCCCGCACGCAACAAGGCAATCCGGGCAATCCGGATATATATATATAT
>JANNDT010000334.1:0-19783 GCA_031387905.1 Deltaproteobacteria bacterium
GCGCGCGCCTCGAGTTCCGGCCGTGGGACGAGCAGCTCTTCTACGCCGGCAACAGCCGCGGCGAGCGTCACGGCGGCTTCAACTTCTTCCAAGCCGCGCCCTTCGACTCCGAGACGATCAACGCGTACGAAATCGGCGCGAAGAACTCGCTCTTCGACAACCGCATGCAGTTGAACTCGACGTTCTTCTACTACGACTTTTCGAATCGCTTCATCACCGAAGTCGTGAACAATGTGACGACCACGGTGAACGCGCCGAAGGCGCAGATCTACGGCGTCGAGTTGCAATGGATCCTGGCGCCGATCGAGCGGTTGCAGTTCGCGGGCAACGTGGGCTGGCTGCATGCCGAGATCACTTCGAACCTCCTTTCGCAGGACAACACGACGAGCGAGTCGAACCCGAACGGATTTTGTGCGTTCAAGCCGGTCGGCGACCGGCACGGCGTCGGGCCGACCTGTGACGGCGCGCTGCCGCAGAACCTGAAAGGCAACCGGCTACCGCGCGCGCCAGCGTGGAATGCGTCGATGTCGGTGTCGTACGGGCTCGAAACCAGCGTCGGCACCTTCACGCCGCGTCTCGACTTCGCCTACCGCGGAGCGGTGAACTACCGGCAGTACGAGAACCCGCTCGATTCTCAGGCGGCGTACACGCGCACCGATGCACGGATTCGCTTCGACCTCGCGAGCAAACCTCTCTGGATCGAGGGCTACGTACAGAACTTGGAAGACAACGACAAAATCAAGACGCAAGTCGAGGCGCAGCTCAACTGGAAGCGTTACTACTGGCTTGCGGCGCCGCGCACGTTCGGCGTGCGACTCGGCTGGAAATTCACCGGCGACGCGAGCTGAGCGAGCGCCGCTCCGGATGACACCGCGGCCGCGCTCCCTACGCGGTCGCGGTGAACGGCGCCCCAACGCGAGCCGATTTCCGCCGCACTCGGAGGCCCCTCCGTGCGAGACTCACGCACCGGAGGCTCGAAGCCACCATGTTGCGCGCCCGACTGAGCGGTTGCTGTGGGTTGTTGTTGGGGATGTTCTGGATGGCGGCGCTAGCCGCATGGGGCCAGGAGGCCGCGCCGCCGCCGCCTGAACCTGAGAAGGCAGCTCCCGCTCCGGCCTCGTCGGCGCGCATCGAAGAGATCATCGTCACCGCCGAGAGGCGTGAGCAGGCGGTACAGGATCTCGGCGTCTCGATCTCTGCGTTCTCCGCAGAAGATCTCGAGGGCCAGAACATTCAGGACATTCACGACCTGCAACTGCGCGTGCCGGCGCTGGTCGCCACCGGCGGTCTGCCGCAGATCACGCTGCGCGGCATCGGCAACGACATCGTCGGCCCCGGTGTCGATCCGGGCTTCGCGCTGCACACCAACGGCATTTACGCGACGCAGCTCGCCACCGCGCTGCTCGACTTCTACGACCTCGAGCGCGTCGAGGTGCTGCCCGGCCCGCAAGGCACGCTCGGCGGCCGTAACACCACCGGCGGCGGCATCTACATCCACACCAAGCGTCCCGTCGAGGGGTATGAGGCCAAGGCCGACATCGAGACGGCGAGCTACGGGAAAGTGCGCACGCGCGTCACGCTGAACGCGCCGCTCGGGGAGACGCTCGACGTGCGCTGGGTCGGCGCCTTCGAGACTGCGGGCAAGCCCTACGAGGCAGACGGCCTCGAGCAGAACCTCGGCTCGAACGCGCTCGGCGCCGGCGGCAGCACGCGCCTCTCATTCCGCTGGCAGCCGAGCGACGCGTTCACGCTCGACCTAATTGGTTCGTACTCGCGCGACGGCAGCCAAGGCGGCGCGGTGCGCTTCCTCGGCGACTACCCGGCATATCCCACCGGCCAGAGCCCGCTGTTCGGCGGCTCGCCGGACTATTCGGCCGCCACGCCAAACCCGAGCAGCGCGCGGCACCTCAACCAGAACCGCCGCCAAGACCAGAAGTACGAGGTGGCGTGGGGTCAGCTGATCGCCGAACTCGACCTCGGGCCGATCGTCGCGAAGTCGAACAGTCATTATGCGTTCTGGGACTATGCGATCGATCGCGACCAGGACGCCTCGGACGTCGACGCCGAGCGGCTCGTGCTGCTCGACACGCACAAATCGGTGACGCAGGAGATCACGATCCAGTCTGACTATGAGAGCCGCCTCACGTGGCTCGTCGGCGCGAACTGGCAGCGCGATCACGCGCCGAGCACGCGCGTGCCGGTGTGGAACTTCCAGCAGCAAGCCGCCGCCGGGAACTTCATCATCCTCGACGCAGCGAAGCTCCAGTCCTTCGACGGCACGCCCGCCGACATTTGTCAGGGCGGCTCGTGCTTCTTCTCGCCGTTGCCCGCGGATTTCGCCGCGGTCGAGCTCGACGCGGATACCACGACGGAAGCAGTCGGCGTGTTCGCGAACGCGTGGCTCGAAGTCACCGATTGGTTCCAGGTGATCGGCGGCGTGCGCTGGAGCCAAACGCATCGCGACTTCGACGACTCCTCTCGCTTCGACGTCTTCGCCGAGCCGCTCGACATCCTTACCCCAGGCACCTTCAACTTGATCCGCAACATCTTTTATGGCGGCCCTCGCGGCCCGATGAATCTGAACAACACGGCGATCCTGCTGCCGCTGCGCGGCAATCGCATCCTGCAGGGCATCGACTCGAACGGCGACTTCGACTTCGACGATCCGGGCGAGGTCGCCCCCAATGCCGGTATTCCCGACACGGAGCGCACCTGGGATTCCGTCACCGGCAATATTCGCGCCGAGTTCCGCCCGGTGGATGACACGCTGCTTTACGCCAGCTTCTCGGTGGGCGAGCGGCCGGGCGGCTTCAACTTCGTCGAGGGCTACACCGGAACGCCCGGCTTCAAGGCCGAGAAGATCAAGGCTTACGAGCTCGGCGCGAAAGCGACGATCGCGGACACGCTGCAACTGAGCGCCGCCGCCTTCTACTACGACTACGACAACAAGTTCATCACGCAGGTGGTGAACAACGTCGCGAACACCGAGAACGGCAAGAAGGCGGAGGTGCTCGGCGTCGAGGTGCAAGGGCTGTGGGTGCCGACGGAGGAGCTGCGCGTGAACGCCGCGATCGGCTGGCTCTCGGCCGAATACGCCTCGGACTTCTTCAGCGAAGACAACAGCCTCGGCCCTGATAACCCGACCGGCTTCGATCCGGCGGGAGCCCCGGGCCACCGGCACGGCGCCGGACCTCTGGGGCTTCCGCGACCAGCCGAGAATCTGAACGGCAACCCGCTCAATCGCTCGCCCGAGTGGACGGTTTCGCTCGGCGCCCAATACGTGATCGAGCTCAGCGGAAGCGGCTTGCTCACGCCGCGGCTCGACTTCGCGTGGCGCGACGAGATGTATCACCGCCAATACAAGAACGCGCTCGACCGGCAGAAGGCGTACACGAAGACTGACGCGTCGCTGCGCTGGGAACGCGAACTGGGCACGGGCGTGTGGGGCGAGGTGTACGTGCAGAACCTCGAAGACCGACAGAAGGTGAAGACCAACCTCGAGAGCGCGGGGACGCACCGCACTTGGTGGTACGCATCGCCGCGCACGTTCGGCGTTCGCGTCGGGTACACGTGGGCGGGAGACCAACTGCCGTTCTGAGGCTTCGCTCATTCGCGCTGGCGCTGTGCCTCTCTTGCGGAGGCGCGGCGCCAGCCCCGCTCGCGCCGCTAACACCCGAGCAGGCGCCCGCGCACGGCGAGTGCGCTTGGTTCGGAGACGCACGCGGCGAGGTGCTCTTCTTCGGCATCTCCGCGTTCTGGAGCGCTCAGCGCGCGGCCGGCGGCGACGCGACCGCGGAGTTGCGCGTGGGCGCAGCGCGCGAACTCGGCCGCTTCGACCTCGTGCACGGACGCATGCTGCCCGCGCTCGCGATCGGCCCCGCCGGCGCGAAGAGCGGCGTCTGGGACGTGCTCGCGCACCCTAATGGCTGGGTCTACTTCACGACCTTCTTCGAAAACGCGGGACGCGTCGGCCCGGCCAGCGGGCGCGTCGAGTGGTTCGAGCACGCGGGCACGGGGCTGAACGAACTCGCGCTCGGGCCCGGCGGCCGCGTGCTCGCGACGCGTTATGGAAACGCTGGCGCGAGCGGTGCGCTGGTCGTGCTCGACGAGCTCGGCGCACGGCTCGCGGAATACACGCTCACGGGGCCGCCGGGATTCGTCGTGGCTGCAAAGAGCCTCGCCTACGACCCCGTGCGCGACGCGGTTTGGGTGAACACCGATCTGCTCCCCACGAGCGGCGGTTCCGCACCCGGCCACGACGCGCGCGTGCTCGCGCTCGCCGATGGCCGCGAACTCGCGCGTTGGTCCGCGCCCGAACTTCAGTTCATGGCGTTCGGCGCGGACGGCACAGGTTTCCTGGTGGAGCGCACCCAGGAACTTCTGCGGCTCCGCGTCTTGCCGCCCCGCGCCGAAGCGAACCCGCAGCGAAGCGGGCGGCTGATCCCTCTCGATGACGCCTTCCCCGCACTCGACTTCGCGCAGGATCTGAAGCTCGCGGCGGACGGCAGCGCGGTGATCACGCGCTGGAGCGGGCTCGTGCATCTGGTTTCGCGCGATGGTGTCGTTCGGGATCTCGAGCTGCCCCGCCGAGAGGGCGGCCTCTACTACACCGGCGTGCGTCGCGGAGCAGAGATCTGCGCCACGCATTGCGGCGGCGTCGAGGTGGCCTGCGAAACGCTGCCGAAATAGCGCAAGGCCGCGTTTCCCCTGCGTTAACTTGCCGCGCCATGTATGCCGATCGACGCAAGCGGTTCCTCGATTCCATGGGCCCCGGCGCAGTGGCGATCCTGCAGGGTGCGCGGCTCGTTGCGCGCTCGAACGACACGGATTTCGCGTTCCGGCAGGACAGCGATTTTCACTACCTAACAGGCTTCGATCACCCGCATGCGGTGGCGGTGCTGCGCACCGATGCTGGCCCGGTCTACACGCTGTTCGTCGAGGCGCGCGACCGCGAGCGCGAGCTGTGGAACGGCTACCGGCCCGGCGTCGATGGCGCGAGAGCCGATCATGGCGCGGACGACGCGCAGCCCATCGAAGCGCTCGACGCGGAGCTGCCGAAGCTGCTCGAGCACGCCGAGCGCGTTTTTCACATGCTCGGCCGCGACCCAAAGCTCGACGCGAAAATCGCAGAGATCTTCGAGTCGCTGCGCAGGCGCTCGCGTCAGGGACTGATCCCCGCTTCTCAGGTGATCGACCCGCGCTCGATTCTCCACGAGATGCGGCTCATCAAGGAAGCGACCGAGATCGAGATTCTGCGGCGCGCTTCGGCGATTACGGCGGAGGGGCACCGAGAGGCTGCGCGCATCGCGCACGCAGGGCGCTTCGAGTACGAGCTACAGGCGGCGCTCGAGTACTCGTTTCGGCGCCGCGGCGCTGCCGGCGTCGCCTATAACAGCATCGTCGGCGGCGGCAAGAACGCGACGATCCTGCACTACGTCGCGAACGACCAGCCGCTGCGCGGCTCGGAGCTCGTGCTGATCGACGCCGCCTGCGAGGTCGACGGCTACGCGTCGGACGTGACGCGCACGTATCCCGTGGGCGGCGCGTTCAGCGGCCCGCAGCGCGCCGTCTACGAAGTGGTGCTCGCGGCGCAGCTCGCATCGCTCGAGGCCTCGAAGCCCGGCGCGACGCTGCCCGAGGTCCATGACGTCTCGGTGCGCAAACTGACCGAGGGCATGCTGTCGCTGGGCCTCTTGTCAGGGAGCGTCGACGAGCTGATCAAGAGCGAGGCTTTCCGCCGCTACTACATGCACGGCACCTCGCACTGGCTCGGGCTCGATGTGCACGACGTCGGCCCGTACACAGTCGGCGGCAAACCGCGCCCGCTCGCGCCCGGCATGTGCTTCACGGTCGAGCCAGGGCTCTACATCGCGGCCGACGACGAGAGAGCGCCTGCGAGTCTGCGCGGCATCGGCGTCCGCATCGAGGACGACATCGTGATCACCGCGGGCGGGCACGAGAACCTGACCGCGCCCCTAATTCCCAAGCACCCTGCCGATGTCGAGGCCTGGGTGCGCGACGCGGCATGACCGAACGCGAGCGGAGTACGACGGATCGTGGCTGACATCGAGTCCCATCTGAAGGAAAAGCGCGTCTTCAAGCCGCGCCCCGAGTTCGTGAAGCAGGCGAATTGGTCGCCGAAACAAGTCGCCGAATACCGCGAGCTCGGCCAGAAGCCTGAGAAGTTCTGGGCGCGAATGGCGAAGGAAAACGTCGCCTGGTTCTCGCCCTGGAAGAAAGTCCTCGACTGGAGACCGCCCTTCGCGAAATGGTTCGTCGGCGCCAAGACCAACGTTTCCTACAACTGCCTCGACCGTCACATCGAGGGCCCGAACGCGTGGCGCCGTAACAAGGCGGCCATCATCTGGGAAGGCGAGCCCGGCGACACGCGCACGATCACTTACGGCGAGCTGCACCGCGAAGTCTGCAAGTTCGCGAACGTGCTGAAGTCGCTCGGCGTCGCGAAGGGCGACCGCGTCGCGCTCTACATGCCGCTGATTCCCGAACTCGCGATCGCGATGCTCGCCTGCACGCGCATCGGCGCGCCGCACTCGATCGTGTTCGGCGGCTTCTCCGCCGAGGCCCTGCGCGACCGCATCAACGATGTCGGCGCCAAGGTCGTCATTACCTCCGACGGCGGCTTTCGCCGCGGCGCGCCGTTCGCGCTGAAGCCCGCCGTGGACGCCGCGTGCGGCGGCACGGACGTCGAACACGTCGTCGTGGTGAAGCGAACTGGCGGCGAGTGCGCGATGCACGCGGGCCGCGACCAGTGGTGGCACGACCTCATGCGTGGCGCGTCGGCGGTCTGCCCGCCCGCAAAACTCGACGCCGAGCACCCGCTCTTCATCCTCTACACGAGCGGAACCACCGGCAAGCCGAAGGGCATCCTGCACACCACCGGCGGTTACCTCACTCACGTAACAACCACCGCCAGAGCGATCTTCGACCTCAAGGACAGCGACGTCTTCTGGTGCACCGCCGACATCGGCTGGATCACCGGTCACAGCTACGTCGTGTACGGCCCACTCTCGAACGGCGCGACCACGCTGATGTACGAAGGCGTGCCCGCGTATCCGGCGCCGGATCGCTGGTGGGACATCATCGAGCGCTGGCGCGTCTCGATCCTCTACACCGCGCCGACTGCAATCCGCACCTTCATCCGGCTCGGCGACGAGCATCCCAACAAGCACGATCTCTCTTCGCTGCGCTTGCTCGGCTCGGTGGGCGAGCCGATCAATCCCGAAGCGTGGATCTGGTACCACAACGTGATCGGTGGCAAGCGCTGCCCGATCGTCGATACGTGGTGGCAGACGGAAACCGGCGGAATCATGATTACGCCGCTGCCGGGTGCGGTCGCGACGAAGCCCGGCTCCGGCACGCTGCCCTTCCCCGGCATTCACGCCGCGATTCTCGACGAGACGGGCAAAGAGGTGAAAGCGCCGAACGGCGGCTTCCTCGCGATCACGAAACCTTGGCCCGGCATGCTGCGCGGCATCTGGGGCGACGACGCGCGCTACGCCGAGACTTATTGGAGCAAGTGGAAGAACGTCTACTTCCCCGGCGACGGCTCGCACCGCGACAACGACGACTACTTCTGGATCATGGGCCGCATCGACGACGTGATGAACGTCTCCGGCCACCGCATCGGCAGCATGGAAGTAGAGAGCGCAATCGTCGCGCACCCGGATGTCGCGGAAGCCGCAGTTGTTGGGCGCGCAGACGAGATCACCGGCACCGCGATCGTCGCGTTCGTCACGCCGCGCGGCGGCATCAGAGCCGACTCCGCGCTCGCGGAATCCGTGCGCGAGATGGTCACGAAACAAATCGGCGCACTCGCGAAGCCGAAGGAAATCCGCTTCACCGACGCGCTGCCGAAAACCCGCTCCGGCAAGATCATGCGCCGCCTGCTGCGCGACATAGCCGCGGGCAGGGAGGCCGTCGGCGACACCACGACGCTCGAAGACCTGAGCGTGCTCGCTCGGCTGCGCGCGACGGACGAGGAGTGATCAGGGCCCGCGCCGTCCGTCTGGTAGGTTGCGCGGATGGACGCCGCCGAAACGCTGCTCGAACGAATCTCGAGAATCAGCAGCCGAGAGCGACTCCTCGCCGCAGCGTTCGGGACGGGGGGTTCGGAGGTGGAAGCTGACAAAGTGCGCGCGGTCGTGGACACCGCCCGCGCGCTCGATGCGGCAGCCGTTCCGTACGCGCTGATTGGCGGGGTGGCTGTCGGCATCCACTCCGGAACGATTCGCGCGACCGTCGACGTGGATGTCGCTGCGTTGATGTCCGGGGGTCGAGACCGCGCGATCGCTGCTCTGCAGGGCGCGGGCTTCACGAAGACAGGTGAGTTCCCGCACAGCGTGAATTTTCGCCACGCGAGCGGCGAGCCGGTGCAGCTGGCCTTCGATCCCGCCTTCGATGAGATGATCCTGCGCGCGGAGACGTTCGTGACCGGGGGCGTCAGCGTGCGCATCGTCCGCAAGGACGACCTGATCGCGATGAAAGAGCGCGCCGCTGCGGATCCGTCGCGCCGAGAGAGCAAGCGCCATCAGGATCGAGCGGACATCGCGCGGCTCCGCGGCGATGTCGGCGACCCGAACGAGGGCTGGTAGGCCGCGAGCGACGAAAACTGATCCGAGCTACCGATCCCAAGATGGAGACACCCATGGCCACCTCCCCGCTCGGTTACGCCGCCTTCGACGCAGATAATCACTACTACGAGGCGCTCGACGCCTTCACGCGCCACGTGCCCAAGCAGATGCAGGCGCGCTGCGTGCAATGGGCGGAGATCGAGGGCCGCAAGCATCACGTGGTGGGCGGCAAGCTGTGCCACGCCGTGAAGAACCCGACCTGGGACCCGATCGCGAAGCCCGGCGCGATGTACGAATACTTCCGCGGCAACCCGAACCAGCGGAACCCGCTCGAGATGCTGCGCGAGCGCGAGCGGCTGCCCGCTTACTACATGAATCACGATGCGCGCATCGAGAAGCTCGACGAGCAGGGCCTCGAAGCGATGTGGCTCTTCCCGACGCTCGGCGTTCTCTACGAAGAGTTGCTGAAGCACGACATCGCGGCGGTGAAAACGCTCTTCACGGCGTTCAACCGCTGGCTCGACGAAGATTGGGGCTGCGCCTACGAGAAGCGCATCTTCGCGGCGCCCTACATCTCGCTCGCGGATCTGCCGTGGGCGTGCAGCGAACTGGAATGGGCGATCGGGCGCGGCGCGCGCATCGTCGTGATGCGCCCCTCCGCGATCTGGACCGCCGAAGGCCCCTTCACCGCCAGCGATCCGCGCTTCGATCCGTTCTGGGCGCGCGCCCAAGAAGCCGGCATTACGGTGGTCGTGCACGCTGGCGATTCCGGCTACACGACGAACGGCTACTCGCGCGACGGCTTCAGCGCCGAGTTCGGAGGCGGCTGGAAGCCCTCGGTCAAGTCCTTCAACATCGAGCGCGCGGCCTACGATTTCCTAATCACACTGGCCTACGAGAAGCTGTTCGAGCGCTTCCCGGGGGTGCGCGTCGCGTCGGTCGAGAACGGCAGCGAGTTCCTGCCCGACTTGTTCCGCAAGCTGAAGCAGACCAAGGCGCGCATGCCCGGCTACTTCAAGGAAGACCCCGCCGAGCTGTTCCGCCGCAACGTCTGGATCAACCCGTTCTGGGAAGACGACGTCGACGAGGTCGTCCGCCTAATGGGAGCGAACCGCGTGATCTTCGGCTCCGATTGGCCGCACATCGAAGGCATGCCGCAGCCGCTCGACTACCTGAAGGACGTCGCGCATTTCGACGCCGCCACCAAGCGACTGATCATGCGCGACAACACGCGCGAGCTGAACACGCTGCGACCGGCTTGAGCCGCGGCGCGGGGGGCGAGCCCGCGTTCGCCGCACTGCTGCGCCTGCACGCCGAGGTGGATGCGCGCGCGGGCGCGCTGGCAACGGAGCACGCCGCGCGCCTCCAGTGCAGGCGGGGCTGCAGCGCCTGCTGCGTCGACGGCATCACGGTGTTCGCGATCGAGGCGGAGCGCATCCGCGCCAATAACAAGGGACTGCTCGCGCAGGGCGCTCCGCACCCGCCTAGCGCGTGCGCGTTTCTCGACACCGAGGGCGCGTGCCGCATCTACGCCGATCGCCCCTACGTGTGCCGCACTCAGGGTCTGCCGCTGCGCTGGATCGACGAAGAACGCGGAGCGGAGCTGCGCGACATCTGCCCGCTCAACGAAACCGCGGAGCCGATCGAGGCGCTGCCTCCGAACTCGTGCTGGACGCTCGGGGCCACCGAGGCGCGGCTTGGGGATCTGCAGCGTGAGTTCGGCGACGACGGCGATCGCACCCTGCTACGCGCGCTGTTCGAGCGACGCTGAGACGCGAGCCGCCCGCGGCCCGACGCGCGGATTGAAGTAGCCGAACGCGAGAAGCGGAAACTTCTTCGCGAGCCGGTCGCGCAGCCAGCGCATACCGCGGCCGCGCTGCACGACGCCTTTCGGCATCGTCGCGCGATACAGCTCGGGGTCGATGTTCAGGTTGCGCAGTTGGATCAAGTGCAGGCCCGTGCGCTCGATCAGGCTGGTGAGCGCCGCCAACTCGGGCTCGGTGTCCGTAACACCTGGGAAGCAGAGCAGGTTGATCGAGGCGTGCCCGCCCGCGGCGGTCACGACGCCGAGGCTCTCGATCACGTCGTGCACCGTGTAGCCGCGCGGCTGGTAGTAGACGGCGTACACGTCGGGGCGCGGCGAGTTCATGCTGGCGCGAATTGCGTCGAGGCCCGCGGCGACGAGTTCGCGCACCACGTCGGGTTTGCTGGCGTTGCTGTTCAAGTTCACGGTGCCGCGTGCGTGCGCAGCGCGGATGCGCGCGACCGCGGGCACGAGCGTCTTACCGAATAACAACGGCTCGCCTTCGCAGCCTTGGCCGAAGCTCACGATGCCGTTCGGCACCCGCGCGAAATGCGAGAGCGCGACGTCTGCAACTTCCTTCGGGCTTGGCGGGAGCGCCAAGCGATCGTGGCTCGCGCGAAACTGGCCGTCGGGCTGAAGCGAAATGCAGCCGATGCACTGCGCATTGCAGGCGCTGCTCGAAGGCAACGGACCTTCGTGGCGCCCCAAGAAGAAGTTCTGCGCGGCGCGGCAGCCGTATTCGAGCGCGCACTTCTCGAGCTGGCGCGCGACGCGGTTGCGCGGCAGTTCTTCGCGCTTCCTCGCGACGCCGGCCTCGACGCGTTTGCGCGAGAAGCGCCACGGGTCTTGGCGCTCGTCGGGGTCGCAACGAAACGCGGTCGTCCAATAACGCCCGTCGGCGATCCCGACCGGCGCGTACGCGAAGGTCGGCAGCGTGGGCGCGCCCGCGCGCGTCGTCCAGACTGCGTTGTGCGTCGTCGTATGCGCGGGCGCGAGAAACGCGGCGACGGCGCGCGCTTCGCCACCGAGCCACTCGTCGACGACGATCAGCGCGCGCTGCTTGCCGAGCCCGATGGGCGCGCGGCCGGGCAGCGCGAACAAATCGCTGCCGCGCGGCAGCGCGATCAGCTCCGCGGGCGCGATCCTCTCAGGGCCCGCGCCGCGCTCGCCAGCGAGTAACAACTCCGGATGGTCGTAGACGCGCCCCGCCGCGTCGGCGACGAGCATGCGCACGGGCTCGCGCGGGCTCTGCGCAGGGGCGCGCTTGCTCGCGGCCGCCACGCGACTCACTTGTCGCCGCGCACTCTGAACGCGAACAGCACACCGCCGGGCAGGTGGTAGTAGAGCCCGTAGCCCGAGTTCACGTAGAGCATGCCGTCGTACACCAGCGGCCCGGGCCCGCCGATCGAGCCGCCCGCCGCCTGTTCGCCTGCGGTCGTCGCCACTTGTTGGGTCGTCGCGTACTGCCAGAGCAGCGCGCCGCTCTTCGAGTCGTACGCGCGCAGGCGCCCGTCGAGGTGGCCTGCGAACACGACGCCAGGAATCGCGGTGATCGCTGCGGAGATGCCCGGATCGCAGTACTCGCGCCCGCCGCAGACGTCGTCCGCGCGTGCCGACCAGAGCAGTCTCCCGCTCTTCGCGTCGAGCGCGTAGAGGCCCGGGTGCGGCGCATCGCCATAGACGACACCGTCACGCGCGTCGGCTTGGTCGTTGATGGGGATGAACAGCACATCGCCGTCGCGCGCTGTGCCCCAGTGCACGCCGCCCTGAATGCCGCCGCGGCCGAGCTTCGTGCGCCACGCGGTCTTGCCCGCGCCGTCCGCCGAGAGCGCGAGGGCGTCGCCGGTCTTGAGTCCGAGCAGGAGCCGATCGCCGTAGAGCGTGGTGCCGGCGGAGAGATCGAAATCCGGCCCCTTCTCTTTGGGGCATGAGTCGTTCGGAATCATGCAGCCGACGTTCCAGGCGTCGCCCGCACGCGACTGCCAAGTCCATAACAGCTTTCCCGTCGCCAGTTCGAGCGCGAGCACCGCATCGCTGCGGTCGTTCGCGGGCGACGAGTAGTTCTCGCCCGTGCCGACGTAGAGCACGCCGCGCGCCGGATCGATCGAGGGCGCGTTCCAGATTGGCGCGCCTGAGGGCCCGAGCTGGCGCGTGCCGAGCGCGGAGCGGCCCGTCTCGCGCGGCTCTTCGTCGATCGCGTAGCGGCGCCAGATCTCGGCGCCGGTAGCGGCGTCGAGCGCGAGCACCGAGCCGCGGAAGGTGCAGCACTCGTAATGCGGATCGGCTGCGGAGGTGACTTCGAGCGAGGAGACCGGCACGTACAGCCGGCCCTCGTGGTGAACAGGCGCGCCCGTGATTGTCGTGTTCGGGTGATCGTCCGCGCGCACACTCCAGCGCGGCGCGCCGGTGAGCGCGTCCAGCGCGTGCACGCGACCGATTAGGTCGCCGAAGAACGCAGTGGGCTGCTCGCCGCCCGCAATCACGACCGGCGTGCGCACCTCGGCGCTCACGCGATGCCGCCAGCGCACGCAGCCGGACTTCGCGTCGAGCGCATAGACCGTGCCGTCCTGGCTGCCCACGTAGAGCGCGCCGTACGCGGCCGTCGGTTGTGAACGCGCGCGCAGTGCGCCGGGGAAGCGGAACGCCCAGGCCAACTCGAGTCGCGGCACGTCGCTCGCTGCGAGTCTCGCGACCTCGCCCGGGATGAAGCGCGAGTTCGCGAGATCGAAACCCCAGCTCGCGATACGCGGCGCGGCGCTCACATCGAACTTCGCGGCGTCGCCCTCGCAACTCGGCGGCTGCGCGAGCGGCTTCGGGTTCGCGAGCGAAGCGCCCGTCAGGTACTCCGCCACCTGCACGCGCTGCGCGTCCGTGAGCGCGGCCGCCTGGGACTGCATCACGCCCGTCGTGAGCGCGGCGTGCACCTGATCGACGGGCATCATGCCGAGCCACATCTTGTGCGGCGCCTTCGGCACCTGGCCCGCGTGGCAACTCGCGCAGTACTGCGCGTAGAGCGGCGCGCCGGGCAGCGTCTCCGGGTCGATCCCGCTGCCCGCGGAATCGAAGCTCGCAACCTTTTTGGCCGCCTCCGCCGCCTGCGCGGCGCGCTCCTTCTCGAGATCCTCGTCGACCGCGCCGAGCAGGGCGAGCGCAATACACGCCAGCAGCCATCGCTTCTTCATGATTGCCTCATTAGTCCGCAATCGCCTGATAAACGGCCGTCTCGAAATCTCGGCTGATCGCGATCGGTGGGCCGCCGAAAGCCATGCGCTGAACCATCAAAACGGCGACGAGATCTTCCGCGGGATCGACCCAATACCAGGTGCCGGCAGCGCCGCCCCAGCCGTTCTTGCCGACCGAGCCGAGCCCGCGATACGCCGCGCGTTCGGTCTGCACCATCACGCCGAGCCCGAAGCTGTTGCCCGCGAACGCGCGGTAGCCCCGCAGGCCGAACGTCTCGAACTCCTGCGGCGTCAACTGGTCGCTCGCCATCAGCTCCACCGTCTTGCGCGAGAGCAGCCGCACGTCGCCGAGTCTGCCGCCGCCCGCCAGCATGAGCGCGAAGCGGGCATAATCATCGACGCTCGAGACGAGCCCGCCGCCGCCGCTCGGAAACGCTGGCGCGTTGCGGTAGGTGCTGGTCGCCGGCGCATCGAACACCGTGAGTTCGCCTTGCGCGTTCGCCGTGTAGTTCGTGGCGAAGCGCGCGAGCTTCGCCTCCGGCACGTAGAACGCGGTGTCCTGCATGCCGAGCGGCGCGAAGATGCGCTGCTGCATGAACTCGGCGAACGGCATGCCCGAGACGCGCTCGATCAGTAGCCCCAACACATCGGTCGAGACGGAGTAGTTCCACTTCGTGCCGGGCGCGTGCGCGAGCGGCAGCTTGCCGAGCCGCGCGGCCCACTCGGCGGAAGTCAGCGTGGTCTCGCTGCCCATCACGCCCGCTTGCTCGTACGCTTTCGCGAGTGTGCCCTCGGTCGTGAAGCTGTAGACGAGGCCCGAGCAGTGCGTGAGCAAGTCGCGCACCGTGATCTCGGTGGGTGAAGGATCGGTCGCATCGAGCGGGCCGTTCGCGTCGCGCAGCACGCGCGGCTTCGCGAGCTCGGGAATCCACTTCGAGATGGGATCCGTGAGCCGCAGCTTGCCTTCTTCGAAGAGCATTAGGGTCGCGACGCTCGTGATCGGCTTGCTCATCGAGTAAATGCGGAAGAGCGTGTCGCGCGTCATCGGGCCCTGCCCGTCGAACGCCCGCGTGCCTTGCACGGTGACGTGCACGATCTCGCCTCGCCGCGCGACGAGTGTGACCGCGCCTGGGATTTTCTTCGCGTCGATGTAGCTCTGCATCGCGGCATCGATACGCGCGAGACGCGCCGGATCGAGTCCGCTGCCCTTCGCGCTCTCGCGCGCGAATGTGGGCGCTGCGAGAAGCGCGAATGAAGCGAAGAACGCGAGTGCGAGAGAAGCGCGTGTGCGGCGCATGGGTGTCTTCTCCTGAGAAGCGCGCAGGGTACAGTGCCGCGCCCATGAAGCTCTACGACTTCCCGCTCGCTCCGAACCCGCGCCGCCTGCGCATCTACCTCGCCGAGAAGAGCCTCGAGATTCCTACGGTCACCGTGGACCTGCGCGAAGGGCAGCAGCGCGCGCCAGAATTCCTCATGAAGAACCCGCACGGCTCACTGCCCGTGCTCGAACTCGACGACGGCACGCTGCTCACGGAGAGCGAGGCGATCATCGAGTACCTCGAGGAACTACACCCCGAACCGCCGATGATTGGGCGCACGCCGCTCGAGCGCGCGCAGACGCGGCGGCTCGAGCGCTTATGCGAGATCGCGGTGCTGTTTCGCGTTGGGCGCTACGTGCACGCGACGCTCGCGCCGTTACCCGGCGCGAAGCCGAACCCGGCGCAGGCAGAATGGGCGATGAACGAGTTGCCGCGCGGGCTCGGCGTGCTAGAAGCGGAGGTCGGGGAGTTCGTGGCAGGGGGCCGCCTGACGGTGGCGGACTGCACGCTGTTTGCGGCGTTCGAGTTTGCGCGGCTCGCGGGGTTGAAGCTCGAGGACGGGTTGCCGCGGCTCGGGGCTTGGTACGAGCGCTTTGCGCAGCGGCCGAGCGCGAAAGCCTGAGAAGTCGTCGATGCGGGCTAGGGAGAAGTGCCAGGCGCGGCCGGTGATCGACACCGACCGCGCCCGCCTTCCCAATTGAGAGACGCTTTGTGTCGCCTCTCATCCCCCAATCATTCGTACTTGATGCCCTTCGCAGCAGCCTGCGTCTTGATCGCGTCGTGAACTTTTTGGTCAAAGGCATCCGTGCTGCCAGAGGCGCGCAGGCGGGCGTCTTCTTTCTTCAGATAGCCGTCGCGTTCGGCGGTGACTTCCCCGAGCCGCGCTTGCAGCTGCTTGCGCTCCGCGAGCTTCTGCTCGACGAACTCCTGGCGCTTTTCCGCGGGCATCGCGCGCAGCGGCTCAGGGAGTTCCTCGGCCTCGAACTCGGAGACGGTGTTGCCGGCGGCGGCCTCGTCTACGAGGTCTTTCGCGCCCGTAACAACCGTGCCCTCGCCAAGTTTCGACATGTAGGCGAGCCGGTCGGCGGCGGCGGCGGCCGGAGCGGCAAGCGAGTTGCGCACCTTCGACTCGGCGTCGCGGCGCTCGTCGGCGCGGCCGTACGCGACCACGGTGCCCGCGAGCTCGCGGTTCAGCTTTGCGAGCTCGTCGTCCATCGGCGTCGTAACAGCGATCATGCCGCCGTCCTGCGCAATCGCGGCGTAGCTGCCTGCGCCGAGCGACGCGATCTCGCGCCAGATCTGCGCGGTCTCGTCCCACGCGCCGCACTGCACGGTGTTGATCGCGATGTCGCGCTGGCGGGCGAGGCGAACGCTGCGGTCGTATCGAACGTCGTCCTGATAATCGAGGTGCGGTGGCGCGTCGCCGACCAGGAAGATCACTTTGTAGACGTCGCGCGAGTCGCTCCAGTCGAGCTTGCTGACCGCCTCGGCGAGCGCTTGATTGACGGACTCGGGGCCGTCGCCGCCGCCTTCGGCCTGGAACTGCATGAGGTGCGCGTAGACCGTGTCGATGTCGCTGCTCAGATCGTGCACGGTCGTTACGTAAGCGTCGCCGCGGTCGCGGTAGCCGATCAGCGCGAAGCGCACGTCGGTCTGCTGCTGGGCAGACACGAGTTGGTTCGCGATCGACCAGATCTTGCGCTTGGCGCCTTCGATCAGGCCCGACATCGAGCCGGTCGTGTCGAGCACGAACGCCACCTCGATGTGCGCACGCTCGTGGCCGGGCGGCGCGATGCGCTCTGAAGCGCCGGGGGTGTTCTCGTGCGCGAACGCATTCGGCGCGATCAATGCGATTGCGCTGAGCGCGGCGAACGTCGCGGCTTGGCTGAGCCGTGAGCTGCGATGGGTGCGAGACATGTTGGGTTCTCCTTGGGGTTTCGTGGGGTTCAGATCGACGCGATCGAACCTACGAGCAAGAACCCCGGCCGCGGGTAAACGCCCGGTAAATCGGGCGCCGCTGTGTAAACGCCGCGTAAAACGACGCGCTTCGAATTGCTCCGCGGTTTGTGAGAGACTCGGTTCTTCCCGCGAACGCGAACAGGAGACTCCATGAGCGAGCGAAAGCGAACGAGCGGCTGCATGTGTGGGGAGGTGCGGCTCGAGATCAGCGGCGAGCCTTCCGTAATGGCTTACTGCCACTGCGACTCGTGCCGCGGCTGGCTCGGCGCGCCGATCCACGCCGCGAGCCTTTGGCCCGCCGCGAACGTGCGCGTCGTCAAAGGCGCCGACCGGCTTGGCGTGTTCAAGCGCACCGAGGCGAGCCATCGCCAGTTCTGCACCGGCTGCGGCACGCCCGTGCTCGTGCAGCACCCGGCCATCGGCATGGTCGACGTGCCCGCGGGCCGCATCCCGGACCTAACATTCACGCCGGGCCTCCACGTGCACTACGGCGAGAAGGTGCTGACGGTCAAGGACGGACTCCCGAAGTTCAAAGACTTCCCCAAGGACTTCGGCGGCAGCGGAGACGTGGTGCCCGAGTAATTCGGAGCTCCTCCAAACGACGCCCCAACCGGAAGCTCAGCAGCGGCGCGCAGCGCCGTCTGCTGCAGCCCCGCCTCCTCGCACCCCGCAGCAACCGGGATCGAAAGGCCCTGCCCATGCAACCCGCCGTGGGCCTCGATTTCGGCACCACGAACTGCGCGCTCGCTGTCGTCGGCGCGAACGGCGAGCCCCAGCTCGCCCACTTCTCAGGCCCCGACGGGCCCGTCCCCACCTTCCGTTCCATCTTGTATTTCGACCGCGACGATGCGCGCGCGCCCGTCGAGGTGCACGCCGGCCCCGGCGCGCTCTTGCACTACCTCGAGCGCGAAGAACACGACGGGCGGCTCGTGCAGTCGCTGAAATCCTTTCTCGCCAGCCGCCTGTTCTCCGCGACGCGCATCTTCGACCAGACCTATCGCCTCGAAGACCTAATCGCTCTGCTCGCACGCAAGCTGCGCGAGAGCGCCGAGCGCTCGCTCGGCATGCCGATCGAGCACGCCGTCGTCGGCCGTCCGGTGCACTTCGTCGGCGCTGCGAACGACGCCGACGACGCGCTCGCGGAGAAGCGCCTAGGCGCCGCGCTCCACAACGCCGGCTTCCGCGAGATCACCTTCGAGTACGAGCCCGTCGGGGCGGCCTACCACTACGAACGCGGCCTCGAACGCGACGAGCGCATCCTGATCGCCGATTTCGGCGGCGGCACCAGCGACTTCTCTGTGCTCTGGGTCGGCCCGAGCTATCGCGCGCGCCGCAGCGAAGCCATCCTCGGCCATGACGGCGTCGATGTCGCGGGCGACGCCTTCGACGGCAAGATCGTGCGCCACAAAGTCGCGCCGCTGCTCGGGCGCGGCACAGAGTTCGAATCGCTCTATGGCCGGCGCTTGCCCGTGCCCGGCTGGATCTACGTCCACCTCGAGCGCTGGCACCACGTCTCGTTCCTGAAATCGCCGCGCACCATGCAGCTGTTACTGGACTTGCGCCGCGAAGCCGTCGAGCGCGGCAAGCTCGACGCGCTCGTGCGCATCGTCGAAGAAGATCTCGGCTTTGTGCTCTACCGCGCCGTCGAGCGCGCCAAGCGCGAACTCTCCGAGCAGGGCGCCACGCGCCTCCGCCTCGAGCACGACGTCCTCACGCTCGACGCCGAAATCACGCGCGCCGAGTTCGACGGCTGGATCGCCGACGAACTCGCCAAGATCGCCGGCTGCGTCGACCGCCTGCTCGCGCGCACGGGCCTAACACCAGCGCAGGTGGATCGCGTCTTCATGACGGGCGGCTCCTCGTTCGTGCCCGCCGTGCGCGCGCTGTTCGAGCAGAGATTCGGCGCGGACAAGCTGCGCGGCGGGCAGGAGCTGACGAGCGTCGCGAGCGGGCTGGCGCTCAGGGCGGCGGAGGCGACATGAGCCAAGGGCTGACCGCCGCCGCGAATGGCTGGAAGCGAGCCCGCGCCATCCAACCGTCTTGTCACGCGTCTGCGTTCGCCCAGCGGCTCCGGCGACGGTGGCAATGATCGACCCGGGGCCTAAGCCGCCTCTTCCTCCAACCCCGCCGGGTTGCTGCTCCGGCTCCCCAGCACCCACTCGCCCGCCGGCGTTCGCGTCAGCTCGACGATCTCGCCCAGCCCCGGCTTGCTGCGATCCATCGCGCTGCCGGTGAGCGTGCGCACGATCTCGCGGATGACGCCCTTGTGCAGCACGCACGCGGTGGTGCGCGCGCCGGCGGCGGTCACGCGCGCGAGGCCGAGCGCGACGCGCGCGCGGAACGCTTCGCGCGGTTCGCCGCCGGGGAACTCGAAGCCCTCGGCGCCGGTCTGCCAGTCTTCGTAACGCACCGGGTCGGAGGCTTTGATCTCCTCCGCGGTCATGCCTTCCCAGCGGCCAAAGTGGATCTCGCGAAAACCCGGCTCGAGCATGATTTGCGCGCCACCGTTCACGATGGCCGCACCGCGCCACGAACGCGAGAGGCTGCTCGCGGCCCACAGGTCGATGGCTTGGTGGCGCAGCACGCCAGCGGCTTGGCGCATCTGTGCGCGGCCTAGGGCGGAGAGCTCGACGTCGGTCGAGCCATAGAAGCGGATGCTCGACTGGCCTTCGGTTTCGCCGTGACGGACCAGGATGAGTTTGCGCAGCGACATGGATTCCTCGCGGTGCGGCGCCGCCCTCGCCTTGCGAGGTGCGCGCGAAAGAAGGCGCGCAAGATCGGCGAACGGGCTAGCGGCGTCAACGAGCCCGGCGCGGCCGGTGTCCAGAGTGGTTACGTTGCGCGCGCTCTGGGGGGAACGGTGACGGCACGGCTTGGGCTCTTCGTCTCATTGTTGATCGCGCTCGCTGGCGCGGGCGGCTTCGCGTA
>JANNDT010000351.1:0-5791 GCA_031387905.1 Deltaproteobacteria bacterium
CGAAGTTGCTGCGCGGCGAGGAAACGCAAGAAGTGCTGAAGCGCGCACAAGACACGATCGCGCTGGCGACGGCGAAGCGCACCAAGGCGGAGTTGCTCGCGATTGCGCTCGAGCGGAAGCTGCTGATCGCGCCGTCGATGACGCCCGCGGATTTGCTCGCGAGCCGGCAGCTCGCCGCGCGCGGATTCTTCGAGCGCGTCGATGGCGCCACCCTACCCGGCCGCTTCGCGCTGCTCTCGCGCACGCCGATCGCGCCTTCGCGCGCAGCGCCGGCACTCGGCGCAAACGGGGCACAAGTTGTCAGGGACTGGAGCGCGGCGCGCGCGCCGGAAGTGAGCGGCGTGGCAACGCAGCCAGCGCCCGGCGCGTCCGATGCGCTCCCGCTCGCGGGGCTCAAAGTGCTCGACTTCAGCTGGGCGATCGCCGGCCCGACCATCACGCGCACGCTGGCTGATTATGGCGCGACGGTGGTGCGCGTCGAAGGGGCGGCGCACCCGGACCCGTGCCGCACCACACGCCCGTTCCTCGCGGGCCGCTTCGGCAGCGAGCGCTCGGCAATCTTTCACACGATGAACGCCGGCAAGCTGCAACTCGGGCTCGATCTCACGAAGCCCGCGGCGCGCGGCGTCGTGTTCGACCTCACGCGCTGGGCCGACGTGGTGCTGGAATCCTTCGCGCCGGGCGTAATGACTCGGCTCGGCTTCGACTACGCGACGCTCGCCGCACTGAACCCGCGACTCATCATGCTCTCGACCTCGCTGCTCGGTCAGAGCGGCCCGCTCTCGAGACTGGCGGGCTTCGGCAACCTGGGCGCGGCGTTCTCTGGAATCTGGGAGCTCGTCGGCTGGCCGGATCGCGCGCCCTCGGGCCCGTTCGCGGCCTACACCGATTATGTCGCGCCGCGCTTCTCGCTGTGCGCGCTGCTCGCTGCGCTCGAACACCGCCGCCGCACGGGCGAGGGCCAGTTCCTCGACGTCGCGCAGGCCGAGGCGGCGCTGCACTTCATCGCACCCGTAATCGCCGAAGCCTCCGTCAGCGGCCGCAATCGAACGCGCGCCGGCAACGCCGACGCGGCGTTCGCGCTGCACGGCGTCTTCCCGTGCGCTGGCACGGAGCGCTGGATCGCGATCGCAGCGCGCACGGACGCGGAGTGGCGCGCCGTGGCAAGCGCGCTCGGCTGCGACGCCAGCGCGCCGAATGAGTCCACGGTTTCTGCGGCAACCGCGCGCTGCGAGGCGGGCGAACTCGCGGAGAAGCTGCAAGCCGCGGGCGTTCCTGCGCACGCGCTGCAATCGAGCGCGGACCTCGCGGCCGACCCGCAGCTGATCGCGCGCGGACACATCCTGCCCGTCACGCACCCGACCGCTGGCGCCAGCGCGATCGAGTCTTCGCGCCTCCGCCTCTCGCGCACGCCCGCTCGTGTTTTCACTCGCGCGCCCGCCCTTGGGGCCGACAACGAGCAAGTGCTGCGCGAACTGCTCGGCTACGACGACGAGCAAATCGCCGAGCTCGCACTCGCCGAGGCGCTGCAGTAGCCACACGCACCGCAGGACGAGAGATGACCGACCCGAGCGACCGCATCCACCGCATCCCGCCCGGCCAAACCGAAACCAAGAAGTGGCCCGTGCTCCACTACGGCGAAGTGCCGCGCTACGCGCCCGGCAAGTGGGATTTCCGCTGCTTCGGCCTAATCAGCGAGGAGCGGCGCTGGACGCGCGAGGACCTGCGCGCGCTGCCGCAGGTCGAAGTGACGAGCGACATCCACTGCGTGACGACTTGGTCGCGCCTCGACTCGAGCTTTCGCGGCGTGCGCGTGCGCGACCTGCTCGCCGGCTCGAGGCTCGCGCCCGAAGCGCAGTACGTGCTCGTTCACGCCGACGCCGGCTACACCACCAATCTGCCGCTCGCGGACCTGATGACCGACGATGTGCTGCTGGCGACCCACGAGAGCGGTAAGCCGCTCAGCGACGAGCACGGCGGGCCGGTGCGGCTGGTGGTGCCGAGGCTCTACTTCTGGAAGAGCGCCAAGTGGGTGCGCGGCTTCGAGTTCACCGACATCGACGTGCCGGGGTTCTGGGAACGCGCCGGCTACCACATGCGCGGCGACCCGTGGCGCGAAGAGCGCTACCGCGACAGCGAGACGAATGCGATGCAGCGGATGCGCGCAGAGGCGAGGAAGCGCGGGCGGGCCTAGGCAACGCCGCGCTCGACTGCGAGCGCGCGCGGCACCGCGGGACGGTCGGCGACGCGGCGCCGGTGCTCGAGGACGCGCGGCACGCGGGCGATATCGACGCCGTCCGCCTCGAGCCACTGCGCCAGCGTGAACAGGTAGCCGTCGCAGATCGAGTAACCGCCTTCGAGTACCCACGGCCCGGCGAGCATGCCAATCTCGATCAGCGCAAACGCGTCGCCGACGGATTGCGGAACCTTACGCTGCATCGCGACGATTGCGGCCGGATCATCGACCCAGCGATGGCCGCGCATGCGATGCGCGTGAGCGACGTGCACGCTGGAGCACAGGTAGCTGTTGAAGGCCTGCGCGCGCGCGAAAGCGAACGGCGAATCGAGGGGCGCGAGTTGCGCGGCCGGAAAACGCTGCGCGATGAAAGCCAGGATCGCCGGCGTCTCGGTGAGCGCGCCCTCCTCGCATACGAGCGTGGGGACACGGCCTTTCGGATTCACCGCGAGATATTCCGGCGAGCGCTGAGCGTTCTGCTTGAAGTCGACGAGTTCCGTGCGATACGGCGCGCCCGCCTCTTCGAGCGCGATCAGCGATGCCAAAGCGCAGGTGTTCGGCGCGTGGTAGAGCGTGAGCACGGAAGTCTCCTCGAGCGCAAAGATGCAGCCGCCCGCCTCACGCCAGCTTGATCAGCTGAAACACGCGGTCCTCGAGCCACACCACCAATTCGCGCAGCGCGTCGGGGCTCACCTCGTGCTGCATCTCGAACTCGCGGTAGTGCACGTTCACGCCGCGAGCGATTAGGCGGCGGCGCGATTCCTGCGCGCGCTCGACGGGGATCATCGGATCCTTGGTTCCGTGAATCACGAGCGCGGGGAAGTTCTTGTGCTCGTCCTGTGCGGGAATCGCGGAGTCGAGTTGCTCGGGCAGCCAACTCGAGAGCGCGACGAGACCGGCGAAGCGGCCCGGATCGCCGAGCACGAGGTCGTAGGCCACCACGCCGCCCTGCGAGAAGCCGATCACGACGATCTTGCGGCGGTCGACCGGGTAGCGCCGGCAGGCTTCGTCGAGGAACTCGCGCACGAGCTGGCGTGCGGCGTCGAAAGCCTGCGGGTCGATCTCGCGCGACTGCGTGATCGGCCACCAGCCGAAGCCGACCCTGCCTTGCCCGACCTCGAACGCGACCGGGCCCTCCGGCGAGAGCACGAGCGCCTCGCCGCCGTGCAGGAACGGCGCGAGGCCGAGCAGATCGTGTGCGTTCGCGCCCCAACCGTGCAGCAGAAGAATGGTGGGGTGAGGGCCATCGCCGGGCGGTACGTGAGCGGTGTAGAGGAGGTCCATGGGGCGCGCAGCGTAGGGGATCGGCGCAAGCCGCAGCGAAAGAACGGGGTCTGACCCCGTTCTTTCGCTGCGCGACGCGACGCGGCATGGGCGGCGCGAGCGGTTACGCGGAAAGTTCCCTCAGCCCCGGACGGCGTTCGGTCGCGTCCGGTGTCGGCCCCCCGCTGACGTCGCGCAGCGTCATCCAGCGAAAGTGCGGGGTCTGACCCCGCTCTTTCGCTGGCGCGATTCGGCGCGCGTTGACTCGTCCCTCAACCTCGCATCGCACCCGCTGTTCGTCGCTGCTAAATCCCGCCTCCTATGCCCCCGAAGTCGCTCTTCTCCAAAGTCTGGGATGCCCACACGGTTCGCGAACTGCCCGATGGGCAGACGCAGCTGTTCATCGGGCTGCACCTGATTCACGAAGTCACGAGCCCGCAGGCGTTCGCGCAGATTCGCGAGCTGGGCCTGCGCGTGCGCTTCCCGCAGCAGACGTTCGCGACGGTCGACCACATCATCCCGACCGATTCGCAGCGCCGGCCGCTCGCGGATTCGCTCGCCGAGGAGATGCTCCAGCACCTCGAGCGCAACTGCGCGGACTTCGGCATCAAGCTGTTCGACGTGCCTTCCGGCAAGCAGGGCGTCGTCCACGTAATCGGCCCCGAGCTCGGGCTCACGCAGCCGGGCATGACGGTGGCGTGCGGCGATTCGCACACCTCGACCCACGGCGCGTTCGGCGCGATCGCGTTCGGCATCGGCACTTCTCAGGTGCGCGACGTCCTCGCGACGCAGTGCCTCGCGATGAACCGCCCCAGAGTTCGCCGCATCGAGGTCACCGGCAAGCTCGCGGGTGGGGTCTACGCGAAGGACGTGATCCTCCACATCATTCGACGCCTTGGCGTGAACGGCGGCGTCGGCTTCGCCTACGAGTACGGCGGCGCGGTGATCGACGCAATGTCGATGGAAGAGCGCCTAACAGTCTGCAACATGTCGATCGAGGGCGGCGCGCGCGTCGGCTACGTGAACCCCGACGAGATCGCCATCGACTACCTGCGTGGGCGCGAGTTCGCGCCGAAGGGGGCCGCGTTCGACCGCGCCGCCGCGTTCTGGCGCAACATGGCGAGCGATCCGGGCGCGCCGTATGACGACCGTGTCGAGCTCGCGGGCTCCGAGATCTCGCCCACGGTGACTTGGGGCATCAACCCCGGCCAGGCGTTAGGCGTCGACGAGGCGCTGCCGCACATCTCTCAGGTGCCCGACGCCGATCGCGCGAGCTTTGCCGAGGCGTGCGAGTTCATGGGCTTCGCGCCGGGCCAGCGCATTGCCGGCACCAAGATCGACGTCGCGTTCGTGGGCTCTTGCACGAACGGGCGCATCAGCGACCTGCGCGAAGCCGCGCGTGTCGCGCGCCGCGGCAGAGTCGCCCCCGGCGTGCGCGCGCTGATCGTACCGGGTTCCCAACAAGTCGCGAAGCAGGCCGAGGCCGAAGGCCTGCACGAGATCTTCCGCAGCGCCGGCTTCCAGTGGCGCGAGGCCGGCTGCTCGATGTGCCTCGCGATGAACCCGGACAAGCTGCAAGGCCGCGAGATGTGCGCGTCCTCCAGCAACCGCAATTTCAAAGGCCGCCAGGGTTCACCGACCGGACGCACGTTGTTGATGTCGCCCGCAATGGTCGTGGCCGCGGCGCTGGCGGGAAAAGTGGTCGACGTGCGGGAGGTACTCTAATGGCTGCGATCGTTCTGCGCGTACAAGGCACCGGCTGCGTCCTGCGCGGCGACGACATCGACACCGACCGCATCATCCCGGCGCGCTATCTGCGCTGCGTCACGTTCGACGGCATCGGTCAGTACTCGTTCGAGGACGACCGCAAGCAGGCCAAGGGCAACCACGCGCTCGACGACAAGCGCTTCGCCGGCGCGGGCATCCTGATCGTCGGCCGCAACTTCGGCTGCGGCTCCTCGCGCGAACACGCGCCGCAGGCGCTGATGCGCTTCGGCTTCAACGCCTTCATCGGCGCGTCGTTCGGCGAGATCTTCGCCGGCAACTGCACCGCGCTCGGCCTGCCCTGCGTAACGCTCGGCGAGCGCGACCTCGCCACGCTCATGGACGGCGTGGAGCTCGACCCGGCCCAACAAGTGATCGTCGACCTCTCCGCGCGCACGGTCACTTCGCGCGCCGGCGCGATGCCCGCGACGATCCGCGACGGCACGCGCACGGCGCTGCTCGAAGGCAGCTGGAACGCGACGGTAGTGCTCATCGAAGCGGGCGACGCGATCGAGCGCACCGCGCGCA
>JANNDT010000358.1:0-11522 GCA_031387905.1 Deltaproteobacteria bacterium
GCACCCGATCAACCCGAGCGGCGGCTTGATCGGCGCCGGCCACCCGGTCGGCGCTACCGGCGTGCGCCAAGTGCTCGACGCGGCGCTGCAAGTGACCGGCCAGGCGGGGGCTTATCAGGTGGAAGGCGCGAAGAACTTCCAGACACTCAACATTGGCGGCAGCGGCACGACGAGCTGCAGCTTCATTCTCGGGGTTTGATCCGAGCGCGCGAGGGAGCGGTGGTGGAGAGCGTCCGAATCCACGAAGTCGGCGCGCGCGATGGCCTGCAGAACGAGGCCGAAGTCGTCCCTACCGCTACGAAGCTCGAACTGCTTCGGCGGCTGGCGGACTCCGGGTTGCGCTCGATCGAGGCGACCAGCTTCGTCTCGCCGCAGTGGATTCCGCAGCTCGCGGACGCCGATGAAGTCGCCGCGAAGCTCGAGCGGCGGCCCGGCGTCGCGTACTCGGCGCTCGTGCCCAACCTGGCGGGCTACGAGCGCTTCACGAAGTCGCGCTTCGATGTGGTCGCGTTCTTCGCGTCGGCCAGCGAAAGCCACAACAAGAAGAACGTGAATCGCCCGATCGCCGAACACCTCGAACGCTTCCGGCCGGTCGCCGAGCGCGTGAAGGCGGACGGTAAAGGGCTGCGCTGTTATCTCTCGACCGTGTGCGGCTGCCCGTTCGAAGGCGACGTGCCCGTCGCGCAGGTGATGCGCGTGATTCGCCAACTGCTCGCGCTGGGCGCGGACGAGGTCTCGCTGGGTGACACGATCGGCGTAGGCACGCCGCGCCAGGTGCGCGGTTTGGTGCGCGCGCTCGCGGGCGAAGTCGCGCTCGAGCGCGTCTCGCTGCACCTGCACGACACCTACGGCCGCGCGCTCGCGAACGTCGAGGCGGGTTTCGAGGAGGGCGTGCGCGCCTTCGACTCGTCGCTCGGCGGGCTCGGCGGCTGCCCGTATGCACCCGGCGCTTCCGGCAACGTCGCGACCGAGGACGTGGTCGATCTGTTCGAGCGCTCGGGCGTCTCGACCGGCGTCGATCTGGACGCGCTCGTGGACGCGACGGCTTGGGTCGAGCGCGAAGTGCTGCGTCGGCCGCTGCCAGGCCGCGTCTACCGAGCGGTCGTTGGGGCACGCTCCCGAGCCTGAGTCCCGCGGGGCCGCCCCATCTTGTGTGGCCCAGAGGATCCCGCGCCGATAAGGTTTGCCAGTTCACGTCAACTGGCCGAGGTAAGCGTGGCAATGCCCAGCGATCCGCTCGAGCTCTCGATCGCCGCTGTCTGCGGGCAGCTCGATCTTTCGCCGCGCACGGTTCGGTACTACGAGGAACTCGGGTTGCTGCCCGGCGTGCGGCGCAAGGCCGGTGCGCGCCGGGTCTACGGCGAGGACGAACTCCAGCGCCTGCGCTTCATCACGCGCCTGAAAGCGCTCGGCCTCTCGCTCGGCGAAGTGCGCGACCTGAATGCGGTGTACGCGATTCAAGGCACCACGCGCGCCATGCTCGCGCGGCTCGACGGGCTGCTCGGCACGCGCCTCAGCGACCTCGACCAGCGCATCGCCGAACTCGGCGCGCTGCGCGACGAAATCAGCAAGTATCGAGACCACGTCGCGGAGCGAGTGGAGGCCTACGTCGTCGCCCAAAACGCTCGCGCGAAGGAGAACGCATGACCGCCGCCGCCCAAGTCACACCGCTGCACCGCGCGCCGCAGCGCATCCGCGTCGTCACGGCGGCCTCGCTGTTCGACGGCCACGACGCGGCCATCAACATCATGCGCCGCTTGTTACAGGCGCAGGGCGCGGAGGTGATCCACCTCGGCCACGACCGCTCGGTGAACGAGATCGTCGAGGCGGCGATTCAAGAAGACGCGCAGGCGATCGCGATCTCGTCTTATCAGGGCGGGCACGTCGAGTTCTTCAAATACCTGGTCGATCGGCTGCGCGCGCTCGGCGCGGGACACGTGCGCGTGTATGGCGGCGGCGGAGGCACGATCGTGCCCGCGGAGATCGCCGAGCTTCACGCTCACGGCGTCGCGCGCATCTTCAGCCCCGAGGACGGCCGCGCGCTCGGGCTCGACGGCATGATCGGCAAGATGCTGGACGAATGCCGCGCGAACGCGCTGCCGCCGCGCTTCGTGGAAGCGAGCGCGCTCGCGGGCGGCGACTTCAGCGCGATCGCGCGCGCCATCACCTGGTTCGAGGAATCCGCCGCAGACGCGCTCGCGCCGGCGGAGAAACTGCGCGCCGGGCTGCGTGCGCAGGCCGCGCTGAAACGCGCGCCGATCCTCGGCTTCACGGGCCCAGGCGGTGCGGGCAAGTCGAGTGTGGTGGACGAACTCGTGCGCCGCTTCCGGCTCGACTACCCCGAACTCCGCATTGGCTTGTTATTGGTCGACCCGACGCGGCGGCGCTCCGGTGGCGCGCTGCTCGGCGACCGCATCCGCATGAACTCGGTGCACGGCGAGGGCGTGTTCGTGCGCTCGCTCGCCACGCGTCAAGCGCACCTCGCGCTCTCGCAGGCGGTGCAGGACGCGGCGCTGGTGCTGCGCGGCGCGGGCCTCGATCTGGTGCTCGTCGAAACCGCCGGCATCGGGCAGAGCGACAGCGAGGTCGTCGATCTCGCCGACGCCGCGGTCTACGTGATGACGCCCGAATACGGCGCGCCATCGCAGCTCGAGAAGATCGACATGCTCGAGCTCGCGGATTTCGTGGTCCTCAACAAGTCGGATCGCCGCGGCGCGGCCGACGCGCTGCGCGATGTGCGCAAGCAGTGGCGGCGGAATCATCCCGGCGCGCCGAGCGCGGATGATCAGCTGCCGGTGTACGCGACCGTCGCGAGCCAGTGGGACGACCCGGGCGTCGAGAAGTTTTTCGCCGCGCTGCGCGCGAGAGCGGAGGCGCTCGGCGGTGCGTTCCCGGCGCGCGCTTCCGCGTCGCACCAACCGATCGTGTCGCCGCCTCCGCTCGTGCCTGCGGGCCGCGAGCGATATCTCGACGAGATCGCGCAGGCGGTTCGCGGCTATCGCAAGCGCACCGCGGAGTTCGTCGAGGCCGCGCACGCCGCGCAAGCGCTCAGGGATTCCGCGCGCGAACTCGCCGAAGCGCCGATCGCGCTGCGCGACGCGCTCGCAACGCGGGCGGCGCAGCGCGAGGCCACCCTCGAACCAGCCCTGCGCGATGCGCTCGCGGCGTGGCCTAACACACGCGCGCGCTACGAGGCGGAGCGCCAGAGCTACGAGGTGCGCGGCCGCGCGATCGAAGTGGAGAACACGGTTGGCACGCTCAGCGGCACGCGACTGCCGCGCGTCGCGGTGCCGCAGGGCAGCGAAGCGGGCGTGCTCACCCGCTTCCTGCGCCAAGAAAACCTGCCGGGCGAGTTTCCGTTCACAGCCGGCGTATTCCCGTTCAAACGCCCCGAGGAAGAACCGGCGCGTATGTTTGCCGGCGAGGGCGAGCCCGAGCGCACGAATCGCCGCTTCCACGTGCTCGCCGCATCGCAGCCCGCGAACCGGCTCTCGACGGCGTTCGACAGCGTGACGCTTTACGGCCGCGATCCCGACGAGCGCCCGGACGTCTACGGCAAGGTCGGCACCTCCGGCGTCTCAGTCTGCACCGTGGACGACGCCAAGAAGCTTTACTCGGGCTTCGATCTGTGCGACGCGGCGACCTCCGTCTCGATGACGATCAACGGCCCCGCCCCGACGATCCTCGCGTTCTTCCTGAACGCCGCGATCGATCAACAAGTCGAGCGCCAGCTGCGCGAGAGCGGCCAACTCGAGGCCGTGCGCACGCGCTTCGCAGCGCGTGGGCTGCCGGTTTATCAGGGCGACGTGCCCGCCTCGCACAACGGCCTCGGCATTGGGCTGCTCGGCATCCGCGGCGACGAGGCCATCGACGCCGCGACCTACGCGCGCATCAAGGCGGACGTGCTCTCGCGAGTTCGCGGCACCGTGCAGGCGGACATTCTCAAGGAAGACCAAGCCCAGAACACCTGCATCTTCTCGACGGACTTCTCGCTGAAGGTGATGGGCGACATCCAGGAGTACTTCGTCGATAACAAGATCCGAAACTTCTACTCGGTCTCGATCTCCGGCTACCACATCGCCGAGGCGGGGGCGAACCCGATCTCGCAGCTCGCCTTCACGCTCGCGAATGGCTTCACCTACGTGGAGGCCTACCGCGCGCGCGGCATGAGCATCGACGATTTCGCGCCGAACTTCTCGTTCTTCTTCAGCAACGGCCTCGACGCCGAGTACAACGTGATTGGGCGCGTGGCGCGCCGCATCTGGGCGATCGCGATGCGCGATCTGTACGGCGCTTCCGATCGCAGCCAGAAGCTGAAATACCACATCCAGACCTCGGGCCGATCGCTTCACGCGCAGGAGATGGCGTTCAACGACATTCGCACCACGCTGCAGGCGCTGACGGCAATTCAAGACCACTGCAACTCGCTGCACACGAACGCTTATGACGAGGCGGTCACTACGCCGACCGAGGAATCCGTGCGCCGTGCGCTCGCGATCCAGCTCGTGATCAACCGCGAGCTCGGCATTACGCGCACCGAGAACGCGCTGCAGGGCAGCTACGCAATCGAGTGGCTGACGGACACGGTCGAAGAAGCCGTGCTGCAGGAGTTCGAGCGGCTCGCGCAGCGCGGCGGCGTGCTCGGCGCGATGGAGACGCACTATCAGCGCGGCAAGATTCAGGACGAGAGCCTCTTCTACGAGGCGAAGAAACACTCGGGCGAGCTGCCGATCATCGGCGTCAACACGTTCGAGAATCCGCACCCCGAGAAGTCGCAGCGACCGCTCGCGCTACAGCGCGCGACCGACGACGAGAAGCAGCGCCAACTCGCGGCCTTGCGCGCCTTCCAGGCGCGGCACGCGGACGAAGCGGCGCGAGCGCTCTTGCGGCTACGCAGCGTCGCGCGCAGCGGCGGCAATGTGTTCGCGGAGCTGATGGAGACGGTGAAGAGCGCGAGCCTCGGGCAGATCACGCATGCGCTGTTCGACGTGGGCGGCTCGTATCGCCGCTCGATGTAATTACGGGCGCGAACGCGCGGCCGGCAAGGAGAGAGCGATGGCGGAACTCGAGAAGTGGCGGGCGCTCGCGGCGAAGGAGCTGTGCGGCGCGAACCCGGACACGCTGACGCAGACGAGCGCGGACGGCCTGGCCGTGAAGGCGCTCTACACAGCGCTGGATCTCGAGAGACTCGCGCTCACTGACACGCTGCCCGGCATGTTCCCGTTCCTGCGCGGCCCGCGCGCGACGATGTACGCGAACCGCCCCTGGACGATTCGCCAATACGCAGGCTTCTCAACGGCCGAAGAGTCGAACGCGTTCTACAAGGCGAATCTCGCCGGGGGCCAACAAGGCCTCTCGGTCGCCTTCGATCTCGCGACGCACCGCGGCTACGACTCGGATCACCCGCGCGTCACGGGCGACGTCGGCAAAGCGGGTGTCGCGATCGACTCGGTCGAGGACATGAAGCTGCTGTTCGACGGGATTCCGCTCGACCGAGTGAGCGTTTCGATGACGATGAACGGCGCCGTGTTGCCGGTGCTCGCGTGCTTCATCGTGGCCGGCGAAGAGCAGGGCGTCGCGCAGGCGCAGCTCGCCGGGACGATCCAGAACGACATCCTCAAAGAGTTCATGGTCCGTAACACCTACATCTATCCGCCTGAACCGAGCATGCGGATCGTGGCCGACATCATCGAGCACACGGCCAAGCACATGCCGAAGTTCAACTCGATCTCGATCAGCGGCTACCACATGCAGGAAGCCGGCGCGACGACGGTGCAAGAGCTCGCCTTCACGATCGCCGACGGGCTCGACTACGTGCGCGCGGCGCTCTCGAAGGGCCTAGACATCGACGCGTTCGCCGGGCGCCTCTCGTTCTTCTGGTGCATCGGCATGAACTTCTACCTCGAGATCGCGAAGCTGCGCGCCGCGCGACGCATCTGGGCCGAGCGCATGCAGCAGGAGTTCGCGCCCCAAAAGCTCGACTCCCTAATGCTTCGTACGCACTCCCAAACCTCGGGTGCGAGCCTCACCGAGCAGGATCCGATGAACAACATCGTCCGCACCACGATCGAGGCGATGGCGGCGGTGTTCGGCGGCACGCAGTCGTTGCACACGAACGGCTACGACGAGGCGGTGAGCTTGCCCACGGACACGGCGGCGCGCATCGCGCGGAACACGCAGCTGATCCTCCAGGAGGAAGCGGGCGTCGCGTCCGTCATCGATCCGTGGGGCGGCTCGTACTTCATGGAGTCGCTCACGGAGAGCGTTTATCAGGCCGCGAACGCGCTGATCGACGAGCTCGAGGCGATGGGCGGCATGACCAAGGCGATCGTCGCCGGCGTGCCCAAGCTGAAGATCGAGGAAGCGGCGACGCGGCGGCAGGCGCGCGTCGACAGCGGCGAGGACGTGATCGTCGGCGTCAACAAGTATCGGCTCGCGACGGAGACGCCGATCGAGGTGCGCGACATCGACAACAGCGCGGTCCGCGAATCGCAGATCAAGCGGCTCGCCGCGATCAAGGCAAAGCGCGACACGAAACGCGTGGAGGCGGCGCTCGCGAAGCTCACCGAACTCGCCCGCAGCGAAAAGGGCAACCTGCTCGAGGCCGGCATCGAGGCCGCGCGCGCGCGCGCCACGGTGGGCGAGATCTCCGCTGCGCTCGAGACCGTGTACGGCCGCCATCGCGCCGAGATCCGCTCAGTCTCCGGCGTGTACGCGGGCATGTACCGCGGCGATGGTGAGTTCGAGTCGGCGCGCAGCGAGGTCGAAGCCTTTGCGAAGGCCGAAGGCCGCCGCCCGCGCATGCTCGTCGTGAAGCTCGGGCAAGACGGCCATGACCGCGGCATCAAGGTGATCGCGACCGCCTTCGCCGACATGGGCTTCGATGTCGATGTCGGCCCGCTGTTCCAGACGCCAGATGAGGCCGCGCAGCAGGCGATCGACGCGGACGTGCACGCGATCGGCGTCTCGAGCCAAGCCGGCGGGCACAAGACGCTCGTGCCCGAACTCGTCGCGGCGCTCCGGAAGCGAGGTGCGACGGAAGTGGTCGTGATCGTCGGCGGGATCATTCCGCCGCAGGACTACGCCTTCCTACGCGAGCAAGGAGCCGCCGCGATCTTCGGCCCCGGCACCGCGGTGCCGAGAGCCGCGCGCGAAGTGCTGCAGGCGATCCGCTCGCGGCACGCTGCGTGACGGCGCGCGAGGCGCCGGCGACGCGTCTCGAGAGCGCGAGCGATTATTGCGCGGCGATCCGCGCGGGTGATCGTCGCGCAATTGCGCGCGCGATCACGCTGATCGAGAGCACGCGCGCCGATCGCCAGGCATTGGGGCAGGCGATCCTCGGCGCGTTGGTCGGCCACGCCGGCGGCGCGCTGCGCGTCGGCATCACAGGCCCCCCCGGCGTGGGCAAGAGCACGTTCATCGAAGCTCTCGGGCTGCACCTGGTCGCGGATGGCAAGCGCGTCGCGGTGCTGGCGATCGATCCCTCGAGCCCGGTCACGGGCGGCAGCATCCTCGGCGACAAGACGCGCATGGAGCAACTGGCGCTTTCCGAGCGCGCGTTCATCCGCCCCTCGCCAAGCGGCGGCGCGCTCGGCGGCGTCGCGCATCGCACGCGCGAGGTGATGCTGCTGTGCGAGGCGGCGGGCTTCGACGTGGTGGTGATCGAGACCGTCGGCATCGGGCAGAGCGAAGTCGCGGTGCGCTCGATGGTCGACTTCTTCGCGGTGTTGCTGCAACCAGCCGCCGGCGACGGGCTGCAGGGCATCAAGCGCGGGGTGCTCGAACTCGCGGACGTGCTGGTCGTGAACAAGGCAGACGGCGAGCTGCGCGCGGCCGCGCTGCGTGCGAGGCACGAGTACGAGCAAGCGCTCGCGCTGTTTCGCCCGCCTGCCAGCGGCTGGAAGCCCGTCGCGATGGCAGCCAGCGCCCAAACCGGCGAGGGCGTCGCCGAGCTGTGGCGCATCGCCTTGGCACAGCGCGAGGCGCTCACGAAGAGCGGGGCGCTCGAGAGCCGGCGGCGCCGCCAAGCCCGCGAATGGATGTGGAGCCTGGTCGAAGAGGGCCTCCGAGGGGCACTCCACGAAAACCCCAGCGTGGCGGCTGCGCTCCCGTCGCTCGAGGCCGATGTCGAGGCGCAGCGCGTCACGCCCGCCGCCGGCGCTCGCGCAATCCTGGCGGCATTCCTGGGCAACCGCTGAGACAGGCTCCGCTCGCCCTGAATCCCCCTCAACGTCGGCCACGCCTCTGCCGATGAGTTGTGCGCCAGGGCACGAGCGGCCACTGCGCGCTCGGAGCGCAGCGATGCGTTGCCGGGCAAAGCCTGAAAGCCACGAGTCGGGACGACAAATGGTTCAGATCAACATGGCGGCGCGAGAGATCGTCCTGAAGTTCGTCTACTACGGACCGGCGCTCTCAGGCAAGACGACGAACCTGCAGAAGCTGCACGAACTGCTCGACCCGAGCACGCGCGGCAAGATGGTCACGCTCGACACCGCCGATGACCGCACGCTGTACTTCGACTTCCTGCCCGTGCAGTTCGGCACCGCCAACGGCTTCGCAGTGAAGCTCAAGCTTTTCACCGTGCCCGGGCAGGTGATGCACAAGTCCACACGCAAGGTGGTGCTCGCTGGCGCCGACGGCGTCGTGTTCGTCGCCGATTCTCAGCGCGCTTCTGCCGGCGCCAACGCCTATTCGTGGCGCGACATGGAAGCGAACCTGAAGTCGAACGGGCTCGACTTCCCCGGCATGCCCAAAGTGGTGCAGTTCAACAAACGCGATCTGCCCGATGTGAAGCCACTCGACGAGATCAAGACTGCGTGGGGCGACATTCCGACGTATCCCGCCGTCGCAACGCGCGGCGAAGGTGTGATCGAGACCTTCCGCGAACTGCTCCGCCTCAGCTACCGCTCGCTCAACCAAAAGCATCAATTCCAGGACAAGTTTGGCGTCTCCGAAGCCGACTTCCTGAAGGGTGTGCTGAAGAGTTTCGGGGCGTAGCGGCGCCCACCCCACGGCGCTAGCGTGGCCTTCGTCTCAGTTCGGGCCGCACTTGTTGCGGTTTTTTGAGCCAGCGGCTCGACGGAACCTGCGCATCAGTTGCCGGTCCGTACGCGCCAGCGGCGAGCACGAAGGCGCATGACCGACCCCCTCTCGAAGACTGCTGCCGCGAACTCTCGCCCCGCCGATTGGAGCGACGTCGTCGTCTCGATCCCGCAGGCGATCGAAGACATTCGCGCGGGCCGCATGGTGATCCTCGTCGATGACGAGGATCGCGAGAACGAGGGCGACCTGACGATGGCCGCCGACGCGGTCACGCCCGAAGCCATCAACTTCATGGCGATGCACGGCCGCGGGCTCATCTGCCTACCGATGACCGGCGAGCAGCTCGACAAGCTGCGCCTCAACATGATGGTGCCCGAGAACGAGAACTCGTCGGGTTTCGGCACCGCGTTCACGATCTCGATCGAAGCGCGCGAAGGCGTGACGACGGGCATCTCCGCCCACGACCGCGCGCGCACGATCCTCACCGCAATCCGCGACGACGCGCGACCGCAAGACATCGTGCGCCCGGGCCACGTGTTCCCGCTACGCGCGCGCGCCGGCGGCGTGCTGCGCCGCGCCGGCCAGACCGAGGGGGCGGTCGATCTCGCGCGGCTCGCCGGGCGAAAACCTTCCGGCGTGATCTGCGAGATCATGAACGACGACGGCACGATGGCGCGCATGCCCGACTTGGTGAAGTTTGCGCGCAAACACGGCCTCGAGATCGCCACGATCGCGGACTTGATCGAGTACCGGCTGCGCAACGAGAAGCTGGTGCGGCCGGCTGGCGAGTGCACGCTGCCAACCCGAGCGGGCGGCGAGTTCCGCGCGATCGTCTACGAGAACGAGATCGACCACGTCGATCACGTCGCAATGGTGAAGGGCAGCATCGGCCCCGAGGACGAAGTGCTGGTGCGTGTGCACAGCGAGTGCCTCACGGGCGATTCGTTCGGCTCGCTGCGCTGTGACTGCGGCGAGCAACTCGAAGCCGCGATGAAGCTGATCGAGGCGGAAGGCAAGGGCGTGATTCTGTACATGCGCCAAGAGGGGCGGGGGATCGGACTCAAGAACAAGATCAAGGCGTACGGCCTGCAAGATCGCGAGGGGCTCGACACCGTGCAGGCGAACGAGCGCCTCGGTTTCGCCGCCGATCTGCGGGATTACGGCGTCGGCGCGCAGATCCTGCACGACCTCGGCGTGCGCAAGATGCGCATCATCACGAACAACCCGGGCAAGCGCGCTGGCATCGAGGGCTACGGGCTCTCGATCATCGAGCGTGTTCCGCTCGAGATCACGCCGAACGAGAAAAACCTCCAGTATCTCCGCACCAAGAAGGAGAAACTGGGGCATGTCCTGCACCTAATGAGCTGACGCTCGAAACTGCCAGCAAGGAGCTTTCATGTTCACGTCCGTCGAAGATGTCATCACGCGCCTGAACGCGGAGGGCTACATCTGCGGCAAGAACGTCGCGACCGTGGTGTTCCTCGCCGCCAAGCTCGGTAAGCCCGTGCTCGTGGAAGGGCCCGCCGGTGTGGGCAAGACGGAACTCGCGAAGGTGGTCTCGAAGGTCACCGGCCGCCCGATGATCCGCCTCCAGTGTTATGAAGGCCTCGACGAGGCGAAGGCGCTGTACGAGTGGGAGTACTCGAAGCAGTTGCTCTACACGCAGATCCTCAAGGAGAAGTTCGCGGAGGCGATGGCCGGCGCGACCACGCTGCGCGAGGCCGCGGACCGCGTGGGCAAGCAAGACAACGTGTTCTTCTCCGAGCGCTTCATCGTGCAGCGCCCGCTGCTGCGCGCGATCCAGGCCGAAGACCCGACGCTGCTGCTGATCGACGAAGTCGACAAGTCCGATCCGGAGTTCGAAGCGTTCCTGCTCGAGGTGCTCTCGGATTTTCAGGTTACGGTGCCGGAAATCGGCACGCTCGAGGCGCGCCACATCCCGATCGTGTTCTTGACTTCGAATGACGCGCGCGAGATGAGCGACGCGCTCAAGCGCCGCTGCTTGCACCTCTACATCGATTTCCCGGACGAGGCGCTCGAGATGCGCATTCTCGCGGCGAAGGTGCCGGGCATCGACGTGCGGCTGGCCGAGGAACTCGTCGGCGTGATGCAGCGCCTGCGCAAGCTCGACCTGAAGAAGACGCCTTCGATCTCCGAGACGCTCGACTGGGCGCGCGCGCTGCTCGCGCTGAATGCCGGGCAGCTCGACGAGGCCCTCGTGCGCGACACGCTCAACGTGATCCTCAAGTACGAGGCGGACATCAAGAAGGCGCAGAGCGAGCTCGGGCGCCTGATTACGCGCAAGGAAGCGCCCGCCGCGGCGGCAGCGCCTGGCGCCGCGCCTACGGCGGCAGCTCCCGCCGCGCAGCCGCAAGCCGCGACCGCCAAGAAGGGCGTGCTCCACTAGCAGGTGTCGATTCTTGGAGCCGCCGAGCATGCCCAACTCAAAGCGCCGGAAGCTCTAGCAAGCCGGCCAACGC
>JANNDT010000499.1:0-22312 GCA_031387905.1 Deltaproteobacteria bacterium
ACTTTGCTGCGCTTGATGATGTGGTCCTTGTCGTAGTGAAACGCGGTCATCATCAGCACGGGCAGACCGGGCCAGAGTTCCTGGATCTTCAGGAACAGCGCGTGGCCGTCCATGTTGGGCATCACGACGTCGGTGACGACGGCGTCGAAGCGCGCGGCGCCGAGCTGCTCGAGGGCTTCGAGGCCGTCGCTCGCCGTAATCACTTCGCAGCCGTCGCGCTCGAGTATCTCTTTCAGGCTGCGCGCGATGCCGAGGTCGTCGTCGGCTACCAGCACGCGCAGGCCGCGCAGCGCGCGTCGCGGGTGCGCGCTTCCTGGCGGCGTGCGCGCAGATCCTCTTGGCAAGCTCCCGGTCCGACCCATCCCCGGCCGCCTGGTAGTCGGCCCTTCCGTCGCCACCGCGCGCGCGCCGCAACTCATATAGGTGCAGCCCCGCGGCCCGGAGAGCTCACGGCTTCCTCGGCCGACCGAGCCCTATCCGCTGGACGGGCCGGCAAGGTTGTCCGATAAGATGGGCCACACATGAGCCAGCCGAGCGAGATCGAACTCCCCCCGCAGAACGTGACCATCGTTGGCGCGTTCAATCCGGCAATTCTGGAGCCGACGTGGGTGAAGCGGTGGGTGCACGAAGTGCGGGAAGAGATTGAAGTCTTTTCGCCGTTGGGAGGTGGGCCCGCGCTCCATAAAGCTGGGACGTTGTACTGGATCGCGACGCCGGAACGTCTGGTCGTATACGGGCCGATCGGGCGAGCCGGCTTGGTGGCGAGTCAGATCCTGAACACGCTCAGCCACACGCCCCTGCGAGCAGCTGGTGTGAACTTCACGTATCCGGGCCGATCGGACCGGCGACACTGTGGACCGTGGCGCATCTCGGATGGCTCGGAATCCGTACAGCAGCTCACGCGGGGTTCTGCGGCCGAGTTCTCGTTCTCGCAAGTCGCGCTGCGCGACGACGGCGTAAAGCTAACGGTCAAGGTGCTCTGGCCGACGGCGGAGGCGGACGCCCTGCTCGAGATCAACTACCACCGAGACGGGCGGGAGCCGACAGGAGATGCGCGTGCCAAGGAGTTGGCGCAGCACCTAGAGCGGGCGGCGGAATTCGAGCGCGATGCGGAGCGGATCAGAAGCGAGGTGCTCAATGGGTGAGGCCACAATTCTCATTCAGCCGGGGGCCACTAACGACTTCCCGAGGATCTTTACGAGACAGCTCGCCCGGCGCGCCCGGCCACCCACGGACATGATCGGAGAACTGAAACTGAAGCAAGCCCTGCAGGCGTTCGACACGACCACATCCTGGGAGGAAGCCCGTGCCGCGCGCGATCGCGTGCTGGCGCTTTCAGTCGACGTGGTACCGAGCGTGCTGCGGGAGCTGGGGGAACCTCAGCCGCCGGAACGGTTTGATGTGCTGATCGGATTGCTCATCAAGTGGAACACAATCGACGAGGTATTGGAGATTCTGCGCGCGGGCGAGACCAGAGGCGTGCTGCGCGCGTCGCTGACGGGAGCGCTCGGGTACTACGCCTCCGAGATTCATGCCGCGGACGAAGCTGCGCGATCTCGTGTGGCCGCCGCGCTGGCCGCACTGACGCGCGATCTGGATGTCGGCGTCCGCATCGCGGCGGTCGAGGCGATCGGGCTCGCGGGTCTCTCGTCCGGTCTCCGAGAAGTGCTGCGGGAGCGCGCGAGCCTGGACAGCAATGACAGCGTTCGCGCCGAGGCAGCCGCCGCGCTTGAAGAGATCGAGTAACACCGAGTCCCGCGAGAGAAGCCGCCCGCGTGTATGTCCGCTTCGTCAAGGCATCCGTATGGGCGCGACTCCTCGACGACGGAGAAGACGCGATCGCTGGCGCCATTGCCGAGCTGCGGCGGTCTGGGCAGATGGTCTCGGTCTACGAAGTCGCGACCCGGGACGAACTCGAGTTGGTGGCGATCGCACTGCTCGCGAACCTCCGCCGCCAGCACTTCTGGTTCATCGAGATCGAGCCGACCGACCTCGGAGGTATCCCGATCATCGAATCGGGCGGCACGACTCCGCTTTCTGGCGCCAATCGACTGCACCGGGATCTCGATTTGAACGACGAGCGGGCGCGCTTGCTTGTCGAACGCCTGAAGAGACGCCGAGTCGCGATTCAATCCATTCGTGAGCGCGACCTGCTCGCCATTGCTCGGAGGCTTGTCGACGCAGGTCAGCGGATCCCCAGCGACTCGTGGCTGCTCGAGTAGTCACGCGCTACCGCCCGTCCTCAGCTCCTCTTCCCCACCGCCTCGAGCAGCTTCTCGCGCAGCTTCTCAGGGTCGACCGGCTTCTTGAAGAGCACCGTCGCTAGCCCGGCGACTTTGCTGCGCTTGATGATGTGGTCCTTGTCGTAGTGGAACGCGGTCATCATCAGCACGGGCAGACCGGGCCAGAGTTCCTGGATCTTCAGGAACAGCTCGTGGCCGTCCATGTTGGGCATCACGACGTCGGTGACGACGGCGTCGAAGCGCGCGGCGCCGAGCTGCTCGAGGGCTTCGAGGCCGTCGCTCGCCGTGACTACTTCGCAACCGTCGCGCTCGAGGATTTCCTTCAGACTGCGCGCGATGCCGAGATCGTCGTCGGCCACGAGCACGCGCAGGCCGCGCAGGCGCGCGTCGCGTGTGCGCGCATCTTGGCGCCGCGCGCGCAGGTCGATCATGCGCGCGGGGCCGATGTACGTGACGGTCTCGACGCTCTCCTCGCGCGCGAGTTGGCCTAAGCGCTCGACGATCTCGGCGATGCGCGCGAGCTCGCGGCGAATCGCGTCGAGGCGCTCCAGCTCGACCGGGCACTCGGCGTCGCCCGCCAGGCGCTCGACGTCGCGCTCGAGCAGTTCGGCCTGGTTGAGAATCACCGCGAGCGGGTTGTTGATCTCGTGGGAGACGCCGATCGCAACGGCGCCGAGCGTCGCGAGTTGGTCCTTCCGCAGGATCTCGCGCAGATCTTTCGCGAAGCCGATCGTGCCGTCGGGCTCGCCGGCATCGTCGCGCAACAGCGTGCCGGTGATCGCCACCGGAATCTCTTCGCCGCTCTTCGAGAGGAAGCGCGTCTGGAACGCCTCGACGCCGCCGCCGCCGTCCTTCATCGCCTGCATCACGCGGCGCGCCTCGGCGATGCCGGGGTAGAGCTCAGCGGCATGACGCCCGAGCACTTCAGCGCCGCTGTAGCCGAGGCTCTTGGCCGCGCCGTCGTTGTAATAAATGACGGTGCCTTTGCGATCGGTCGCGACAATGATGTCGGGAGACCGTTCGATCAGCTGCAAGAGTCGTTCTTGCGTGAGAGCCACGCAGCGCCTCGGTTCTACTCGCCGCCGTGCTCCGCGAGCCAGCGTTCGGCGTCGATCGCCGCCATGCAGCCAGTGCCGGCAGCGGTGACGGCCTGACGATAGACCGGATCCATCGCGTCGCCGCAGGCGAATACGCCCACGATGTTGGTGCGCGACGAGCCGCTCTCGACCTTCAGGTAGCCGACGTCGTCCATCTCGAGCTGGCCTTTGAACAAGTCCGTGCTCGGCTTGTGGCCGATCGCGACGAAGAGCGCCTCGATCGGCAACTCAGTGAGCGCGCCGCTCTTCAGGTTCTTGATGCGCACGCCCGTCACGAAATCGCCGCCGAGCACTTCGTCGACCGCCGAGTCCCACACGAACTCGATCTTCTCGTGCTTGAGGGCGCGCTCTTGCATGATCTTCGAAGCGCGCAGCTCACCGCGGCGGTGGATCACCCAGACTTTGGGCGCGGCGTAGCGCGTCAAGAAGAGCGCTTCCTCGAGCGCGGTGTCGCCGCCGCCGACCACGGCGATGGGCTTGCCGCGGAAGAGCGCGCCGTCGCAGGTGGCGCACGCGGAGACGCCGCGGTTCATGAAGGCCTGCTCGCTCGGGATGCCGATCCACTTCGCGCTGGCGCCGGTGGCAACGATTACGGCGTCGGCGAGGAACGCGGCGCTCTCGGTCTCTACGCGAAACGGGCGCTGCGAAAAATCCACTTGCGTGGCGTCTTCCAGAATGACGCGCGTGCCGAAGCGCTCGGCCTGCTGCTGGAAGCGCTCCATCATCTCGGGGCCCGTAATGCCTTCGGGGAAGCCGGGGTAGTTCTCGACTTCGGTCGTGAGCATCAGCTGCCCGCCGAACTGGAGGCCGGCAAGCATGACGGGCTTGAGATCCGCACGGCCGGCGTAGATCGCGGCGGTGTAGCCCGCGGGCCCGCTGCCAACGATTAGGAGCTTCACGCGCTCGGCCGGGCGCTCCTCGGCTTTCTTCACACCCAGCAGCGCGTCGAGCTTGCCGGCTCGCTCGAGCGCGGCGAGTTCGTCGAAACCGCCGACGTGCACGTCGCCCACGAAGATCTGCGGCACGGTGGTGCGGCCTGCGCGCTCGACCATCTCATCGCGTTTCTCGGTCGATTCCTCGATGTCGATCTCGCTCCACGTCTGGCCCTTCTGCGTGAGCAAGCTCTTGGCGCGGTCGCAGTACGGGCACCACGACTTCGTGTACATGACGATGTTGGCCATCGAATCCTCCGCAGGGTCGGCTCGGGCGGCCGAGGGTAGTCGCTGGGATGCAGCCGCGCAGCGCGGCGTTTCTGTTTCGGCCAAGCGCCCAGCGGGCTTGGTGAGGACGGCTACAGAGGCTCGGTGATCGGCAGGTCTTCCCAGAGCAACTGGAGGAAGGTGCCGATGAAGAAGCTGAGGAAACTCATCAAGAAGACCGCGCTCGGGAAGGCGGGCAGCAGGTCGAAGCCGAGCACGCGGGGCAGCTCGCCAGCGAACGGCGCCAGCGTTTCGCGTAGCCCGGCGAGCGTCTGCTGGTTGGTCCCCCAATTGCGCGCGGCCATCAGCGGGCCGAGCAGGCTGGTGACGACCACCCCGAAGCCGGCGGCCTCGATCAGGCCGAGCAGGAAGATGTCGCGCGCGCGCGCGAAGGCTTCCTTGGGGTCGTCGAGGCGACGCTGCACTTCGACGAACAAGTACAGCAGCGTCGTCGAGCCCAACAACGCGATCGTCGTGAGCACGTAGAACACCGGCTGCTCGGCGAGATCCCAGACTTCGTCGATCAGGAACACCGGCAAGTAGCCCACGATGATGCCGGCGCCGATGCGCGGGACCGACGTGTAGAAGAGCGTGAGATCTTTTTTCCACATGAATTGCACGCCGAGGAACCAGACGGCAGCGGCAATGACTAGCGCGACGATGCCGGAGGCGAGCGTGTCGAACAGCCGTGGCGCGCGTTCGTAAGCGAAGATTGCAGCGAGGAACGGCAGCGCGGGTAGCAGCAGCGCGAGCGCGTAGTTGCGCGTGCGATGGAGCGAGAGGCGGCGCTCCGCGCTGTCCTCGCCGCGCTTCAGGCATTCAGCGTGGCGCCTAATGACCGCGGCGTGGTGAACGTCGTAGCGGCGCAGAAACCAGGCCTCGAGCTTGCCGAGCAGGCGCAGGCAATCGCGATCCTTCGGGCGGCGCAGGAACGGCGAGAGATCACGCCCGCGCGTGGCGCGCGGTTTCGTGTCCGCGAGCACCGCGCGAAGCACCTCCAGCTCGCGCTCCGCGAACGGCGAGCGCTCCTCCTCGAATGCGCGGTTATCAGGCGCGAGGCACACGTCTTCGAGCCAGCGGTGATAGGCGCGCTCGGCCGCGCCCATCAGCTGCGCGTCGATGCGAGCCGGCTCGCTCCCCGCTAGCGCGTAGAAGAAGCTGAGATCCGTGGGATCGGCGCTCGCCTCGGCGCGCACCTCGCCGCGCACGTACTTCGCCGCGAAATCGGGTGTTACGCGCGCGGCGACGAGCGGCAGCAGCGCGTGCAGATGGATGCGGCGCAGGTGCATCGCCGCGAGCTGAAGCCGCGGCAGCTGCGCGAGGTTCTTGTCGGCAAGGAAGCGCTGCGCGATCAGCGTGAAGACCGCAATGTCTTCGCAAGCTCGGAGGTGCGCGGCGCGATTGTCGCCCGCGGCGAGCCGCTCGAGCGCGCCCGCGAGCGTCGCGGGCAGTGCGGCGAGCAGGCGCGTCATCAACTCCTCGGCGTCGCGGCGGCTCGCGTCCTCGGAGAGGCGGCGCGGGTTCGTCCACAAATCGTCGAGCCGTAAATAGAGCTCCGTGGGATCGTGGCGCGCCGCGTGAAACGAGAACGTCTCCGGGAACACGCTCTGATAACCCGCGCCATCGTTGCGCTCGAAGCGGACTTCGCGCGCGTGGAACGCGTAGGTGAAGCGATAGCTCGCGCGCAGCCGCTCGATGCGCAGCTCGAGCCGCGGCAGCGCGGGCGACGCGGTTTCGGGCGAGGCAGGTGTGGGCGAGACCATCGCGCTAGAGAACGGCGCGCTTCGGGTTGTCGCCGGTTTCGTAATAAGCTTCCACGCGCTGGGCGAGATCCTTCACGCGCATGGGCAGGCGCCCGCCGAGCGGCCAGCGCGCGTTCGCGACGCGCATGCGCTCGCGCAGCAGCTGCGCGTCGGGGAAGTCTTCACGCGCGAGCGCGTCATCCACGGTGAGCCAGTGCTCGATCGCAGTGAGCGTACGATTCGTGCGCTCGCGCAGCTCGCCCATGCCCGGCGAACTCGCCTGCCGCTCGCCTAATTGCTGCGAGAGCTTGCCGAGCTCTGTCTGCGCCGCCGCCAGACGCGCGCGCAGTGCGTCGTCGGCCGGGTTCGCGAGCCCCTCGACGATTTCGTCGAAGCGCAGGCGCATCGGCTCGTGCGAGATCTCGCGCGCGAGAATCACCTGCCCGAGATTCTCGCCCTGCGGGCCGGAGAGCGCGTGCATCTTGATGCGCAGCCGCACCCCATCACCGACCGGCAGGTCGATGTCGCTGTGGCTCATCTCCTGATCGCCGCGAATGCAGTTCACCGCGCTGCCGAAGCGCTCGTGCACTTCGGGCGTGAGCACCTCGCCCAGCTCCTTGCCGCGCGCGTCGCCGACTAGGCCGAGGTACTGCCGCGCGGGCTTGTTCACCGCGCGCACGACGCCGCGCGCGTCGAGCGCAACCGCGCCCGTATCGAGCTGATCCATTACGCCTTCGAGAAACACGTTCGCGCTGCGCAGGTCGCCGAGCAGCCGCTCGTTCTCGACCGTGAGCGCATAATGCTCCGCCGCGCGCCGCACGACTTGCTTCAGGTGATCCGGCTCCCACGGCTTCGTGATGTAGGCGTAGACGTGGCCGTCATTGATGGCCCTTATGATCGCGCTCATGTCCGCGAAGCCGGTGAGGATGATCCGCTGCGTCGCGGGCGAGCGCTTGAACACGCGCGAGAGAAACTCGACGCCGGTCATCTCGGGCATGCGCTGATCCGAGATCACCACCGCGACCGGCCCGTGCTTGTCGAGCAGCGCGAGGGCCTCGGTCGCCGAGGGCGAGGTGAACACCTCGTAGTCGTCCTCGAACGTGAACGTCATCGTCTCGAGGATTGCGACCTCGTCGTCGACGATCAGCAGGCGCGGGCGAGTGTGGGCCACGGCGAACGGCACCTTAGCGCGAGCCTCCGCGAGGCATTAGAAGCGCGTGTGCTCTATCAGCCGCGGAAGCGAGCGAGCGAACTCGCCCTCCCAGAGCTGCACGAGTTCTTCGCCGAGCGAGACGCCGCGCTCGAGCTGCGCGTGGAGCGGCGCCAGCAGCACGCGCTCGTCGGGCTCGTCGCCATCGCCATCGCCGATGCGGCGCAGGCCTTCGCTCGCGATCGCAGCGAGTTCGCGCGCGAGCGGCAGCACCGGCTTGCCGGCGGCGCGCGCTGCGAGGCCGCGCCGCGCGACGTCGTCGAGCGCCGCTTCGCGCTCCGCGAACGACCAGTCGGCCGCGAGCGCGAACGCTGCGTCCAGCGCCGCGTCGTCGTACAGGATGCCCTTCCAGAGCGCGGGCAGCGCCGAGAGCCACGGCACGCAGTCCGCACCGCGCACTTCGACGATGCGCTTCAGGCGCACCTCGGGGAACAGCGTGGTCAGGTGCAAGTCCCAGTCGGCGGCGGTCGCCCGGTGGCCTTCGAAACCGCGTTCGAGGAACGCGCGGAAGGGAATCGTGTGCGCCGGGAGGTAGCGGCCCTCGCGCACGATGAAGAACATCGGCACGTCGAGCGCCCATTCCACGTAGCGGCGGTAACCGAAGTCTGGCTCGAACACGAACGGAAGCAGCCCGCAGCGATCGGGATCCGTGTAGCGCCAGATGTGTTCGCGCCGCGTCATGAAGCCCGAGGGCTTCCCGAAGTACAGGCTCGAGTTCGCGAACATCGCCGAGACGATCGGCGTCACCGCCATCGCGCTGCGCATTTTGCGCACCATGTCGGCTTCGCTCGAAAAATCCATGTTCGCCTGCACCGTCGCCGTCAGGTGCATCATGTGCATCGCGAGTTCGCCGCGCGTCGGAAGGTAGGCGCGCATCAGGTCGTAACGCGCCTTCGGCATGCGCGGGATCTCGGGCAGATCGTGCACCGGGTGATGCGCGAGCGAAGTCCAGGTGATGCCGAGCGGCGCCGAGACGCGCTTCAGCAACTCGAGGTGCGCGCGAATCTCGCGCTCCGTCTCGAAGATCGTGCGCAGCGGGGCGCCCGAAAGCTCGAACTGGCCGCCAGGCTCGAGCGTGATCGAGGCTTGGTCCTTCGTCAGCGCGATCAGGTGCTCGCCCTCGAAGGTGCGCTCCCAGCCATCCGTCTGTGCAATCGCCTCGAGCACCGCCGCAATCCCACGCGGGCCGCTGAACGGCACCGGCTTTCCATCCGCGCCGAAGCCGATCTTCTCGTGCTCGGTGCCCACCCGGAAGCGCTCGCGCGGCTTCTCGCCAGTGCGAATGAACGCGATCAGATCATCGATCGACTCGACCGGAGTGGGGGCGGTATCGAGTTGTCCACTCACAGGGTTCTCCGGGGCGCGCTGAAGGAGCGACGATGCCGTCGCCCGTGGGGAGGATTCGGAAGTTGCCGCAGTTGCTGGGGAAATGCTGGGGGACGGATTAGGGGTTGGCTGCTTCTGCGAGGAACTTTTCGAGGAAGTCGCCGAGGGCCGCAGCGATCTCGTCGGCGGCGCCGTAAGGGAACGTCTTGCACGGCCCCTCGGTCTTGCCCGCGTGGAAGGGCCCGACCAGCGTCACGTCGCCGCGCGATTTCACGGTGACGACCGCGCGGTGACGACCGCGCGCAAGATCGAACTCGACCGAGCGCAGATGCTTGTCGTCGGTGCGCGTGTCGCCCAGACGGATCGCGAGCTGCGGCGCGCCCGCGTGCGCAGCCGCTGCCGCAAACGCGTCGAGCGCGGCCGCCACCTCGACGCGCAGCGACTGCGCATGCCGCCAAGCCTCCGCAATCGCGTCGCGATGCTCCGCCTCGCGCTCGCCAAGGGCTTTACCCAAGCGCGCAAGACGTTCGGAGAGGGGAGACGTGCTCATATGGGGGAACCCAGCGTGCCACAAACCTGATAGTTCGAGCCATAGCGGGCGCCCGAACAAGAGGGGCGGCCGAACCTAAGCAGATCTATGGCGCTGAGGCCGCAAGCGAAGCGCGCAGTGAGCCGGAGTCTTCGGAGGCGAGCGAAGTCAACCGGGAAAGATCGACGACGGAAGCGGCGCTCAGAGCGCCGCTTCCGTCGTCGGAATCCGCATCGGCGTGGGATCCATCATGTCGAGCACCTCGCGCCGAGTGCGCGTGAACTCGCCCATCAGGCCGGGGCCGATCGGATCGCCTTGCGGCATGCGCACCGTCGACGGGTTCATGTTCTTGCCGTTCAGCGTGAACATGAAATGGAGGTGCGGGCCGGTGGACAGGCCGGTCGAGCCGACGTAGCCGATCACCTGCTTCTGCCGCACGCGCGCGCCGACCGGCAGGTTCTTCGGGAAGCTCGAGAGGTGCCCGTAGACCGTCTCGTAGCCGGCGCGGTGGCGAACCTTCACGGTATTGCCGAGCCCGCCGCTCCAGCCCCGGAACACCACCGTGCCGTCGGCTACCGACCAAACCGGCGTGCCTTGGTTGGCGGCGTAATCCACACCGAGGTGCGGGCGGCGCACGCCGAGCACCGGGTGCAGGCGGCTCGCCGCGTACTGCGAGCTGATGCGGCGGTAGTTGAGCGGGGCCTGCAGGAACTGGCGCTGCGCAGCGCTGCCGTCGGGGCGGTAGTAGCCGCCGCGGCTCGCGCTCGATTCGAAGTAGATGGCCGTGAAATCGCCGTCCGCGTTCGCGAAGCGGGCGCCGAGGATGCGGCCGGGGCCCAGGTACACGGGGCCTGTGCTCGCCTGGTAGAAGCGCCGCTCGTAGACGGCGCGGAACTCGTCGCCCGGCTGCGTCTTCGAGAAGTCCACATCCCAGGCGAAGATCTCGGCGAAGTCGTGGGCGAGCTCGCCGCTCTCGCCGAGGTCGACCACCGATTGATAGAGGTTGCTGGTGACCATCCCGGCCAGCAGCGCGCGCTGCACGATCACGTGCGGCTCGTGCTTCTCGGCCACGAGCTTGCTGCCGCGGCGCGTCAGCGAATAGCTCTCGAGCGGCGAGCGCGTGTAGATGAAGTTGAGCAGCTCACCGCCGGGCGTGATCGAGGCGAGGTAGGCGTCGCCAACCTTCGAGTATCGGAAGTTGAAGAGCGGCGACATCGCGTCGACGATCTCGGCGATCACGGTGCCTTCGATGCCCTGCTGGTGAAGCACAAGCCCGAGCGTCTCGCGGCGCGCGAGTTCGCCTTTGACCACCGTCGGCGCCGGCTCGAGGACTCTCGGCGCGGACGCCGGCTTCGTCGCGGCCAGCAGCGGAGCGGGTGCTGGAGCCAACTCGACGAGCGCGGTCTTGCGCGCGGGCGCTGCCTGAAATTGCACGATCGCGGTGAACGCGAAGAGCGTCGCCAGGGCGAGCGCAGTGCCAATCGCAAGCTCGTTCGAGCGCGCGCGGGCGGCTTGCAGCAATTGTCGCAGTCTCATCATTCCTCCAAAACCCACGAGCCACGTCCCCCCGCAGACACAGCTCGCACTCGATCCGTTCCGTTGGCTGCCGCTCTCAATCGGCAGCTTGCGTTCACACCTTTGTGATCGGCACGCAGTGGAGCGTGCTAAATACACGGCGCTCGCGAGGATGTTCGTGCGCTCCGTCACCAAACTGCTCTGGAGCCACGATTCGCGCGGGATGACTCGCATGGCAGTGAGTGCCTTGCTCGCCGGATTCGTGGCATGCGCGGGGACGCAGAGCGTCTCGCCCGGGCGCAGAGTCGATACGAATTTTCCCTCGCCCGTGAAGGACTTGCGCGGCGCAGCTGCCGGATTGTTAACGCGCGCGATCGCGTTCGATACCACCAACCCGCCGGGCGACGAGCGCGCGCTAGCCGAGTTCCTCGCGGGCGTGCTCGAGCGCGAAGGCGTCGAGGCACGCGTGATTCCGCTGCCCGGGCCGACGAGCCGTCGCGCAGCCCTGTGGGCGCGCGTGCCCGGCCGCGGCGAACGCGCGCCGCTCGTGCTGCTCTCACACCTGGATGTGGTCGCGGCCAGCGCCGAAGACTGGGCGGTCGAGCCCTTCGCCGGCGTCGAGGGCGGCGGTTATGTGGTCGGCCGCGGCGCGCTCGACGCCAAGGGCGTCGCCGTCACGCACCTGCTCGCCCTAATGGAACTCGCGCGCCGCGAGCAGCCGCTCGCACGCGACGTAATTCTGCTCGCGACGCCCGACGAGGAAACTGGCGGCGCTCTCGGCGCAGGCATTCTTGCGCGCGAACACCGCGAACTGCTCGGCGGCGCGGCCTACTTATTAACGGAAGGCGCCGGCATCCTGCCGGGCGAGAGTGACGACGACGATGTCTGGGGCGTAGCGTTCACCGAGAAGACGCCTTGTTGGGTGAAGCTCACCGCCCACGGCGTGCCGGGCCATGGCTCGACAGCGAGCGACGCCTCCTCGGTCGACCGCCTCGTGCGGGCGCTCGCGCGCGTGCAGGGCATGCCGCACGAGCTGCACGTCACGCCTGAAGTCGCGCAGATGTTCTCGAGCATGGCGCCGCTCGCGCCGCGCGAAGAGCAGGGCCAGTGGCGCGAACTGCGCGGCGCGCTCGCGCTGAACCCCGCCTTTCGCGAGCGCTTCCTCGCCGATCCGGGCCGCCGCGCGCTCGTCCAGAACACGACCTCAGTAACCATGCTGCACGGCAGCGATAGCCCGAACGTCGTGCCCGCGACGGCGACCGCCAGCGTCGACGCGCGCCTCTTGCCCGGCGAGAGCTGCGCCACGTTCGTGAACGCGATGGCCGGCGCGGTCGACGACCCGGCCGTCGAGTTCGCGATCACGCTCGACTTCCCCTCGCTCGCCTCGCCCACCAGTACACCATTGATGACCGCGATCGAGCGCGTCGCCGCGCGCGCCAAACCCAAGGGCTACGTCGTGCCGCGCGTGATCGCCGGCTTCACCGACGCGCACTACTTCAGGGCACTAGGGATTACGGCGTACGGCTTCGTGCCGCGCAGGCTGCGGCTGCAAGACACGCTCGGGATTCACGGGCCGAACGAGCGCGTATCGCTGGAGAACCTCGAGCTGGGCGTCAGGGCGACGGTCGCGATTGCGGAGGAGCTGGAGCGGGTGGAGAGCGAGTAACCAGCGCGTCCAGGCGCAGCGGCTTGATCGGCGCCCATAACAACATCACCCGCCCGGCCCAGTAGGCGGCGCCGCTGCCCTTGCCCATCAGTCGCGTGACCGTGTCGATCGCCTCCGGGGTGTTCACCGGCACGGCGCGATAGGCGCCGACATCGCTGCCGCGAACCAGCTCGACTTCCGGATTCGCGAGCGCGCGCTGGTACCACCCGCGAAACCAGTGGCCCGATTCGACCCAGAGTTGGCCGTTGTCGTCGAGCAGCCCGAGCACGGTGTCCTTCGCTTCGCCTTGCGCGTCGAAGGTGCGGAGCACCGCGGTGTTTCCGCTTTGCGGCTGGAAGCGCCCGATCGCGGCATCGATGCCAAGCCCGAGCACGACGTACGCGCCGAGGATGATTGCGAGGACGCGAAGCGCCTTCATGCTGCCTCTCCCACGTTGGCCCTATAGCGGCGGAGTGCGAGCGATCTCTGCTCTTGCCAGGGCGACCTGTTCGATCTCGATGGGCAACGTGCCCTCCCCTGCGCGGCGCGGCAGCTTGCACGACTTCGGAATCAGATATGCGACGTATGTGGTGGCTAGCTCATCGATTCCGCCAGTCGTCACGTCAGCGGCCCACTTCCCGTTTTTCTTGATCTTCGTGCGTCGTTCATCCCAGTCGGGCTTGTTCCACCACCCGCCACGGACCTCGATGTACACGGCGACTCGGTGATCCCCGAAAGCCACGCCGTCCACGGTCCCCTTCAGGACGCCGTTCTTCTTCCCATGAGCCGGAACCTTCCGGAATGCGATTGACGGATCCGCCTGAGCGATCACTGGTGCGAGAAGCATTACTAGAGCGACGGCCAGAGCCTCGAGCGTCGTCATCGAATCACCTCCGCAGCGGCGCATTAGAACGACCGCAGCTCGTGGATTCCCTTGTGAATCACTTCGAAGAGCGGCTCCACGTCGCTCGCTTCGAGGCACGAGAACGCGATGCGCAAGTCGGTGGGAGCGGTGCTGATTAGGCCCGTCTGGTGCGCGTCGAGCAGGTGCACGCGCAACTTTTCACTGTCAACGCCCTTCAGCTTGATGCACATGAAGTAGCCGCTGTTGAAGGGGTAGACCTCCCAGCTCTCTCGAAAACGCGGGGCGTTCGCGACGTCGAACACTTTGGTCGCGCGCTCCCTGAGAACTTCGAGCTTCTGCTTGCGCTCGGCGTCGATCGTGGACGAAGCAAGCGCCTTCTCGACCAGCGACTGCGAGAGCATCGGGCTGTTCGACATCGCGCCGCGGATCGCTCCCTTGGTCTTGGCCTCGAGCGCGTCGAGCACGGCCTGCGCGCTCTCTGCTTTGCCCGGGCCGTACGTGATGAAGCCGCAGCGCAGGCCCCAGACGAACAGCTCCTTGGTGGCGCCGTCGAGCTTGATCGCGAGCAAATTGGCGTGCGCGTTCGCGAGGCGGCCGAACAGCGACTCGGTCATCGATTCGCCGCCGAGGTGGTAGAAGAGCCCGAAGTACGCGTCGTCCGTGACGACGACCAGTCTCGTGCCGCGCTGCGCCTGCGCGATCAGCGCTCGCGCGATGGCGTCGCCTTCGGCGAGCGTCGGCATGTAACCCGTCGGGTTGTTGGGGAAGTTCAGCATCACGAGCAGCTTCTCGCGGCCCTCGGCGTGTTTCGCGAGCGCTTCGGCGAAGCCGGCCGTGTTGAAGCCGCCGCCCGCGTAGAACGGGAACGTGACGACGCGCGCGCCGAGGCGGACTTCGTAGGTGAGCCGGTAGTTGCCCCACAGCTGATCGGGCAGAAGCATCAGATCGCCGGGCGCGACGAACAGGTCGCCCACCAGCGCGAGCCCGTGCGTGAGTGCGCTCGTGACAATCGGTAGGCCCACGGCCTTCCCGCGCTGCGCCGGATTCTCCGCGAGCTGCTTCTCGCGCCAGCGCTCGCGCAGCGCGGGCTTGCCCGATGCGGGCGCGTAGTTGTAGGCCTCGTCGGGCGAGATCCCTGACAAGTGCTTCTGCATCGACGGCAAGTACATGGGCGCCTTGCCCTCGGTCGCGATGCCGATCGTCGCGTTGAAGCGCGTGCCCTTGGCTTTGGCCTCGGCGCCCTGCGTGAGGATGCCTTTCGGGAAGTAGAGACGGCGGCCTAGCGGCGAGAGCATCGCCAGCACTTCGGGCGCGGCGGCCTCGAGCTTCGCGTTCAGCTCCTTGGCCAGCGGGTTCAGCACTTCGGGGGCGGGGGCGGACATCGGAGGGCCTTTCGCGTGCTGAAGAAAACGGGCAGCGAGCCTAGCCGAGCCAGTCTCCAGCGCGGCTGCCGCTCATTCGAACGCCTCAGTAGCGAAGCTCTCGCGGCGTGCCGGACTCGAGCACGACTTCGCCGAGATCCTTCGCGGCGGCGCCGAGCAACCGCACGCGGTACGTGCCCGCCACCAGCTCGCTCGGCTCACCGTTCACCGCGCCGGTCGCGACAACCTTGCCTCCGGCAATCACCTCGTAACGGGTCTGCAAAGTTGCGCGCATTGCGCTCTGCAGTTGCTCACCGTCCTGCGCGTCGAAGAATCCGCCGCCGCCCACGCGCGCCCATTCGCGGAAGGTCTCCTTGAGCACCACTTCGTCCACGGCGAAGCCCACGATGTTGACGCGCACGTCGAGGCCGCCGGCGCGCAGCGCTCGGATCGCGGCCTTCGGATCGCCATCGCAGGTCTCCTCGCCGTCGGTCACGAGCACGACCATTTGGCGGCCAGAAGCGCTGGCTAGGTCTTCGCGCACTTTCAGCAGCGAGGCGCCGATCGGCGTCTTCGCCAAGTTCATCGCGCCGAGCGTTTGGATGCGCGCGACCGCCGCGGCTCGATCGAGCGGCGCGAGTGGGATCTCCAGATCCGTGCGGCACGAGCCGGCTTCCTTGTGGCCGAACACGCGCAGCGCGAAAGCGGTGCCCGCCGGCAGCCCGTCGCGCGCGAGGTCGGCGAATGCCTTCTTCGCCAGCTCGATGCGCCGCACGCCGCCGAGGCGTTGCAGCATGCTGCCAGAGGCGTCCAGCACGAACTCCACAGCGGTGAAGCCGTCGACTGCGCCGGCAGCCGCCGTAACAACGCGCAGCTTCGCGGGAATCGCAGAGGGCGTGACGCGCACGCGCGTCTTCGCCAGCACGCGATTGCTCTGACCCGTGACGTAGCGCAGCTCGTACTCGCCAGCCTCGCGCGGCGCCTCGAGGCGCGCCGGATTTCCGCGCTGCGTGTAGCCATTGCTCGCGCCGAACTGCTTCTCCGTCGCGCTGGGCTTTACGAGCGTGATGAAATCGCTCGAGTTGTCGGGCCCCTTCCAGTGCACCTCGAACACGCTGCCGGCGGTCACCGTGGCAGGCGCCGTCAAGCTCGCGTTGACCGGATCCACTCGCAGCGACGCGCTGCCGATCACCCCGTAGCTGCTCGCGAGGTGGTATCGCACGAGGTAGTCCCCCGGCGCGTCGGGCACACGAACGCCTAATGGATTCGCCTGCGTCGCGTAGGCATAGTTTCCGTAGTCGCGCTCGGCGGCGGCGGGCGCGTCGATGCTGATGAAGTCGCCCGCGTGACCCGGGCCAGTCCACGCGACGGACAACAGGCTGCCCGCGGCCGCGCTCCCGGCCAGCTTCAGCGTCGCGCCGACGGCACCGACGCGCAGCGGCCTGCTGCCAATGACCCGGTAAGTGCTCCCGAGGTGGTAACGGACCAGGTAGTCGCCCGCGGCGTCGGGCGCGCGAACCTCCAGTGGATTGGCTTGCGCAGCGTAGGCGTAGTTGCCGTAGGTGTGGTCGTCCGAGCCGACCTTGTCGATCGAGACGAAGTCGCCCGAGTTGTTGGGGCCCGTCCAGGTAACACTCAGTGCGCCGCCGATCTCGACGCTCGGCGCGACCTCGAACGTCGCGGAGACTTCCGTCACGACGAGCGGCGCCGTCGCGAGCACCACGTAGGACGCTCCGAGGTGATAACGGAGTTCGTACTTACCGGGCTGCTCGGGGGCTCGCAGCGAAAGTGGGTTCCCAGCCGACAGATAGGCGTAAGGCCCGTAATTGGTGCCGGGTGCACCGGCGGCGTCGATGCTCACAAAGTCGGCGGCGGTGTTCGGGCCGGTCCAATGAACCTCGAGCGCGCCGCCGGCCCTCACCTGCGCTGCGGCCTTGACGCTCGCGTTCTGGCCCCTGCCTTCCGTCGCGAAGAACAGGAGCGCGAACCCGGCAAGGACCTTCAACGGCTCGCGCATGTTTCGCTCCCCCGATTAAATTCGCGCCGAGTGTATGCGGGAGGCAACCCCGACGGGCGGAATCTGCGAGATCATGCGATCCGCCCGGTCGGCGCCGCTTTGCGGGATGGAGTCGACCGACCTCGACCACCGTTCCCGCATGGCAAAGGGAGAGAACCATGACAGCTCGCTCGATCGGGCGTTGCGCCGCTGTGGCGCTGCTTCTGCTGAACTCGTTTCCGCTCACGGCGGCGGGCGACTCACCACTTCCGCCCACCGCGCCAGGTGAATCCTGGGAGGTGACATCGCAGATGTCGATGGAGGCGATGCCGATGGCGATGCCCGCACAGACGCAGCGCGTCTGCACTCCGAAGGACTGGAAGGAGCCGCCGGGCAGCACGCGCCCGGGGGACGAGTGCCGCAACACCGATTTCAAGACCGCGGGCAACAAATCCAGCTGGAGCGTTCAGTGCACCGGAGCGCAGGCCATGACTGGCCACGGCGAGATCACGCGCACGAGCGCCGACGCCTACAGCGGGTTCATCAAGTTCAGTTCGGCCGACGGCGCGATGACGGTGACGCTGAACGGACGCCGGCTCGGCGCCTGCCGGATTGCCCAATAAGTCCGGCGCGCAGGGGCGCTTGGCTACGCGCGCTGGCGATCGCGAGCGCGCTCTGTGTCGGGCTGGGCGTCTGGCTTCCGGGATTCTCAGGTCCGTATCAGTTCGATGATTACGCGACGCCCCTCGGAGATCCCGCGAGTCAATCGCTCCGCGCCTTCACGCAGCAGCTCCACGTAACGCTCCGGCCGCTCACGAAGCTGAGCTACGCGCTCGAGGGCGAGGCTGGAGTGGCGGACCTCCCCGCGGCGCGGCGCGCGCTCTCGCTCGCGCTCCACGTCGCGGCGGCGAGCCTGCTGTACCTAATCATCCTTCGCCTCGAACCCCGTGCGGGGCGGGCAGTGGCGGGGGTTCTCGCGGCCACTTGGTTCTTCCACCCCGTGCACGCGGACAGCGTGCTCGCGGTCAGCGGGCGCAGCGCCGTGCTATCGGGCCTCTTGCTCCTGGCTGCCCTGTTCGCCGCGTCTTCGCGGCGCACATGGTGCGCCGCCTGCTTGTTCGGGTGCGCGGTCGCCGCGCGCGAGACGGCGCTCGCCGGCCTGCTTCCACTCCTCGCGTTGGCGGTCGCGCCGCTCGCTGCGCCGCAGGAAATCGCGCGATGGCGTTTCGCACCCTTCGCCATTGTGGGAGCCGCGGCGGCAGCGTGCGGCATCGCGACGCCGCGCTACCGCGAGCTCGCCGAGTACTCCTTCCTCGCTCGGCCGTTCCTCGAGAGCGTCGTGAGTCAAGTCTCGGCGGTTCCGGTTGGCCTGTGGCTGCTCGTGCGGCCTGCGAGCCTCTCGATCGACTACGGCATCCCGCTGCCGGTCGATCCGTCCGCGCCGCTCTTCTTGTTCGGGCTCGTGTGTTATGCGCTTGCAGCCGTCGGCAGCTTGGCGCTGCGGAAGCGCGCTCCGGCGGCCTCTGTCGGGCTCGCTCTCTGGCTCGCCGCGCTGTTGCCGACGCAGTCGCTGATTCCGAAGCTCGACGCGCTCACGAACCGCCCGCTCGCGCTCGCGCTCGCAGGCCTGCTACTCGCGCTCGCGCCGCTTGCGAGCGCGATCGCTCGCCGACTGCCTCGGCTGCGAGCGCCTGCGGCCGCAGTCGCCGCGCTGCTTGTGCTCGGAGCGCTCGGCGCGTCAACCGCGCGGCGTTCGGCGCTCTTCCGCTCGGAGTTGGCCCTCTGGGGAGACGCCGCGGCGAAGTCGATCTCGAACGCGCGCCCGCATCTGCAATACGCGATGCTGTTGCGACGGGCCCGGCGAGATCGCGAAGCGCTGGCCGAGCTCTCGATCGCCCGCGAGATCGATCCCTTCAGCTCGCGCATGGACGCGCTCTCAGCTGAGTTCCAAAACCTGAGGGAGGAACCGCGATGACTCGGCTGCTCGCGCTGCTCGGGCTCTGCTTTTGCGTGATCGCCGCCAGCGGCTCAGCATGGGGGCTCGACTGCATTCCGAAGCAAGGCTGCGCCGCGGGACAGGCCCCTCGGACATGCTGCCAACCGCCGCCCTGCGAGATCTACGAACAGATTCGCATGAAGCGGGCGACACGGAGCCTGTTCCGTAACAAGCAGGTCCGCGCGCTGTTGAAGCGGAAATCCGGGGGCGACAACGCGAAAGCTGCGGCCGCGCTCTCCGCGTACGCCGCGAAGCGGGCCGGAAGCTGGGGGCGCTTGTTGCGTTGCCCTTGGCAAGACCCGATCAACCCGCCGCCAAGCTTCGAGACGATCCCGGAATGCCAGGTGGTCGCGAGGCTCCCGGGCGGCGCCGAACTGATGAGCCGCCAGAAGGCGCTCGCCACGCTCCCGACGTGCTCCGAGTTCGTGGAGGCTGCCTACGACCACGAGAAGGTCCATCAGGATGCCTGCTTCAAAACGAACAGCGTCGCGCGAGCGAACATGGGCATCGACGCCTACGCGAAGGAAGAAGCGGACGGATACAAGACGGAGATCGCGAGCCTGCAAGCGAGCCTCGCCGGGTACTGGAGCGCGTGCAGCGCCGTCGCGGACGCGACGACCGCGCGCAAGCTGGCGAAGGCGGGGATCTCCGTGCTCAAGAAGCAGAGCCTGAAGAAGAAGACCCCAGCCAAGAAGCGGCCCTGAGGAGTCGACATGTACCACCGACCTCTCCCTCGCCCGATTTGGCTCCTCCTCCCACTCGCGGCGCTCTGGGTTGCATGCTCGGACGACTCGCCGGAAGACTCCGAGGCGGCAAGCGGCGGGTCTGCGCGCGCGGGACGCTCTTCCGATCTCGTCGGCTTTGCGCCCCCGGACGGCCCCGCCATCGACCCCGTCGCCGAGTTCGAACGCACATGTGGATCGGAGACGGAGCTCTCTCTCGACTGCGAGTTCTTGCTCGCGATCGTGCGCGCGGACGTGCTCGATGCGCTCGAGCGGCTCGAATCCGCGCGCGATAAGCGCGCAGTCGATGAAGCGCTCGCGGCGCTAGAACTCGCGGACGAGCCCGAGATCCAAATCGCGGCAATGCGAATTCTCAGCGACTTCCCAGGCTCCGAGGGCCTCGCGGCGAAGGCGCTGCCGCTCCTCGACAGCCCCTATCTCGCCGTTCAGGAAGCTGCGGCTGAGCTGCTGTCGGGGAACGACGACTCGAACGTCGCGGGCGTCGGTCTGCTGTGGAGCGACCATCACCGCGAGATCCACGCCGAGGACGAGTACGAGGAGATTGCGCTGCCGAAGCATTATGGCGCGATCGGGTTCCCGTCTCTGCCCGGCGTCGAGCGCTTCACTCCGGGCGACTCGGATCGCTCGGTGGGATGGTCGAGCGCGGAGACCGTCGCGGAGGTTGCCGCGCAAATCACTGCGGCTCTCGGTGTCGAGCCGATCGGGTTCCAGGCGTGGATGGAGCGCTCGCAGCGCGCGCAGATGCAGCTCTACGCGCCCCCCGATCCCGAGCTGATGGCCGAGATGGAGCGGGTGACCGCCGAGTACGTGAAGGCCCAGGATCCCAAACTGCTGGAACGCCTCACGGCGCTGCAGAAAAAGATGTCCGCTCCGATGGAGCTAGCGACCGCGAAAGCCGAGAAGAGCGTCGACCGCGTGGCGATGCCGCCCGACGCAAACGCCTTCGAAGAGACCCGGTATTGGGTCGCAGAGGAGAAGGACGGGCGTGTCGCGAAGCTCGTGGTCGCATATCCGGTGCCAGCTCTGGGCCGCACCGCGGTGCAGATGACCTGGAACCTAACAGATCACCCGAGCTCTTGGTCGGGGGTGCGCACGCGGGCGCAGTGAGCCACGGATTCTCGGCGACGCGCGAGGCGTCAGATCCTGCGCGTCACGTCCGGGAAGTTCTTCCACACCGGCACGCCGCAGAAGTGCGTGCCTTCGGTGCAGCGCGGTGAGACGAGGCCGCTGCGCACGCTGCACGGCGGGCCGATGTGCGGCGTCAGCTCGGGGTGCACGGCGTGCAGCTGCGCGATCTCGTCCATCGAGGCTTCGTAGATCTCGCGCTGCGCGTTGAAACAAGTCCGCATCGTCCACTTGTGCAGGAGGTGCAGGAACGAGCCGGATTCTTCGAAGCGCACCGCGACCGCGTTCGGCAGCACGTAGAGCGCCTGCGCGGGCGTGGCGCCGAGCGCGAGCAGTTGCGCGCGCGCGTGCCACTGCGCTTCGACGGTTTCGCGGAAGACCGCGGTGCAGCCGGGGTCGCTTGTTATGAGCTCTGGCTCGATCACGTCGACGCGCCCCGGCACGGTGCGCGTCAGCAGCGGGCGCGAGCCGGGCACCATGCGGTGACGCTGATCCTGCGAGTCCGCGGTGTGCGAGAGTTTCTTGCGGAACGTGTAGTGCGCGTGCCCGAGCGCGCGCATCAGCGGCGAGTGCACGCCGACGTTCAGCGTGTCGAGGCGGTAGCGGTTCTGCGCGGGATCGAGCGCGAGCGCGAGCGCGGCGGCATCGCTGAGATCTGGCCTGCCGAGCACGTTGCGCACGGCGCTCGCGATCACCGCGGGCCCGTTCACGCCGTAGTCAATCAGCCGCGCGCGGCGGCCGTTCAGCGATTTGTCGAACGCCTCGAGCCACGCCGGATCGACGGGGCGCGCTTCGACGCGGTTCTCGACGATCTCGTCCGCGGCGAGCGGGCCGTCGCCGATTTCATCGAAGAAGCCCGGATCGAACGCGCGCACGGCGCCGACCAGCTTGCCGACGACGTCGCTCGCTTCATCGGGCACGTCGCTCGCGGCGGCCATCCTGTGCAGGCGATGCAGCGTGATGCCCGAGACCGTGTAGACCATCGCGGTGTGGCAGGCGATCGGGATCACGTAGCGCGCGGTCTCGATCGACTTCTTCTCGGCCTCGCGCTTCACGCTGCGGCCGAACGCCTTGTTCTGGCGCTCCTTCAAGCGCCACAGCTCAGAGAGGATTCCCATGACGACGGGCTGAAGGCGCGTCGTCAGCTCGCGGTAGCCGCGCCAGGCTTCGGCGACCGAGCGCTCGTACACCGCGCGCGCTTCGCCAGCGAGCGCCGGCGGCACGTGCGCGCGGATCTCGTCGAGCCGCACGTAGCGCTGGCTCTGCTGCTCGCTGTTATAGAACGGGAAGCTGTGCAGCAGCGACCACACCAGCTGGCGCGAGACGCCCTCGAGCCCGAACTCGAAGGTGGCGTGCTGGAAAACGGTGTGGTGGCCGCCCGCGTAGGTGAGCCCGCCGATGCGGCCGCGCTGCTCGGGCGTGATCTCGTCGGCGCCGATCACGCGCGGCGAGTAACAAGTGCGTGCGGCGGCGATGGCGTCGTCGTAGGGCGCGTCGAACCAGTTGCGCAGGCGAACCTGCGCGCCGCCGTCCTGCACGGCATCTGCGGCTGCTACGGACGGCGCTGCCAACTTCGCTTCCCCCAAAAGAGCGGCGAAACCCCCAAGGCCGTGAAACGTCGCACTGGCGCGCGCCCCCCGCACCCCGCGAGCGCAGCAGCCCGAAAAGGCAATCGGGGACGCGCGTATTTTGTTCGGGAAGGCGCGACAGGAGTTGGAAC
>JANNDT010000436.1:0-19845 GCA_031387905.1 Deltaproteobacteria bacterium
CGACCACCACCGCGCCTGGCGTGTAGAGCATTTCGAGCGGCGCAGGAATTAGGCCCACTCCGAGCAGCAGCGAGTTGAGCAGGCCTTGGCTCTTTAGAATCGTCACCCAGGCATAGGTGCGGATCAGGAAGCTCGTCCAGAACGGCACCATCACCGCCATCAGCAACAAGTTGCGCCAACGCACGTCGCTGCGGCCGATCGCGTACGCGACTGGGTAGCCGGCGGCGAGGCAGATCACCGTCGTGAGGCCCGCGTACAGCATCGAGCGAATCACGATGCGCAGATAGACCGGGTCGCCTACCCCTGCATAATTCTCGAGCGTGAACGTGCCCCACTGCACGCCGCCGAGCGTGCCGCGCTCGAGGAAGCTGTAGACGAGCATGATCGCCGCGGGCGCGACCACGAACGCGAACGCCCACAGCACGAGCGGCAGGAGCAGCAGCGCGCCGATGCGTCCCGGCGCGCGCTGCGATCCTGCCGCAGCCTCGAAGTGGGTGGCTCCTTGGCGCATGCAATGCCGCGGCTGCTACGAGCCGCTCTGCGCCTTCAGGTCCGTGAACATTTTGTCGACGTCCGCCGCCATTGCGCCGATGTCGCGGAAGGTGGCGAGCTTCGGGTTGCCCTGCGGATAGCTCGCCGTGTTCGCGCGCTCCGCGTCGCTGAGCAGCTTGCGCGCTTCGAGGTTCGGGTTCGTGTACGGGAAATCGGCCGAGATCAGCTTGCTCACGTCGGGCCGCAGGATGTAGTCGAGGAACGCGTGCGCGGCAGGCAGATTCTGGGCGGTCGTCGGGATCGCGAGGCTGTCGATGAACATGTGCGCGCCTTCCGCGGGCAGCGTGTACGAGAACTTTCCCGGCGCCTCGTTCATTAGGATCGCCGCCTCGCCCGACCACACGATGCCGAGATCGACGTCGCCGTTCAGCAGCGCAGTCTTCGGGCTGTCCGAGTCATAGACCTTCACGAGCGGCAGCCATTTCGCGATCACCGGGCGCACTCGCTCGAGGTTCAGAGGCGTCACCGCGTCCGGACCGAGCCCGAGCGTCGCGAGCGCCCAGGTCGTGATCTCGAGCGCGTCGTCGAGGATCACGATGCGGCCCTTGTATTTGTCTTGGAACACGTCCGCGAAGCTCACGACCGGTTCCTTGATCTTCTCGGTGTTCACGACGATGCCGACCGTGCCCTGCATGTAGGGCACGCTGTAGGTGAGCTCCGGATCGTGCGGCTGGCCCAGATACTCCGGGCCGACGTTCACGAGGTTGGGAACTTTCGACTTGTCGATCGGCAGCAGCTTTCCGGCCTTGATGAGCGCCTCGATCGTGTACTCCGACGGCTGAATCAAGTCATACGCCGCCGCGCCCGAGACGAGCTTCGCGAGCATTTCCTCGTTCGAGGCGTAGGTCTCGTAATTGACTCGGATGCCCGTTTCCGCAGTGAAGTTGTCGATCACCGACTGCGGCAGATACTCGGACCACGCGAACAGGTTGAGTTCCCCGCTCGCGGCTGCGGGCGGCGCGGTCTCCGCAGTTTGCTCCGGCGCCTTGTTCTCGCCGCAACTCATCAGAACCGCCGCCGTGGCCGCGATCGCCAAGTCTCGCCAATTCGTTCCTCGCATCGAGTATCTCCTCCCCGATTTCGGGTTCATGGGTTCCGTCGTCGCAGCGCTTCCGTGATGAAAAGCGCCAACACCGTGATTCCGATCAGCACTGTCGAGATCGCGTTGAGCGATGGGTCGAGGCCCCGCTTCACTTTGCCGAAGATCACGAGCGGCAGCGTGTGCGTGCGCGCGCTCGCGGTGAAATACGTGACGATCAGGTCGTCGAGCGAGAGCGTGAACGCCATCAGCGCGCCCGACACGATCGCAGGCATTAGGTACGGCACCAGCACTTTCAGAAATGCTTGCAGCGGGGTCGCGCCGAGATCGAGGGCGGCCTCTTCGAGCGAAGGATCGAGGCCCGCGAGCCGCGCCTGCACCGCAGCCATCACGAACGGGAAGCAAAACGTGACGTGAGAGATCACGATCGTGGTGTAGCCGAGCTGCAAGCCGATCGTGACGAACAGGATCAGCAGGCTCACGCCGAGGATCACTTCGGGCACGATCATCGGCAGGAACACGAGCGTCTCGAGTAGGCCGCTCGCGCGGTAGCGGTAGCGGTAGAGGAGCCACGCGCCGGCGGTGCCGAGCACGACCGAGATCGCGGTCGAGAACGTCGCGACGATCAGGCTGTTCTGCGCCGCGCGCATCAGCACATGGTCGTCCCAGAGTTTCAGGTACCAGTCGACCGTGAAGCCGGTCCACTGGATGTTGAGGCGCGACTCGTTGAACGAGAACAACACGAGGATCGCGATCGGCAGATACAGGAAGAGCATGACGAGCAGGGTCCAGCCCGTGAGGAGGCGCCGCAGCCACGTCATGGGTGCGCACCTCGGGGCGCTGCGTGGCTGCGTCCGCGCGTTGCCTCGCTACGCGCCATACACGCTGATCGCTGCTTCGAACGTGCCGAGGTGCACGTCGACGATTTTCTTCACGTCCGGCGTGTAACCGCCCGCGAGCACCCACGCGACGGGCAGCCCCTCGCGCTTCGCCCACGCGAACACTTCGCGGTCGCGCTCGCGCAGGTCCGCGTGATCGAGGTTCAGCGGCGAGTACGGGTCTTCGCGAAACGGGTCGGCGCCGGCCTGATAAATCAGCAAGTCCGGGCGTCCCCCAGCGAGCGTCGCCTGCATGCCGCGCTCGAGCGCATCGAGCAGCTCGGCGCGACCGCTGCCGTTCGCCAGCGCGAACGAGACGTGATTCGGGCCATCGCTGTGCCGGCGGTGCTCGATGTCGCGGTAGGCCTGGTTGTGCCAGTAATCATTCCCGTAGATCGAGCAGTTGAAGAGCCACGGGCGGCCCACGCACATCGAGGCAGTGCCGTTGCCGTAGTGGAGATCGAGGTCGAGCACGGCCACGCGCTTCACGCGCCCAGCAGTGCGCAGCGCCTCCGCCGCGACGACGAGCCCGTTGAAAGTGCAAAAGCCCTCGCCGTGATCTGCGTGCGAGTGGTGAAAGCCGCTCGCGATGGCGGCCGCGATGCCGTCGTCGAGCGCGCGATTCGCGGCCGCGAGCGCGCCGCCATTCGTGAGCAGCACCGAGGGCCAGAGCGCGGGCGACCACGGCAACTTCTGCGACTCGGCGAGATCGCGCGGCACGCCAATGCGCACGGCCTCAATGTAGGCGTCGGTGTGTACGCGGCGCAGCGCGGCGACTTCGATCGGAGCCGGCTCTTCGACGCGCACGCCCGGCCAGCCGGCGAGCCCGTCGGCGACGAGCTGGAACTTCCGCATCGGCATCACGTGCTCGCCGATCGGCGCGGCGAAGCCAGCGTGGTGGTACGCGGTGATCACGCGCGCAGCGTCGCCTAAGTGGAGCCGCGGAGTAAAGAGCGAATCGCTTGCTACGTCGTGAGCGGCGAGACCAGCGAGAACAGCGCGGTGCGCTGCGTCCACTCGGCGGCGGCGCGCTGCAGCGGGCCGAGCGCCACTTCAGGCACGTGGGCGGCGTACACCGAGTAGATCGCGTCGACGATGGCGGTGAGCTCCGCGGCGGGCAGCGTGCGCTCGTGCTCGCGGCCGACGCGCCGCACCACGAGCTCGAGCGCAACGGGCGCGGGCGGCGCGCTCGCAAAAAGCGCTGCCGCGCGGAAATCCGGCTGCGCATACGATGCAGCCGCGGGGTCCAGCTTGAGGAAACCCGCGCGCTCGTACGAGCGCAGCCGCCCGAGGCGCTCCGGGTGCGCGGGGGTGAGCGGCTCCATCTCGGCGACGAGCACGATCGGTGTGGAGAGTGCGCAGCCTGCCGCCGCTGCGCAGCGCCGCGCCGCCGCGAGCGGGAGCGCGCGCAACCACGCGGCGAGCCCGCTGCCGCGGTGGGCGGGCTCGATCAGCGCGTGGGAGAGATGCACGACCACGGGGCCCGGCGCGGGCGCGCCGTGCGCGTCGATGCGCACGATGGCAGTGTGGTCGCGAATCGCGATCAGCTCGCCGGCGCGCCTTAGCAACAGCATCTCGTAGGCGAGCCGCGCGCGGCCGACCGGGCGTGCCGGGTCCCAGGCCAGCCGCTCGGCGATCACGGAGCGCCGCTCCATCTCGCCGCGCGCGCCGAACTCGGCCCACAAGCGCTCGTAACCGAGCGCGAAATCCGGGTCGGCAGGGCCGCGGACATGGTGCACGCGCAGCGCCGACCAGTCCCTATCGCCGATTGCCCGGTCGCCGGGTGCGAGATCGTCGGGCAGAAGCGCTGCGTCCACGACCGCTGATTGTGGCGACTGTCGCCGAGGAGTGCTGCATTCCCGCCATGAGCACATCATTCGATCTCGCTGCCCTGCGCCGGCTCGACGCCGCGCACCACCTCCACCCCTTCACCGATCACGCGGCCATGCACAAAACTGGCACGCATGTGATCCGCTCGGCGAAGGGCTGCACGCTCGTCGACGAGACCGGGCGCGAACTGCTCGACGGACTCGCCGGCCTCTGGTGCACGAACATCGGCTACGGGCGCGAGGAAATCCTGAACGCGGTCGCGGACCAAATGCGGCAGGTCGCGTTCTACCCGTCGTTCTTCAACACCACCACCGAGCCAACCATTAGGTTGGCGGCGCGCCTCGCGGAACTCGTGCCGCGCGAACTCGGCCACGTGATCTTCGCCAACTCGGGCAGCGAGGCGAACGAAACCGCGCTGAAGCTCGTGCGCGCGTACTGGAAGCTGCGCGGCAAGCCCGAGAAGAAGAAGGTGCTCTCGCGCAACTACGCTTATCACGGCGTTGGGCTCGCGACGACGAGCCTGACCGGCCTGCCGAGTTGCCTCGAACCGTTCGATCTACCGCTGCCGGGCTTCCTGCACGTGCCGGGCCCGCTCGCGTACGGCACGGGCAAGAGCCCGGTCGAGCATGGGAAGTGGTGCATCGAAGAGACCGAGCGCGCTATCGCGCGCGAGGGCGCGCACACGATTGGCGCGATGTTCGCCGAGCCCGTGCAAGGCGCAGGCGGCGTGATCGTGCCGCCCGAGGGCTACCTCACGCAGTTGCGCGAGCTGTGCCGCCGGAACGAGATCTTGTTCGTGGCGGACGAAGTGATTACGGGCTTTGGGCGGCTCGGCGCGTGGTTCGCGTCGGAGTTGTGGAGCCTCGAGCCAGACCTGATGACCGTCGCGAAGGGCATCACCAGCGGCTACGTGCCGCTCGGTGCGACGTTCGCACGCGACGAGATCGCGGAGACGCTCGCGAACAGCGGCTACCTGGCGCACGGGTTCACCTACACGGGGCACCCGGTCGCGTGCGCGGCGGCGCTCGCGAACCTCGAAGTGCTGACGCGCGAGAAGCTGGTGGAGCGCGTTCGCGACGACATCGGGCCGAAGTTCCAGGCGGCTCTCGGAAAGCTCGCGGCTCACCCGGCGGTCGCGGAGGTGCGCGGCTTCGGGCTGATTGGGGCGTTCGAGATGAAGAAGCCGCCGAAGGGGCCGCTGGCGAATGCGGGGCCTAATGCTTTGGGGCCGGCGATTCATCTGCTGTGTCGCGAAGAGGGCGTGATCGTGCGCGGGATCAGGGATCTGGGGGCGATGGCGCCGCCGTTTGTGGTGACACACGCGGAGCTGGGGCGGATGTTTGCGCTGCTGACTCGGGCGCTGGATCGGATGTGGGCGGGGGAAGTCGCGAAGAGTTGAGAGCGGGGCTGGGTGCTCGGGCGTTTGCGGAGCGCGGCCCGCTGCTCCTCGTGGCTCGGAGCGGCCTTTGGGTGGATGTGTCGCTTTTGGTGTGCGCGCATTTGCTGAAGGCGTTCACCGAGTTGGGCCGCTCCTGCGCTTTTACCTCGGCGCAGCGGGCCGCGCTCCGCAAGCGCCTGGCGGCGGCTCGCTACGCGTCTTCGGACGATCGCAGTGCACGAGTACGGAATTGGGGGGTGAAGCCGCAGCGCCGGTGAGGCGCCGTCGCTTCACTTTTTTGGGCGCCGACGCGATCGCGCTCGGCGGTTTGCGGCGATCAGGGCTTCGGCGGCGTGCCCATGTGCGAGCAGCCGGACGGATTCATCATGCAGCACTGGTCGTGCATGCCCTGCATGTCGTGCTTCATGCCCATCATGTGTTGGTGCATGCCACTCATGTCCGTGCCTTTCGCCTCGCTCGCATGCAGCGCGGCCTCCATCTCCTGCATGTGCTTCTGCATGTCCGCGAGTTGCTTCTGGAGTTGCTCGACCTGCGCGCGTGTGGGCGCGTCTTCCGCCCGGCTGGCAGGCGCGACGCCGACGAGCGTTGCCCCGGCGATCATGCAAGCTGCGACTGTCCGTGTTGTGCGCTTTTGAATGCTCACGAAAGGCCTCGTTCCTTCCACGGGCCGGCCCTATTTCCACACCGAACCTCGGGGTCCAGGCGCCGGCTCGTTCTGTTCGTTCGCAGCAGCGATCAGCAAGCGACGTGCCATCGCCCTGCCGCAGCTGCGGTGCGCGTGCTGCCCGGCGTGCACCCGAGCGCCACAACGGAGGCCGCGCTGCCCCAAAAGCGTCGCACAACGCGGACGGTTTCAGCTCTGCTTCCGCGGAGATCTGCCCGTCAGCCTGGTGTAGGCCTGATAACCGAGCCAGCGCAGGGGTTCGGGCGGAATCGGGAGGAGGCGTTTTTGGTAGAACGGGAGATCGCGCCAGGGTTCGGGGTGGTCGACGTAGAGGTCGGCGAGGATTTTTCCGGCGAGCAGCGCGAGGCTGACGCCGTGGCCGCTGTAGCCGAGGGCGTGGAACACGTTGTTGTTTGGGCCGCCGACGCCGATCGAGCAGATGCGGTCGAGCGTGATGCCGAGGACGCCAGACCATGCGTGCTCGATCGGGATGTGCGCGGCGCCGGGGAAGTATTGGCTGAGGATGCGCTGCATGAAGGGCTGCGCGCGGGCGATCGCCGCGGGTTTGGCGACGACTTGGCTGCCGTAGTGGTAGCTATAAGCGGGGTTTCCGCCGCCGCCCAGTAACAACCTGCCGCTTGGAGTGCGCATGGCGTAGGTGACGCGGCTCTTGTCGTCGCTGAAAGCGTCCCAGTGGCCCCAGCCGATGCGCGCCCAGTCATCAGGGGCGAGTGGCGCCGTCGCGAGCGCGTGAGAGTGCAGCGGCAGCACGCCGTTGCGGAAGAAACCGAGCGCGGGCGTGTAGCCGTTGGTGGCGAGCACGAGGCTTTTCGCGCGCACTTCCCCGCGCGCGGTGTCGAGTGCGATTTCGCGCGCGACGCGCACGCGCAGGACGCGCGAGTGTTCGTGCAGCGCGACGCCCTGCGCGACGAGTACGGGGCGCAGCGCCTGCAGGAGCGCGAGACCGTTGAGGCGGCCGGCGAGCGGATCGAGCAGCGCGCCCTTCGCGCCGCGAATGCCGAGCGCGCTCTCGGGCACGAACTCTGCGGGCACCCCCGCAGCGCGCAGACGCTCGGCGCGCGCGTGCGCCTCCTCGGCACGGCGCGCGTCCGTGAGAACCTCGAGCGCGCCATGGCGGCGGAACGTGCCGGGCGGCGCGTACTTCGCCGCGAGTTCTTCTGCGAGATCGATGCCCGCGCTCGTTACGGAATGAATGCGGCGCACAGCCTCGGGGGTTTTCGGCGAGACGCCGTTGATCCAGTTCAGCACCTGCCCGCCGTTGCGCCCGCTGGCGCCCTGCCCGAGCGCGCCCGCCTCGAGCAGCGCAATTCCCAGATCCGGGCAGAGGCGCCGGAGGTGCAGCGCGGTCGAAACGCCCGTGAAGCCGCCGCCGATGATCGCGACGTCTGTCGTTAGGGAACCGGCGAGCGGCGGCTGCGGCTGCGGCGGCTCGCATTCCGCGGTCCACACCGAACGATTCGCATCTTCGCGCTGGTCACGCATGCGGGTCACGCCTTACCCTCGCCCAGTCATGAGCCTCGGCACCCACGTTCGCCTCTGCTTGAAGGATCTCTACGCGCAGGACGTGGTGGAGATGATCGAGCGCGAGACGCGAAGATACGAGGTCGAGGCGATCGATCATCCGGACCATCCTGATTTCAAGCGCGCCTTCCAAATGCTCTGGGACGCCTTCGGCCCGGCGGGCGAGATGGAACCCGAGGCTGTGATTCGCGAGATGCTGCTCGAGGATCCGACCGTACCGATGCCCGGCGGCAGCTTTGCGCGTTACTTATTGCTGGTGGCGCGCGACCGCGCGACGGGCGCGATTCGCGGTGTGCGCGATGGCCGCGTGTTCGTGAACCCCGCCTACGCGCCCGACCTGTGCGTCGTCTACCTCTCGCACATCTTCATGGCGCCCGAAGCGCGCGGCACGGTGCTCACGTATTGGCTGCGCATCGCGCCGATGGATCTCGCGATCACGTACCTGCATTTGCTTCACACGCGCGGGAAGATCGCGCTGCCTGCGCCCGATGCGCCGGGCCGCAACTTCGGCATGCGCATCGATCTGGCGGCCGAGGTCGAGTACTTCAGCCCCGAAGACAAGCTCTCGCTGCAGCGCCTGCTGTTCTACGGCCGCGGCGGTTTCGACGCGATCGACCCGCGCCACTTCCCGTACCGCCAGCCGGATTTCCGGCCGGCCGCCGAGATCGCCGCGACCGGCGACCGGCCGCACCCGTTCCTGCTGTTGTTACGGCGCGTCGGCCGCGAGCGCGAGGCGCGCCTGCCGATCGACGAGGCGCGTGCGGTCATCCGGCTCTTGTACGACGACTTCGAGACGTTCTGCGAGGCGCGCCACCTCGCGAGCAGCCTCGACGTCGTGCTCGGCCGGCTCGAGGAGCGGCATGCGCGCGGCAAGAGCGACGTGGCGCTGCTGCCTCTCCCCACCGGCGCTTCCGACCTGCGGCGCCTGAAGCCGCTCTTCCGCTACGACGTCTATCGCAAGCATTATGGCCCCGGTCTCGCGACCGATGCGGTGCTCGGCGGCGACGTGGCGCGAGCGGTCGCCGCGAATCCGCACTGGCTCGACGAGCAGCTCGCGAAGACGGCGGCAGAGCTCGCAAAGACGCCGCGCTGGGTTTACGCGAGCCGCGAAAAAGGCTTCGATCCGGAAGCGCCCGCTGGGGCGCCAGCAACGCCGATTCCAGGGGGTGTGCCGTGACTGCTGCAGAACCGACGCCGCTGATTTCGGTCGAGAACGTCTCGAAGCGCTTCGGCGATTTCTACGCGGCGCGCGAAATGAGCTTCGCGATCGGACAGGGCGAGTTCTTCGCAATGCTCGGCCCCTCGGGCTGCGGCAAGACGACGATGCTGCGCATGATCGCCGGCTTCGAGGATCCGACCAGCGGCGTGATTCGCCTCGACGGGCAGGACATGTTGGGCGTGCCGCCCTACCGACGCCCCGTGAACACCGTGTTCCAGAACTACGCGTTGTTCCCGCATCTCTCGGTGTTCGACAACGTCGCCTTCGGCCCGCGCATGCGCGCCCTCGAGAAGAGCGAAGTCGAGCGGCGCGTGAAGAAGCTGATCGACGTGGTGCGGCTCGGCGATCTCGCGCAGCGCAGGCCTCAGCAGTTATCAGGCGGACAGCGCCAGCGCGTCGCGCTCGCCCGCGCTCTCGTCAACGACCCGCGCGCGCTCTTGCTCGACGAACCGCTCTCCGCGCTCGATCTCGACCTGCGCCGCCAGATGCAGCTCGAACTGAAGCGCATCCAGCGCGATGTCGGCATCACCTTCGTGTTCGTGACGCACGATCAAGAGGAAGCGCTCACGATGTCGGACCGCATCGCGGTGATGCGCGCGGGCCGGCTCGAGCAAGTCGGCACGCCCGAGGGTATCTACGACGAACCCGCGACCGCCTTCGTCGCGCGCTTCATCGGCCACGCGAACTTGCTGCCTATTACGGTGGAACGCGCAGCGGGCGAGCATGCGACGGCGCTGCTGCCCGGTGGCAGGCGCGCGGACGTGGCCACGCACGGTCGCGTGTTCGAGGCGGGCGCCAAGGCGCTGCTCATGGTGCGGCCGGAGCGCATCGAGGTCTGCGCCGCCGAACCCGAGGCCGGACGCCCCGCCATGCCGGTGACGTGCAGCGACCTCGTCTTCCAAGGCGCGGTGCAACGCTGCGCGCTGCGCACCCCGAACGGCGACGAGCTAGTCGCGCACCTCGAAACCGACAAACCCGTCCGCGAGGCACGCGCCGGCGCCGCGCTCTGGATCTATTGGGACCCAGACGCGGCGCGGCTGCTGCCCGCGGAAGCCTGACGCCCGCCGATTAGAACGAAGCGCTGAGGCTCAGTGTTCCCACGCCGTGGCCGCCATGTCCGCCGTTCACGGTCTCGAGGTCGTCGCCGAAGATGAAGTATCTGAAGCCAACGTTCGCCGCCCACGAATCGGTGATCGGCACGCCAACGCCGACGCCGAGGTTCGCGTAGCCGAACGCGTTCTCGCTCGAGTCGACTCCCTCGTAGTAGTCATTGATCGCGAGGCCGAGTTCTGCAGACCCGCTCACCGAGAACGCATCGTTTTCGTAGAACGTCGGCGCGATCCCGAACTGCACGCCGCTGCCGGAGTTCGGGCCGAGCGATGTGCTGAACGTCTCGATCGCCACGTTCACCCACGGCGATAGCTTGGTGAACTCGCTGTCGTCGTAGGCCAGCTTGAAGTTCAGCTCCTGCACCGCCGGGCCCCAGGCGCCGTTCGGGCTGTCGTAGAAGTAGTAGGTCGTGAGCAGATTGAAGCCGCCCGCGAAGTCCACCGAGACGAGCGGGTAGTAGTCGGCCTCGTAGATGGAATGCGGACTGCTGCTCGCGAGCGTCTCCTTGCTGTGGATGCTGAGCCACACGCCGAAGCCCGCGGTGACGTCGCGGATCAAGCCGTCCTCCGAGGAGTAGAGGTTCATGTAGACCTCGCCCCAAGGCTGCGCGATGAAGCCGCGCTTCTCGTTGAGAATGCCGCGGAAGTAGTAAGCGTTGGTCACGTCGAGCTGCGCGACACCGGAGAAGCGGCTCTCCTCTTCGGCCACGGCTGTAGTCGAACCGCCGAACGCGGCGAGCGCAGAAAGCAACGCGAGAGCGACGAACCTACGCTTGGCGCGAGTCATGCGGATCCCCTTTCGCCGAGAACTACCAGATCGACCGTCGCAGGCAAGGAATCGATCGGTCATTTTCGGGCGATTGTGCGGGAACCGGCACACCCCCGGAGCACTGCTCGGCTAATGGCTCTCGACCTTTGGCGCACTCTGCGCGTCCGTGCGCCCGTACGATTTCACGACCGGAATCTCGCTCTCCGCGAGCGGCCTCATCCATTGCTTCCGCTTCAGCGCCGCCTCGATGTAGGGCGCGAGTTCCTCGGCCTTCTTGCGTTCGCGCTCGGCGCGGCGCGCTTTGAACTCGGGCATCACGTCCTTGGCGAACAACTCGAGGCTCTCGCAGATGTGCTCGTGTTGATTGCGGCCGGCTTGCTGGATGAACACGGTCTGATCGACTCCGGCTTCCTCCATGCGCCGCAGATGTGCGCGCACTTCGTCGGGCGTGCCGATCGAGCGGCCCTCGGGCCCCGGGAACGACTGCGATGCCTTCTCGAAATTCTCCCAGATGTTGGTGCGGCCGACTTTTTGTTCGCCGAACGCGTAGTGGTGGCCGAGCGCGAAGCCGAAGAACTTGAAGCCCTCGAGCCCGCGTCGCTCAGCCTCGGCGCGATCGGGATGCACGGAGAAGCCCGAGATCATCGCCACGTTCGGGTTCACCGTGTGGCCGATCGGCACGCACTCCTTCTTGAACGTCTCGTAGTAATCGTGCACCCACTGTCGCGCTTCGTCATCGCTGATGAACGCGAAGGTGAGCGCGCCGATCCCCAGCCGCGCGGCTTCGAGAATCGTGCCCCGATTCGAGCACGCGACCCAGAGCGGCGGGTGCGGTCTCTGCAGCGGCTTCGGCACCACGTTGCGCGCGGGCATCGAGAAGAATTTCCCCTGATAACCGGGATACGGATCCAGCGCGAGCATGTTGCACACCTGCTCGGTCGTCTCGCGCCACATCGCCTTCTTGTCGCCCGGCGGCACGCCGAAGCCTTCGAGCTCGAGGCGCGAAGCCGATTCCCCGGTGCCGAACTCGACGCGCCCGTTCGAGACGAGATCGAGCGTCGCAATGCGCGCGGCGATCTTCGCCGGGTGGCTGTAGCCCGGCGGCATCAGCACGATGCCGTGGCCGAGCCGAATGTTCTTCGTGCGCTGCGAACACGCCGCGAGAAAAACCTCGGGCGCCGACGAGTGGCTGTACTCCTCGAGGAAGTGGTGCTCGACCTCCCAGGCGGTGTCGAAGCCGAGCTTGTCCGCGAGTTCGACCTGCGTGAGCGCGTCCTGAAACAGCTTGTGCTCGAGGCCCTCACTCCACGGCCGCGGTAACTGGTGCTCGTAGAAAATCCCGAACCGCATGCTCGTCTCCTAGCAAAAGCGCGCAGCCAAGATGGCACAGGGAGTTCGCGCGGCGCGCTGGCTCGCGCGAGGAACTAAGTTCCGGCAATGCGCGATTGGCCCGATGCGTGGCTCTCGGAAGATCCGCTGCCGGCGGACCCGTTTCCGATCGCGCTGCGCTGGCTCGACGAAGCCTTCAGCGCGAGCGTGCAGCCGAATCCGCACGGCATTGCGCTCGCGACCGTCGATGCACACGGGCGCCCGGATGTGCGCATGGTGCTGTGCAAAGCGCTCGAGCCCGCGACGGGCAGCTTTGTCTTTTACACCCACAAGCGGAGCCCGAAGGGAGCCGGGCTGAGTTCGCGACCCTACGCGGCAGCGGTGTTCTTCTTCGGCCCGCAGGAGCGCCAAGTGCGCATCGCGGGGCCCGTCGCCGACGTGAGCGACGCCGAGGCCGACGCGTACTTCGCGACGCGCCCGCTCGATTCGCGAGTGGGCGCGTGGGCGAGCGAGCAGAGTGCGCCGATCGCCTCGCGCGCCGCGCTCGAAGCCGAGTTCGCGCGCCGCGCCGCGCAGTTCGGCGCGCGCACTGAGGACCCGCTCGCGAACGCCGCGGTGCCGCGCCCGCCGCATTGGGGCGGCTACCGAGTTTGTGCCGAGCGCGTCGAGCTGTGGCACGGGCGGCCGGGCCGCCTCCATGACCGCGCGCTCTGGACGCGCGAACTCCCGGCCGGCGCGTGGCGCGCGGAGCGCCTCCAGCCTTAGGGCGCGCCTAGTTCAGTTCGAGCATCACCCAAAGCTGGTAACCGTCCGCCGGCTGGCCGCCGACCAAGAACGGCACGCCGGGCTCGATCCGGTAGTCCACCTTCGTGCTGCCCCAATCGATCGCCACGAGGAAACCCGTGTCGCCGCGGTCCAGCGGCCGGAAGCGATATGGCTTCCCATTCGGCGTCATCACCGCGCCGATCTCACCGAGCATCAGCTCGTCCCGCTGATGCGCGAATACGCGCAGCGTTCCGTAGGAGAGGCCGCGCTTCGCGAGTAACTCGTTGACGCGGCGCGCCTGCGCATCGACCACGCCCGGCGCTCGCTTCGCTTGCAACACCGTCACTTCGAAGCGCGCGGGCGATTTTTGCGCGGGCGCTCCCGCCGCCGGCGGCACGAACTCCTGGGCCGCGGCACCTGCCGCTGTGAGGCCGAACACAAGCGCCCACACAGCCACGCGCAGGCCTCGCTTTGCTTCACCCCAACGCATCGCTCGCCCTCCCAGCGCCGAGCTTCTGCTTCGGAAGAAGCAGGATGATCGTCGCCTCCGAATCGTCCTGGAGAATCATGGCCGGGCGCCGCCCGGTGTCGAGCAACTGAACCGACGAGCCGCGCAGCAAGGGCACGCACGGCGGCGCGATCTCGGGGCCACCGCGCGGCGCCATGAACACCGCAATCGCCAGCGCGCCGGCTGCGACCAGCGCACCCGCCCACTTCGGCAGCGTGAAGCTCGCGCGCTCGAGCTCGCCAGCAGGAACTGCCGCGGGCAACTGCAGCACGATCGATCCCCAGAGATCCGGCGACGGCGTGTCCTCGGCCCGCGCGCGCAGCGCCTCGCCCAGCTGCGCGAGCCGCGCGAGTTCCGCGCGCGCCGCCGGGTCGCGCGCGAGCTGGCGCTCGAGCCACCAGCGGCCGAGGCCGCGCAGCTCGCCGTCGTGATACGCGTGGAGGCGTCGCATGAGTCGCTCGCTCATCATTCGCCCTCCTCGGGCTCGGGTTCCGTGGCTTCCATAGAGATGGACGTAGGGTCAGCCGCTCCCGATTCAATCAGCAGCTTCTGCATTTGCTTGCGCGCGTAGAAAAGCCGGCTCATCACCGTGCCTTTGGGAATGCCCTGCGCCTCGGCAATTTCGGTGTAGGAGAGGCCCTCGACCTCGCGCAGGATCAGCGTTTCGCGCGCACCGACCGGCAACTGCGCGATCGCCGCGTCGATTTTCTCGCGCAACTCTTTGCGCAGTAGCTCGGTCGCGGGCGCAAACGAGACGCCCTCGACCTCGGGCGTGGCGTCGGCGGAGGCCTCGGCCTCGGCCAGCGAGCCCTCCTCCCACTCGACGGTTCGCGCCGTGCGGTCGCGCCGCAGCATGTCGAGGCACTGGTTCTTTACGAGGCGGTACAGCCAGGTGAAGAACGCCGAGCGCTGCTCGAACTTGGCGAGGTTGTTGAAGGCCTTCACCAACGCCTCTTGAACGGCGTCGCGCGCGGCGTCCTCGTCCTTGAGGATGCGCAGCGCGAGGCGAAAGGCGCGCGCCTGATAACGCTCGACCAGCACGCGAAACGCGTTCCGGTCGCCGGCGAGGATCGCGGCGATCACCTCCTCATCGCTGGGGCTGGGCGCGGCGGCCATCAATGCGCCTCGCGCCAGTTCTTGCCGGTGCCCACGTCCGCGACGAGCGGCACCGCAAGCGCGTACACGCCCTCCATGCGCGATTTCACCAGCTTCGTGAGCTCCGGCAGCTCGCGCTCGGGCGCCTCGAACACGAGCTCGTCGTGCACCTGCAGCAGCATGCGCGCGGCGAGGCCCGCAGCGCGCAGCGCTCGCTGCACTTCCACCATCGCCTGTTTGATCAGGTCCGCCGCAGTGCCCTGAATCACGGTGTTCACCGCCATGCGTTCGGCAGCTTGGCGCAGTGCGCGGTTGCGCGAGCGCAAGTCCGGCAAATAGCGGCGGCGGCCGAGCAGCGTGCGCACGAAGCCCGCCTCCTGCGCGGCGGCGACCGTCTCGTCGAGGAAGCGCCGCACGCCGCGGTAGCGCGCGAAGTAGCGGTCGATGGTGGCCTGCGCCTCGGCCTGCGCGATTCCTAATTGGTTCGCGATGCCGAACGCGGACGAGCCGTAGATGATCCCGAAGTTGATCGCCTTGGCGTGCGCGCGCTGGTCGGCGCTCACCGCGCCCGGCTCGATCGCGTTGACTTCGGCCGCCGTGCGGCGGTGCACGTCTTCGCCCTTCGCGAACGCGTCGATCAGGCTTTCGTCGCCCGAATAGTGCGCGACGATGCGCAGCTCCACCTGAGAATAATCAGCGGACAGCAGCAGCATGCCCTCCGCGGGCACGAACGCCTCGCGGATGCGAATGCCCTCTTCGCTGCGAATCGGAATGTTCTGCACGTTCGGGTGCGTGGACGAGAGCCGGCCCGTCGCCGCGCCGGTTTGATTGAAGGTCGGGTGCACGCGGCCCGTGCGCGGGTTCACGAGCGGCGGCAGCGCGTCGATGTACGTGCTCTTCAGCTTCGCGAGCCGCCGGTAGCCGAGAATCGCCGCCGGCAATGCGTGCTGCGAAGAGAGCTGCTCGAGCACGCTCTCGTCGGTCGAGAGACCGGTCTTGGTTTTCTTCACCGCCGGCAGCTTCAGCTTCTCGAACAACACCGTCGCGAGTTGTTTTGGCGAATTGATCTGAAAGCGCTCGCCGGCGAGCGCGTAGATCTCGGCCTCGATGCGCGCGAGTTCGCGCTCGTACTCGTGCGAGAGCGAGCCGAGTCTCGCCGCGTCGATGCGCACACCGCAGCGCTCCATCGCCGAGAGCACGGCGGTGAGCGGCAACTCGACGTTCCGAAGGAGAGGCTCCAGCCCGTCGGCGATGATGCGCTGCGCGAGCAGCGGCGCGAGCGCCAGCAGCGCGCTCGTTTCTTCCGCCGCCCACGCGCCGGCTTCCTCGGCGGAGAGCGCACTCGCCGCCTTCGCTTTCGCGCCGCGGCCGGTGAGATCCTCGAGCGCGCGCACTTCGCGCCCCAACAACTGCTGGGCGAGCGCGGGCGTTTCGGTCGCGCCGGCGGGGTCGATCAGGAACGCGGCGAGCTGGAGATCGAGCGTGGGCAGTCTCGCCTCGCAGCCCGCTTCGGCGAAGAGGGATTGCACGCGCTTCGTGTCCACCGCGATCCACGGCTTTGCCTCCGGGCCCGCGAGCAGGGCGAACAACTCCGCGCTCGCTTCGCTCCACGCGAGCTGCGCACCACCGAGCAGATCGTGCGCGAGCGGGACGTAATAAGCGCGCGCCGAGTCGCCCGCGAGTGCGATGCCCGCGGGCACGGCGGGCAGGCCACCCGGCTCGTCATCGCCGACGAGCACGATCGCGAGCGGATCCGCCTGCGCGAGCGCGCTCACGGCAGCGCGCAGCGCCGCGATGTCGCGCACGACCTCGCACGCGACCGCGTGCGCGGCGAGCGGCGCGGCCGGAGGCGCCGCGCTCGCGGCAGCGCTGCTCGGCACACCGCGCCCGCCCTCGGCGTCGATCTCCTCGACCAGCCGCGTGAAGCCGAGGCGCTTGTACAGCTCGCGCAGCGCTGCGCGATCCGGCTCGTGCGGCGCGAGCGCGTCGACACCGACCGGCAGCGGCACATCGCTGCGCAGCGTCGCGAGCCGTTTCGAGAGCCGCGCGTTGTCGGCTTGCTCGAGCAGCGCCTCGCGCGCCTTCTTCGCCTTCACTTCACTCGCGTGCGCCAGCAAGTTCTCGAGCGTCCCGTACTCGGTGATCAAGGCCGCCGCGCCCTTCTCGCCGATGCCTTTGACGCCCGGAATGTTGTCGGACGGGTCGCCCACCAGCGCGCGCACGTCGAGCAATAACTCGGGGCCGACGCCGAAACGCTCCACCACTTCGGCCGGCCCGATGCGCTTGTCCTTCATCGAATCGAGCAGCACGACGCGCCCGCCGACTAGCTGCATCAAGTCTTTGTCGGACGAAACGATCAGCACTTCCCAGTCCGGCGGCGCCGTGCGCGCGAGCGTCGCAATCACGTCGTCGGCCTCGAAGCCCGGCACTTCGAGCACCGAAAGCTTCCAGGCGTCGATCAACTCGCGCGCGAGTGGCAGCTGAGCGGTGAGATCCTCGGGCTGCGCATCGCGCGTGGCTTTGTACGCGGGAAACAGTTCGCGCCGAAAGCTGCCGCCGCGCGGATCCATCGCCACGGCGATCGCGTCGGGCTTCTCCTCGCGCACGAGCTTGCGCAGCATGTTCGCGAAGCCAAACACCGCCCCCGTCGGCGCCCCGCCCGGGCTGCGCAAGGGAGGCAGCGCAAAGAATGCGCGATAGAGCGCGTTCGCTGCATCAATGACGACCAGTCGCGGCATGGAGAAGCACGGTAGCCGCGTCGCACCATGCCATCCCGACGATTTCAACTCAATGCGGAAAGATCTCGGAAGCCAAGGCGCCTCCCAAGCGGGTCGCTAAGGCCGCAAGCGAAGCGCGCAGCGGAGGCGGAGTCTTCGACGCCGCCGCGAAGTCAACAAGGAAGATTCGACGACAGCGAACTACGCCAGCCCCTTGACGCTCACACGCCCCGCGCAAGGCCACGTAAAAACAACTCCAAACTGTCGTCGAACATCACGTCGAGCGGCTTGTGGCGCAGTTCTTTGCGCGGCATCACGTGCTCGGTTTGGATCAAGCTGTTCGAGACGGTCCACAACAGGTTCGCCACTTCCCAGCTGTCGCAGTCCGCGAACTCGCGGCTCTTCGTACCCTGCGCGATCACGTCCGCGAGGATTTTCAAGCACGCTTCCCAGAGCGCTGTCACCTGCGCAATCAGTGCGGGCGGCAGCACGCCGATCAGGCCCTGATTATCGAGCGCCCAGAAAATCTGGAAGTAGTCGCGGTTCGTCGCCCAGTGGCCGAAGTAGAACTTGCCGAGCGCGCGGATCTTCTCGGTCGCGTTTCCGGGCGTCGCGGCGACCTCGCGCATCTTCGTCACGAACACGTCGCCGTTGTCGGCGAGCAGCGCGACGTAGAGATCGGCCTTGTTCGCGAAGTAGCGGTAGAGCGTGCCCTTCGCGACGCCGGCGATCGCGGCGACCTCGTCGAGATTCGCGGCCACGAAGCCGTCGCGAAAAAACACCTGGTGCGCGGCGTCGAGGATCTTCAGACGCTGCTGCGCCTTGCGACCTCCGGGCGCCTCGCGCGTGGCCTCGCCGTCGTGTTCAGACTTCGTCACTGCCCTCGTACCGATACGGCGCCATCAGGTCGGTATTCAGGTAGCGCTCGCCAAAGCTGGGAATGATCGCGACCACGAGCTTGTTTTGGTTGCCGGGCTGCTTCGCGTACTTGATCGCCGCGCTGACGTTCGCGCCGGACGAGATGCCGCAGAAGATGCCCTCTTCGCGCGCGAGCCGGCGCGCCATCTCGAGCGCTTCGTCGTTCGTCACCGTAATCACTTGGTCGACGAGTCTCATGTCGAGCACGTCGGGCTTGAAGCCCGCGCCGATGCCCTGGATCTTGTGCTTGCCCGGCGCACCGCCCGAGAGCACCGCGCTGTCAGCGGGCTCGACCGCGATCGCCTGAAAGCTCGGCCGGCGCGCCTTCACGACCTGCGCGACGCCGGTGATCGTGCCGCCGGTGCCAACGCCCGCGACCAGCGCGTCCACCTTTCCGTCGGTATCGGCCCAGATCTCCTCGGCCGTCGTCTTGCGGTGCACTTCCGGGTTCGCCGGGTTCATGAACTGCTGCGGGATGAAGCTGTTGGGGATGCGCGCAGCGATCTCGTTGGCCATCTCGATCGCGCCGCGCATGCCCTTCGCTGGGTCGGTCAGCACGAGCTTCGCGCCGAACGCGCGCAGTGTGATGCGGCGCTCGATGCTCATGCTCTCCGGCATCGTCAGCACGACCTGATAACCCTTCACGGCTGCTACGAACGCGAGCGCGATGCCGGTGTTGCCGCTGGTGGGCTCGACGAGCGTGGTCTTGCCGGGTTGGATCAGGCCGTCGCGCTCGGCGGCTTCGATCATCGCGAGGCCGATGCGGTCCTTCACGCTGTCGGCCGGATTCTGGCTCTCGAGTTTCACGACGATTTGCGCGGGCACGCCCGCCGTGACCTTGTTGAGGCGCACGAGCGGGGTGTGGCCGATCAGCTCGGTGACATCGTTGGCGATACGCATCGCAGACTCCTGTTCGATGGGCGCGCGCAGCACTTGGGAAAACGCGCCGGTGGGGAATGGAACGTTACGCCCCGGCCGTAGGTTCCGTAAAGAGGCCTTCGACGAGCACCGTGGCATAACTGCCGGCGGGCAGCGTGAAGCGCAGCCGCAGCGCATCGGGCGCGACGACCTCCGCGACGAGATCGGGCACCGGCACGCGCACGGGCCGCCGCGCGCCGCGCAGCTTGATGCCGCGCGGCGGCACGATGCGCTCGGGGATACCCGCGGCGCGCAGCACAGCCGTCTCGCGCTCGGCCGGCGCGCCGCGCGGCGCGAGCAACTTCGTGCCGAAGATCGGGCCGCTCGCGCTGATCTCGAAGGCGGCGGCGCGCGGCGCCTCGCGCGCGAGATCCTCCACCACGAACGCACCCCCCGAGCCGTGCAGCACCGCGACGTCACCGGCTTCGAGTTCATCCAGCGGAAGCGGTCGCGCCGCGAGGAACGCGCTGAAGTCTTCGGCCAGGAGTGCCGAGATCAGGAAGCGCGCCGCGCGTTTGTCGCTCCCGGTCCACGCCCCAGCGAGCATCTCTCGCGCGCGCTCGGCGTTGTCGCCGTCGCGGCCAAAGCGCTGAG
>JANNDT010000448.1:0-12633 GCA_031387905.1 Deltaproteobacteria bacterium
ACAACCCCCCCCCCCCCCCAACAAAACCCAAACCCCCACCCCGGCTTGCCTTTTCAGTGCAGCTCGACGGCGTCTCCGATGCGCACTTCGCCTGGGCTCGCGACTTTCGCGTAGGCGCCCACGTTCTGGTCGGCCTCTCGCACGACGGTGCGCATCAGGCCCGTGTCCTGCGGCACGTCGCCGAAGCCGTGGGTGATCATCACGCAGCGCGGGCAGGGCACGAGCACGTCGAGCGCTGCGCCGCCGACGCGTAGCTGTTTTCCCGCCCAGGCGAGCTCGGGGAAGCCCTCGCTCTCACTCGCGATCACGAAGTTCGGGCGGAAGCGCCGCACGTCGATCACCGACCTCGGTGCGAGTGCGCGCAGCTTGCGCAGCGTCGCGTCCGTAACAATGAGCAGCGGGTACGCGTCGAAGTAGGTCCCTGGCGGCGATTCGTATTCCATCAGCTCGGGCGGGAACTGCGTGAAGTCCGGCAGCGGCTCGTCGGCGGTGCGGCCGAACATGGCGCGCAGCTCCGTGATCATGTCGGGCGAGTCGGGCGCGCCGCGGCGGTAGTGCTCGAGCGCGCTCGCGGGCAAGAGCGGCCAGAGCGAGATCTTGCGCCCGAGCGCGGCGCTCACGCGCTCCGCGGCGTCGCGATCGCCCGCGCGCAGCGTGCTGCCATCCGGCAGCGTGATCTCCGGCGCGGGCGCCGGGGCGTTCGCAGCGGGCTCGCTCAGGTAGCGCGCCTTGCACGTCATCAGGCGCGGAATCTTCTTCGCGCCGCGAATTCCGCCGCGCTCTTCGTCGCGTGTGGCCCAGGCGCGGTCGCCGGGGATGCCGTTCGGGCCGAGCGCCGCGCGCTGGATGCGCTCGCCCTCCATCGATTTTACGGGGTGACGCCAGATTTCTGCGATGCGGCCGACGATCATGTGGGCTGCTCCTGGGTTCGGGCTCCGTGACCCTTGCATGGTGGCGCGCATCGCAGCGAACCCGCCAACGCCTCGAGTCGTAGCGGCTCCGCGCGCCCAATGAGGAAATCCATGATGACTCCCTGGAGCGCGCTCTCGCTCGTACTCGCGATGGTCGCCGTCCCCGGCCTCGCGTTTGGCTTTCGCTGGCTCGGCAGGCCCGGTGACGACGCCGCGTCGCTGTTCGTGCAGCTCGGCATGTTCGCTCTCAGCGCGCTGATGCTTTGGATCGTGCGCGCGAAGGAAGGGCGCAGCTGGGGGTCGCTCGGTCTCGCGCGGCCTCGCGCGGGCGAAACGGCGCTCCTGACGACAGGTGCGCTCGCGGCTCTCTTCGCATTACTCGCGGCGCTTTATTTTGGGGCGAACGCGCTCGGCCTCCCGTTCGGGCAGGGCGACGCCGCGATGCCGCCGAAGTGGCTGCTGCTCGTGCTGGTCGTGCGCGCGGGGATCGTCGAAGAGCTGACGTATCGCGCCGTCGCGATCGACCGGATGGCCGAGCTGACCGGCAGCCGGACGCTTGGTTGGTTGCTCCCCATGTTGATCTTCGGCGCACTGCACTATCCGCAGGGCCTCGCCGTGGTTCTGTACTCCACGCTGGCAGGCGGACTCCTGAGCGCGCTCTTCCTCTGGAAACGCAACCTATGGGCGAACATGTCGGTGCACTTCCTGCTCGACTTCCTGATGAACTTCGCAATGGGCTGAGCCGCGCAGAAGAGGCGCGCGTCGCGATACGATGGCCGCATGCCCACCGCACTCGGCCACCTCCGCATCTGCGATTTCACTGGCCAGCTCGCCGGCGCCGGCGCCACCAAGTGGCTCGCAGCGTTCGGCGCCGAAGTCATCCGCATCGAAGACCCCGTCACGAACGGGCTCTGGGACATCCTGCGCCCGATGCCGCCGTTCGTGGACGAGCGCCGCGGCCCGGATTTCGGGGGAGGCTTCAATAATCACAACGTCGAGAAGCTCGGCATCACGCTGAACCTGCGAACCGAGCGAGCGCGCGAGATCCTCGCCGAGATCGTCAAGCGCTCCGACGTGGTGAGCGAGAACTTCGCGAAGGGCGTGCTCCAAAGGTGGGGCTTCGGCTACGAACGCCTGAAGCAACTGAAGCCAGATATCATTTACGTCTCGAACTGTGGCTTTGGCCAGGTGGGTCCGTACTCGGACTGGAAGACCTGGGGCCCGATCGTGCAGGCGATCTCCGGGATCACGTACTTATCAGGGCATCCCGGCATGGAGCCCGCTGGCTGGGGCTATTCGTACATGGACCACACCGGCGGCATGTACATGGCGATGGCGATTCTGCTCGCGCTCGTCCACCGCCAGCGCACCGGGGAAGGGCAGTGGGTGGACATGTCGTGCACGGACGCGGGGCTCGCGCTCACGGGTACCGCGCTGCTCGATTACACGGTGAACGGCCGCCCGTCGCGCCGCGAGAACTCGCCCGACAGTAATCACAGCGCATCACCCGAGATGGCGCCGCACGGCATCTATCCGTGCCGCGGCAACGACGAGTGGATCGGCATTGCGTGCTGCAGCGATGACGAGTGGCGAAAGCTCGCCGCGAGAATCGGCGCGTCCGAACAGGCCAACGGCGACTGGGTGCACGACGCGCGCTACGCCGGGCTCGCGGGCCGCCTCGCCGCGCAGGCCGCACTCGACGCGCAGCTCGCGAGCTGGACGCGCGGCTCTGAGAAGTTCGCGCTCGCTCGCGAACTCCAGGCGGCGGGCGTTCCCGCCGCGGCGGTAGCCAAGCCGCAGGAGCGCATCGATCAAGACGAGAACACCGCGGCGTGGGGGCTCTGGCCGACCGTCACGCACACGAAGATGGGGAAAGTGCGCGTCGACGGTTTGCCCGCGCATTTCTCGAAGACGGACTGGAGAATCGAGCGCGGCGCGCCGTGCGTCGGCGAACACACCGAACTGGTGCTGAACCGCGTGCTCGGGATGTCGGCGGACGACGTCGCGAAGTTGCGCGCGGAGGGCGTCGTATGAGCGCCGCGAACGCGACGGATTCCCAACAAGGGGCGCTGCACGGAATCAGAGTCATCGAACTCGCGAGCGAGAAGTGCGCGTGGGCGGGCAAGTTGCTCGCGGACATGGGCGCCGATGTGATTCTGATCGAGCCGCCAGGCGGCGACATCGCGCGCAGCTATGGCCCGTTCCTCGGCGACGAGCCCGGCGCGGATCGCAGCTTGTATTGGTGGCACCACCACACCAGCAAGCGCGGCATCGTTCTCGACCTAACGACAGAGCCGGGACGCGCCGCGCTGCGCAAGCTCGCGGCGAGCGCCGATGTCGTGCTCGAAGCCGAGGCGCCCGGCGCACTCGCCGCGCTCGGGCTCGACTACGCGGATCTCGCGAAGACGAAGCCAGACCTGATTCATTGTTCGATCACGCCCTTTGGCCGGAGCGGCCCGCGCCAGGACGAACTCGCCACCGATCTCACGGTGCTCGCCGCGGGCGGCCCAGTTTGGATGAACGGCTACGACGACCATTCGCTGCCGCCCGTGCGCGGCCTCGGCAACCAAGGCTGGGCGGTGGGCTGTCACTATGGCGTGATGTCGATTCTCACCGCGATTCTGTATCGCGGTGTATCGGGCGAAGGTCAGTTCATCGATGTGAACTCGCACGCCGCCGCCAACGTGACGACCGAGGCGGGCTCCTACTGTTGGCTCGTGGCGAAGCAGACCATGCAGCGCCTCACCGGACGGCACGCCTCGGCGAACCCGACGCTCGGCTCGCAAATGAAGTGCGCAGACGGGCGCTACGTGAACACGGGCGTGCCGCCGCGCAAGCCTGCCGAGTTCGCGAGCCTGCTGGCGTGGCTGCGCTCGCTTGGCCTCGAAGCGAACTTCCCCGAGGCCGTGTTCCTTCAGGCCGGCGCCGAGCGCGCGTCGATCGATCTCAGCAAGATCGGACAAGACGACGAGATCACCGCAATCTTCGGCGCGGGCCGCGAAGCGATGAACCTGATCGCTTCTCGAGTCTCCGCCTACGAGTTCTTCACCGGCGCGCAGCGCGCGGGCCTCGCGGTGGGCGTGATCTTCTCGCCCGAAGAGGCTTACGAGGACCCGCACTTCAAGGCGCGCGGCTTCCAGGTTGAAGTGCATCACCCCGAGCACGGGCGCAGCTTCCGTTACCCCGGCGCGCCCTACGCGATGCAGAAGGGCGCATGGCGCATTTCGCGCCGCGCACCGCGGCTTGGCGAGCACACGGAGGAAGTGCTGCGCGAGCTCACTCGATGACGGCGAGGAAGAAGCCGCGCACAGCGTACCGACTGATTACGGCCAAAGGTGGCGGTGGCCTGATCGTGGAGACGGCGTTCGCGATCGCGCGTCTGCCGCTCGAGATCGAGGACATCGCCTGGGACGACGTCGGCCCGCACAGCGCGCGGCTCGCCGCGATCAATCCACTCGGTCAGGTGCCCACGTTGATCCTTCCCGATGGCGGCGTAATGACCGAGAGCGCGGCGATCCTGCTTCGGCTCGCTGAACTCGTTCCCAGGGCGAGACTCGCGCCGCCAGTGCGCGACCCGCAGCGCGCGGTTTTTCTACGCTGGCTCGCGTTCCTCGTCGCCGCCGTCTACCCGACCTTCACGTACGGCGACGCGCCCGCGCGCTGGGTGGGTGACGACGCGGGCCCGAGACTGCGCGCGAGCACCGACGCGCATCGCGAGCAGTTATTGCGCTTCCTCGACTCCGAAGTCGTGGGCAAGCCGTGGTTTCTCGGCAAGCGCTTCTCCGCGCTCGATCTCTATTTGCCGGTGCTGCGCCTCTGGCGCCCCGGCGCGGATTGGTGGCGCGAGCAGGCGCCGAGACTGAACGCGATCGCGACGCGCTGCGAGCAGCTACCGCCCGTCGCGCGCGCGTTCGCGCGCAACCGCGCCTAGCACGCGCATGTCCCAGAGCGCGGGCGGCCGCGATATCGCGCGAGTCGTGGCCGCTGCCACGATCTCGAACTTCGGCTCGATGCTCACGCGCATCGCATTGCCGTTCGTCGCGATCGACGCACTCGGCGCGGGCGCAGCCGACATGTCCGCACTCAGCATCGCGCGGCTCGTGCCGGGTCTCACGATCGGCCTCGCGCTCTCTGCGTGGATCGAGCGCCGGCGCAAACGCGGCGTGATGATCGGCGCGGATCTCGCGCACGCGGGGCTGCTCTTCGCGGTGCCGGCCGCCTTCGCGCTAGGCGCGCTCTCGATGCCAATGCTCTGGGCGTTCGCGTTCTTGTCAGGGTTGTTTTCGTTCGCCTTCGGTGTCGCGCGGCAATCGTTCGTGCCGGGCTTGGCTTCGCGCGAGCAGCTGGTCGCCGCCAACGCGCGCATCGCCGCCGGTAGCAACGCCGCGGAGGCGCTCGCCTTCGGCGGCGGCGGTTGGCTCGTGCAGCTGCTCTCCGCGCCGCTCGCGCTGTTGGCCGACGCGTTCAGCTACCTCGCCTCGGCGGCGCTCCTAACAGGTGTGCCAGAGCGCGAGGAGCCGCCGAGCAGCGAGCCCCAACGCGAACGCGGCCTGCGCCGTGCGCTCGCGGGCATGCGCGCAATTCGCGCCGACGCGCAGTTGCGCGCGCTTGCCGCTGCTTCGCTCGCGGTCGTGCTCCTCAGCGAAGTGCTCGGCGTCGTCTACTTCCTGTTCGTGCGCGCGGAGCTCGGCTTCACGCCGGGCGTGCTCGGCTCGTTGTTCGCGGCCGGCTCGGTCGCGGCGCTCGCGAGCAGCCTGGCCGCGCAGCGTCTCGGGCAACGCTTCGGCGCGCGCGGCGCGATGGGCGCGGGCCTAGGGCTTGGCGCGCTTGCCACTGGCGCGCTGGCGTTCGCCCCGGGGCCGACCTGGATCGGAGCGGCGTGCATCTTCGCCCAACAACTCGGCGACGCCGGCCTCGCGGTCTTCGAGATCCACTCGCTGACCGCGCGGCAACAAGCCAGCGCGCCCGAGCTTCAGAGCCGCGTGCACGGCGCGTTCTCGTTCTTCGCCGGCTGGGCAGCGCTCGTGGGCGCGACGCTGGGCGGCGTCCTCGGTAGCGCCGTCGGGCCGCGCACCACGATCGCGCTTGCAGCGGCTGCACTGCTCGCGGTTGGGGCGCTGTGGCTTGCCGCCGCGCCTCGTTTTGCGGAACGCTGCGCGCAGCCCCCGTCGCCTCCGCGCTAGCTCCGGCTTATCATGCGCCGACCCGCACCTGGAGTCTCCATGAAGCGTTTCATTCAGCACGATGAGCTCGCTCGCGACAGCCGGTTCACGCGCCAAACCACGGCGCTCTCGACTCTGATCGCGCAGCTGCCGAACGACGTGAACGCGGTCGTCGCCGTGTTCGAGAAGTTCGCGCCGATGATCGAGGAATCGACGCGTGGCACGGCGGCCGAGCCGCTCTACGACGCCTACGGCCCGGGCTTCGGTTTGCTCACCAACACCACCTCCATGAAGCCGGGCGATCCTGGCACGCCGACGCGCCTGAAGCTGCGCATGCACGGCATTTATGTGGGCGAACTCCAGGCGCTCGAGGGCGCGGGCCGCTCGCTCTGGGATTTCCCGGACGCGCCCTGGGAGTTCAAGATGAACATGGCGCGCCAATGTTGGGACGAGACGCGCCACGTGCAGATCTACGAGAAGCTGCTCGAACACGTCGGCGCTGCGCCGGGCATGTTCCCGGAGAGCACGTTCCTGTTCGAGTGCGCGTGCTCCGATGACCCGGCGCTGCGCGTCGCCGGCGTGAACCGCGGCCTCGAGGGGCTCGCCTGCGACGTGTTCCGCGACCTAATTCGTTACGCCGAGGAGATCGGCGACGACAAGATGCGCCAAGCCGTCGATTACGTGCTCGCAGACGAACTGACGCACGTGCGCTTCGGCAGCGAGTGGGTGAAGGAGTTCTGCAAGGACGACCCAGCTCGGTTGAAGCGCGCGAATGACTTCCGTAAGCAGGTGGACAAGCAGTTCAACTTCGGCGGCGCGCGCTCGGAGAAGAAGGACGCGGCGATTCCGATCGCGTTCGCCGATCGCCGCGAAGCGGGCTTCACCGAGGACGAGCTCGCTGAACTCGTCGAGCTGTGCGGCGAGGGCCCGACCCGCGAGACGATGCGCGAGGCCGCGCGCATCCTGCGCGAGAAGCACGTCGCGCGCCGCGCCCAACAAGCGGGAGCGAAGCCATGAGCGAGCGCCTCTACCCCGGCTACGGCCCTGATGAGCGCACCACCTTCGCACCCTACGGCGCGTTCGAAGTGCCGGCGGATTTGCGCGAGCTCTACGGCCGCTACGACGTCGAAGCCACCGCGCGCCGTGTGCGCAACTTCCGATACGCGGAAGAATGGAGCATGATGATTCTCGGCGGCTGGATCGCGACGATCCCCGAAGTGCCGGTCAAAACGGGCCTCGGCAAAATCGTCTGGGAGTGCGCGCAGAACGCCGACGCGTTCGGCAAGCGATTGCCCGAGTTGCGCTGTGGACGCAAGGTCGCCGAGGCGAGCGAGTCCGCGAATGACGGCTTCGCAAAATTCGTGCAGGCGCTCGCGGACCCCGAGACGCCGGACCTGACGATCGAGAAGATCGCCGGCGTATTCGACGTGCTGAGGCCCCACCTGCTCGCGGTGTATGAGCGCACGATGCGCGAGACAGATCAAATTTGTGACGCGCCCACCATCGAGCTGCTCGAAGATGCCCTGCGCCGCACGCGCAAGCAGATCGCCTGGGGCGACGAGGTGCTCGAGCGCCTGTGCGACACGGACGGCAAGCGCGAACGCCGCCGCCGCCGCGTCGCCACACTGCGCGCGCAGCTCGAAGCCAGCGGAGGTGTTACGGGTACGCTGGCGGACGAGACGGGCCGAGCCAACTAGTGCCGGACCCGCGCGCGATCGAGGCCTTCGACGCGAAGATCGCGGAGGGCTTCCTGCGCGCGAGTGAGAAGACGACCGGCTTGCCCGCGTTCCTCGGCGTGCACTTCACGGAGTTCTCGCCCGGCGTGCTGCGCGCCGAGGTCGAAGTGCGCGACGAGTTGCTGACGCCGTTCAAGAACATGCACGGCGGCGTGATCTCGGCGCTCTGCGACCACGTGCTCGGCTGCGTTTGTTATCCGCACATGCAGCGCGGGCAGTGGGCGGCGACCACCGAGTTCAAGCTGAACCTGCTCGCGCCGGTGACGGGCGGGAGACTCGTTGCGATCGCGGAGATCGTCGCGCTCACGAGAGCGACCGCGGTGGTGCAGATTCGCGTCGAGAACGACGGGCGTCTCGCGGCGCTTGCGCAGGGCACGGTGTTGATTCGCGATCCGCGGCCGACGGCATGACGCGCGCTGGCTTGGGCGCGCCGAGAGGAGGGGCGAATGGTCGACGTGAAGGAGCTGAGTGCCGCCGAAGCGAGCGGGCGTTTGGGGGAATTTCTCGCTGTCGATGTGCGCGGCGCGCACGAGTTCGCCGGGCCGCTCGGGCGCCTGCACGGCTCGGTGTTGATTCCGCTGCCCGAACTCGAAGCTCGCGCGAAGGAGCTTCCGCGCGGCAAGGCATTGTTATTGGTGTGCCGCTCCGGGGTGCGCTCGGGCAAAGCCTGTCAGCAGCTCGAAGCGCTCGGCTATGGCCCGGCGACGAATCTCGTGGGCGGGATGATCGCGTGGAACCGTGCCGGGCTCGCGGTCGAACGGCCGCGCTACGCGAACGCGGCAGCGCTTGCGGAGAATGCACTCGCGTGGCTCGCGCAAGTGAGCACGCAGCCGCGAGACGCGGTGCGCGCAAAGCTCGCCGCCGAGCTAGGCGCAGCGGGCGATGCGCGCAGCGCCAGCGACGCGGCGCGTGTGCTCGATTGGATCGAGAGCGCTGCCCGCGCTGCGGGCTCGCCGCCCGATACCGATCTCAGCCTCGCCGCGTTCCGCGCAGCGCTCGCAGCGTTGTGAGCGCCGCTTCCGTGCAGCGCCGAGCCGCTTAGCCGTGGCGGAACTCGGCTACGCGCTGAGCCTTCTGATCGGAATCTCGTTGGGCTTCTTCGGCGGTGGCGGCTCGATTCTCACGGTGCCGCTGCTGGTCTACATCTTGGGCCTCGAGCCGAAGGAAGCGATTGCGAGTTCTCAGCTCGTGGTCGGCGCCGCGAGCCTCTTCGCCGCGGGTCAACACTGGCGTGCAGGCAACGTCGACGTGCGCACCGCGCTCTTGTTCGGCGCTGCCGGCATGACGGGCGCCTTCCTGGGCGGGCGCGTCGCTAACTATCTCGACGGCTCTCTATTGTTATTGATGTTCGCGGTGATGATGGCGATCACCGCGGTCGCGATGTGGCGCGGACGCCGCGCGCCGCCGGAGAGCGCGGTGAGGCGCGCGCCCAGCCGCTTGCTCGCGCAGGGCCTCGCGGTGGGGCTGTTCACGGGCCTAATCGGCGCAGGCGGCGGCTTCCTGATCGTGCCGGCGCTCGCGCTCTGGGCGGGCCTGCCGATGCAGCGCGCCGTCGGCACTTCGCTCGCGATCATCGTGCTGAACACCAGCGCGGGCTTCGCCGGTTACGCGAGCCACGTGAGCGTGCCATGGCGAGTCGTCGCGATCGTCTCGGGGATCGCGATCGCGGGCTCGTTCGTCGGCTCCGCGTTCGCGAAACGAGTCAACCCGGCCTCGTTGCGGCGCGCGTTCGCAGGCTTCGTGCTCGCGATGGCAGTGCTCATTCTCGCGCGCGAAGTCGACCGCTGGGCGAGTGACGCGCTCGCGGCGCTGCCGCGCAGCGGGCCGCAGCTGGCGTTCGCCGCCGTACTGCTCGGTCTCGGCATCGCGGCGGGCCGCAGTTCGCGCAGCCTCGGTGGGCGGCGCGGCGAGTCGGACTACGAAGGCGGTGCGGGAATCTGATGGCGACGCCATTCACCCCACTCGAAGGCATTCTCGGCGGCGCGCTGATCGGCCTCGCGTCTGCGCTCCTCCTAGTCACAGACGGGAAGATCGCCGGCATCAGCGGGATCCTCTCGCGCGCGCTCACGCTCGCGCCTGCGCGCGGTGACTCTGCGTGGCGCGTCGCGTTCCTCGCCGCACTCCCGCTCGGCGCAGCCCTGATGATTCGCGCATCCGGCGACGTGCACGGCTTCGCGATCACGCGCAGCTGGCCGCTGCTGCTCGCGGGCGGCCTGCTCGTTGGCTTCGGCACCGCGCTCGGCAACGGCTGCACCAGCGGCCACGGCGTCTGCGGCATAGCGCGCGGTTCGCGCCGGAGCATCGCCGCGACGTGCACGTTCATGGCGAGCGCAGTGATTACGCTGTTCGTGCTGCGCCACGTGCTCGGAGCCGCGTGATGCAAGTTCTCGCCGCGCTGCTCAGCGGCCTGATCTTCGGCGCAGGCCTCGCGCTCGCCGGCATGACCAACCCCGCGAAGGTGCTCGCGTTCCTCGATGTCGCGGGCGCCTGGGACCCCACGCTCGCGCTCGTGATGGGCAGCGCGCTCGCGGTAAACGCCGCGGCCTACGCGTTCACGCGTAAGCGCGCGAAGCCGCTCTTCGCCGACACTTTCGCGCTGCCCACGCGCGCCGACCTCGATGCCCGCCTGTTAGGCGGCGCCGCGCTCTTCGGGATCGGCTGGGCGCTCGTCGGCCTCTGCCCCGGCCCCGCCCTCGCGAGCCTCGCGCGCGGCGAGAGCGAGGTGTTCGCGTTCGTGGCAGCGATGGCCGCCGGCATGCTCGCCGCGCGGCGAACCGCCTAAGAAAAAGGCAACTCGGGGACGTTGTTGCCTTTTCGCGCGAACGCAGCGCGCGCCGTTATCCTGCTGCCTCCCCTCGGTCCCGAGGAGCCAGCGCATGCCGCGCGGACCTCGCCAGGACGCACCGGGATCGATTCATCACATCACCCTCCGCGGCATCGAACGCCGCGAGATCTTCCGGGACGACGCCGATCGCATCGATTTGCTCGCACGCTTCGATCGCCTCATTCCCGAGGCCGGCGCCCAATGCTTGGCTTGGGCGTTCATGCCGAATCATTTGCACGCGACGATCGAGACCGGCGCTACTTCGATCTCGCAACTGATGCGACGGCTCCTGACCGGCTACGCCGTCTACTTCAACCACCGGCACGATCGCGCTGGGCATCTTTTCCAGAATCGCTTCGGCTCGCGGCTGGTCGAGGACGACGGTGATCTGGCGAACGTCGTGCTCTACAACGACCGCAATCCGCTCGCGGCCGGAATGGTGGCTTCGTCTGGGCAACTCGAGCGCTATCCGTGGACGGGCTACGGCGCACTCATAGGTGCGCGAGCGCCACACGCGTTCGAGTCGATCGCTCGGGCGCTGCGAGTGTTCGGCGAGAATCCTGCCAAGGCGCGGCGGGAGATTCGGCGGCGCATGCTGCAGAGGGACATGACGCGAGTTCCAGCTCCCGAGCGTCTGCGCTTCGCACGGATCGCCAGCGGCCAGGCCGCCGCAAAGCTGGACGAACTCGTCGCCCACGTGTGCTCGAGGCTCGCGGTGCCGATCGACGACGCGCTGCGAGGCGATCGGTCGCGGGCTGCAGCCGCGGCGCGCGCTCAGATCGCGACGTGCGCGACGCGCGAGCTCGGCATCACGCAGAGCGCGATCGCGAGCCATTTCGGGATGTCGGAGGGGGCGCTCTCGCGGCTCATGCGACGCGCAGCGACGGTGAGATGAAAAGGCAAGAACGTCCCCGAGTTGCCTTTAGGGGAGCGCTTCCCACTGCGGGATGCGTAGGAGCTCGCCGGTCTGCGGGTCCTTCGCTTCCTCGAAGCAAACGCGCACGCGCTGGCCGATGGCTACTTCGCGCGGGGCGCGGTTCACGACGTTGCCGATTACGCGGACGCCGGGCACGTCGTCGAGGGTGACCAGCACGACGTTGTACGGGCTGCGCGCCTTCAGCGCGGGGTGCACGACGTAGTGCGCGACGATCGCGCTCGCGATGCGGCCCACACCTGCGCTTTCGCGCTCGGTGAACGCGAAGTTCTGGCACGCGCCGCACACGTCCGTGGGCGGGTGCTGCACGTGGCCGCACCTCGCACAGGCCTGGAAGACGAGCTTGCCGGCGGTGAAGAAGCGTTTCGTGAGCTTGTCGACGCCAGGCAGCATCCAGTCGTCGCCGAGGTAGCGGGTCATCTGAGTTCTCCGGGAGTGCAAGCGGCGCTTCGCCGCGCGCAGCGAGGCGAAGCCGAGCGAAGTCGACGAGTCACGGCGCGCAGAACAGCACGGCGCTGCCGGGCGCGAAGCCGGGGCCCGCGACCGCGAGCGACAACTCGACGCCCTGCACCTGCGCCGTGCTCTCGCCGCGCACCTGGCGCACGGCCTCGACCACGCACTCGAAGCCGTGGATGTAGGCCTCGCCGATGTTGCCGCCGCTCGTGTTGACGGGCAGCGCGCCGTTCGGCGCGAGCAACCGGCCGTTCGAGACGAACGCCTCGATGCCCTCGGGCGGCGCGAGCCCCATCTCGCACATCGCGATCAACACGGGGCCCGTGAAGTTCTCGTAGAACTGCGCGACGTCGAGATCTGCTGGTGTTACGCCGGACTGCTCCCAGATCGCGTTGCCGACGATGCGCTTGTGCGCTGTCGGGAAAGTGCGCTCGTTGAAGGCGCCGGCGCCGTCACCAGCGCCGAGGCCCTGAGATGCGGCGAGGATCGGCACTGGCTTCCTTCTCAGATCGCGCGCGCGCTCGGGTGTCGTCACGACGATTGCGGCGGCGCCGTCGTTCTCGGGGCAGCAGTCGTACAGGTGAAACGGCTCGGCGATCCAGCGCGAGGCGTG
>JANNDT010000454.1:0-19225 GCA_031387905.1 Deltaproteobacteria bacterium
CGTCGAGCTGGGAGCGCAGATCGAGATTTGACCTTGCCCGCAAATGCGATGTGCGCGAGCGAGTCGAGCACTGCGTCGCCCAGAAACTCGAAGCGCTCGTTGCCGCCGCTGCGGTCGCGTTCGTAGGATGACGACGGATGCGTGAGCGCGACTTCGAGCAGCGCAGCATCGGCAAACGCGTAGCCGGTGCGCTCGGCGATCTCGGCGACGGGAGTGGCAGGCGCCTCGCTCACGGCAACGCCTCGTCGATCCAGCCGCCGCCGAGCAGTTCCTCGCCCTGATAAATGACTGCGGCCTGGCCTGGCGCGACGGCGCGAACGGGCACGTCGAACGCGACGTGCGCCGCGCCGCCAGCCGCGAGCGTAATCAGCGCGGGCACCGCTTCGTGCTTGTATCGCACCTGTACGTCGCCGCGAATCGTGCCGCCTTCCGCGCGCTCGCGCGTCCAGCACATCCCGCTGAGCCTTGCGGCGCGCGAACCGAGCGCGCTGGCCGGGCCGACGAGTACGCGATTCGTCACCGCGTCGAGACGCACCACGTAGCGCGGCTCGACGCCGCCGGAGCCGAGCCCCTTACGCTGCCCCACGGTGAAGTGATGAATGCCCTCGTGGCTGCCCAGCACGCGGCCGGTGGTCGAGTCCACGATCTCGCCGGCGCGCCCGCTACCGGGGCGCAGCTCGCCGACGACGCGGGCATAATCACCGTCCGGCACGAAGCAGATCTCCTGGCTCTCGGGCTTCTCCGCCGTCGCGAGCCCGAGCCCGCGCGCGCGCTCGCGCACCTCGCTCTTCTCGAGCGCACCGAGCGGGAAGTGCGTGTGGCGGAGGTGCTCGGCGGACAGGCGGAACAGGAAGTAGCTCTGGTCTTTGCGGCGATCGACGCCGCGCAGGAGGCGCGCCTCGCCGCGCGCTCCGTCGTGCGCTACGCGCGCATAATGACCGGTCGCGACGCTGTCCGCGCCGAGCGCGCGCGCGCGCGCGAGCAGGTGGTGAAACTTGAAGCGGTCGTTGCACGCGACGCACGGGATCGGCGTCTTGCCCGCGAGGTAGGCGTCCGCGAATGGCTCCATCACTTCCTCGCGGAAGCGGTCCTTGTAGTTCGCGACGTAGAAGCGAATGCCGAGCTGCGCGGCGACGCGGCGCGCGTCGTCGGCGTCGTCGAGCGAGCAGCAGCGGCCCCCGCTACCCGCGAGGTGCATCGTCACGCCGATCACCTCATAACCTTGCTCGACGAGCATGGCCGCGGCGACCGACGAATCCACGCCCCCCGACATACCGACGACGATTCGCGCGCCCACTCAAGCGCCCGCAGCGCGCACGCGCGCGACCAATTCAGGGAGCACCGAGAGCGCGTAATCGATCTCGGCGTTCGTCGTGCTCGGCCCGACCGAGAAGCGCAGCGAGCCGCGCGCTTGTGCGGGCGACCGTCCCATCGCGATCAGCGTCGCCGACGGCTCGATCGAGCCGGAGTGACACGCGGCGCCCGCGGACACGGCGATGCCCTCGCCATCGAGCGCCTCCAGTAACACCTCGCCTGCAGTCTCCGCGAACTCGAGGTTCAACGTGTTCGGCAGCAGATGACGCGCGTCGCCGTTGCGCCGCACGTTCGGGACGCTCGCGGCGATGCCCGCCCAGAGGCGATCGCGGAGGATCGCCAGCTGCGTGCCGCGCGCGGGCAACTCGGCGCGTGCGAGCGCGCACGCCACGCCGAAGCCGACGATGCCCGCGACGTTCTCCGTGCCACCGCGCCGGCGCCGCTCCTGCCCGCCGCCCAACAAGTAGGGCGCATACGCGACGTGCTTGCCCGCGACCAGGCAGCCCGTGCCTTTGGGCCCGTTCAGCTTGTGCGCCGAGCACGACAACAAATCCGCGCCGAGGCTCAGCGCGTCTACTGGAATCTTCCCGACGGCCTGCGTGGCATCGACGTGCAGCCAGGCGCCGCGCGCGTGCGCTGCGTCCGCGACCTTTGCCACGTCCTGAAGCACGCCCGTCTCGTTGTTCGCGAGGATCACGGACACGAGCGCCGTCTCCTCCGTAATCGCAGCCGCGAGCGCGCCAAGATCGAGCCGCCCGCCCGCATCGACTGGGGCGCGGGTCACGCGAATGCCGCGCGCTTCGAGTGAAGCGAGCGGCGCCTCGACCGATGGGTGCTCGATGCTCGTGCTGACGACGTGCCGGCCCCGAGGCCGCGCGGCGAGCACGCCGAGCAGCGCCGCGTTGTTCGCCTCGGTGGCGCCCGCCGTGAAGGTGATCTCGGCGCTGCTGGCGCCGAGCAGCGCGGCGACTTCGCCGCGCGCGCGCTCGATCGCCGCGCGCGCCGCGGCGCCTTCCGCGTGCGTGCTCGAAGGGTTCCCGTAGTTCGTGCGCAGCGCCTCCGCCATCGCAGCGACGACTTCGTCGCGCAGCGGCGTGGTGGCGTTGTGATCCAAATAGACGCGCATTGGCGGCAGCTTAACAGCCGGAGCGCGGGCACTTTGCGCCGGCGGGCGGCCGCACCGCTACGCGCGCGGTGCGTCGCCGATCAGGTCGCGCAGATTGCGGGCTTCCGCCACGGCGCTGGCGGCGCGTTCGACGTCGGCGATCACGCCGTTCACGATCCGCGACATCTCGGCGACTCCCAGCGGGTACGTCGAGTTGCCGCGCAGAGCGGTCAGCACATCCGAGACGCGCACCTGTTCCGACGGCCGCGCCATCTGGAAACAGCCCGCATTCTCGCCCCCACACGGGGTCACGATATTGGCCTCTTCGAGGGCGCGTAGGACTTCGCGAACTGTGCGCAGCGGCACGTCGAGCGAGTCCGAAAGAGCATCGGGATGCCACGGCGCACCGGCGTCACGAAAGGCGCGCGCGCAGCACAGCGCGATCGCCAGGCCGATCGTCTCGCGCGCCGCCGGGCCAGCCCCTTTGCCGCGCACCTCACGCCGATACAGCGAAAGCGTCTGATGCGCGTAGGCGACCTCCGCGCCGAGCAACACGATCGCCCACGAGATGTAGACCCAGACCAAGAACAGCACGACCCACGCGGACGCCGCGAACGCCGTGTCCATCCGCAGATTCGCACCCACCGTCAGGCGCACGTAGGCGACCTGCACGAGGTTGAAGAGCACACCCGCGACCACGCCGCCGAACAGAGCAGAGCGCGCGCGCACCCGCGTGTTCGGCAAGAACCAATACAGGAACACGAGCGCCGCGATCACCAGCAGAACTGGCGCGTAGCGAAGGCCGCTGTCGTAGAGAAACAGGAGAACCGGATAGTCGAGGGCCACTCGCACGAGAGTTTGACTCTCGAACGCCGCACGCAGGGGGACCGCGATTCCGACAAACATCGGGGCAATCACGATTACTGCGAGATAGTCCGGAATCCTCCGCGCCCAAGCCCGGCGTTCGGTGACGCCCCAGAGTGCGTTCAGAGATTGCTCGACGCGACCCACTGCGAGCACCGTTGTCGCGAGCAGGAGAGCGCCGCCGATCGTGCCGAACGCCCGGAAGTTGAAGCGCGCGACGCCGTCGAGAAGCTGCGCCTTGATCGTTGCGCTGAAGCCGAGCAGATCTACCAGGCGCGTGGCGACTTGATGGCCGTCGCCGATCAGATCGACTAGCGCGACAGCGAGCGCAAGGAATGGAACGATCGACAGCAGCGTGAGGTACGCGAGGGAGTTTGCGCGCAGTAACAGCTGGTCGCGAACGAAGCCCTCGCCAATCAGCACGGAAAGCTGAAAAAAAGACCGGAGCCACCCGAGCGGTTTGGGCTCGAGTGGCTCCGGGTTCCAAAGATTCTCCGCAACGAACGCGCGGAGACGCGCGAGAGCTCCCGCCGTCGGGTTACTCCTGGACCTTCAACTCCACGCGCCTGTTCAGCGAGCGGCCTTCGGCCGTGGCGTTGTCCGCCACCGGCTGGGCTTCGCCGTAGCCGTTCGACGTGAGGCGGCCCGCGTCGACGCCCTTGCTCACCAGGTACTCGCGGACCGACGCCGCACGACGCTCCGAGAGCGACTGGTTGTACGCGTCGGCACCGCTCGAGTCGGTGTGGCCGTCCACGCTGACGCGCGCACCGGCAACCTGACCGAGTTGGTTCGCTGCCTCGTCGAGAATCACCGCCGCATCCGGACGAATTTCCGCCTTGTCGAGGTCGAACTGGACGCCGCGCAGAACGATGCGCTGCGCTTGCGGCGCCGGAGCGGGCTCTTCCACCACCGGAGCGGGCGCCGGAGCGGGTGCGGGCGCCGGAGCGGGTGCGGGCGCCGGTTCGGGAGCCGGGGGCTTCTCGAAGGCCTTGCAAATGAAGTACGCCGCGGTCCCGGTCACTGCGCCGAACGCAACGCCGTAGCCGACGCCGGAGTCGATGTCGTGGCCCTTGTCATTGTTGGTGCCGTAGACCGCGCCGCCCGCGCCACCGGCGACGAAGCCGATCGCCGCGCAAGTCTTGGGGTTGAGATTCGCGCAGCCGGTGGCCAGCGCGATTACCGCAGCCAGCGCAACAGCGAGCGACCGAGAAACGGAAAAAGTGCGAACCATCGCAGCGACTCCTTGTTCCGCTGGATCGCGGAGGGAGGCAACTTAGCCCGACGAAGTGCGTGCGATCAATACCTATCTGCGCCCAATGAATGCTCGCAAGCGTGCGGCAATGCGGGAAAAGCGAGCGCTGTGCCAAGTGTGCGAAGCGTCACCGGACCCACACCCGGGACGCGATCGAGATCAGCGAGTGAACAGAGTGGCCGCGCGGCGACGATCGCTTCACCGCGTGCGGGGCCGATGCCCGGCAATAGCGCGAGCACCTCGGCGGGCTCGCGGTTCGCGTCGAGCGCCGCGCCGTAGAGCAAACGCGCCGGCCCGCCGTGCGGAACCGCCCGCTCGACTGCGGGCGCGCCGGCGCCGCCATCGAGCAGCGCGCGCGCGCTGAGCAGCGCCGCAACGAACGCCACCGCCCGCGCAGATCCGCGCGTCATCCGGCTCAGGCTTCAGCGCGCGGCACGTCTGCGCCGCTCTCGACGAACGCCGCGTGCAGCGCGCGCACGGCTAGCTCCGTGTACTTCTCTTCGATCACGACCGAGATTTTGATCTCGCTCGTGCCGATCATCTGAATGTTGATGCCCTCGCCTGCAAGCACCTGGAACATCTTCGCGGCGACACCGGCGTGGTCCTTCATCCCGAGCCCGACTACCGAGACCTTGGAGATCGCTTTGTCAGCCTCGACTCGGCTCGCGCCAATTTCGGGCGCCAGCCTCTCCGCGATCACCTTCGCGCGCGCAAAGTCGTCGCGTGGCACCGTGAACGTCATGTCGGTAGTGCCGTCGGCGGAGGCGTTCTGCACGATCATGTCGACCACGATGCCTGCGTCGGCGATCGCACCGAACAATTTGGCGGCGACGCCCGGCGAATCCTTCACCCCAACAACTCGGATCTTCGCCTCGCCGCGGTGGTAGGTCACACCCGAAACGACCAATCGCTCCATCACATCCTCCTCGCGCACCACCCAGGTACCTTCACTCTGGTCGAACGACGAGCGCACGTGCAGCGGAACGCCGAACTGCATCGCGAACTTCACCGAGCGGATCTGCAGCACTTTCGCGCCGAGGCTCGCCATCTCGAGCATTTCCTCGAACGAGATGCGCGAGAGTTTGCGCGCGCCGCGCACGAGGTTCGGGTCGCAGGTGTAAACGCCGTCGACGTCGGTGTAGATCTCGCACACGTCGGCTTGCAGCGCGGCGGCCACCGCCACCGCCGAGGTGTCCGAGCCGCCGCGGCCGAGCGTCGTCACGTTGCCGTCTTCGTCGACGCCCTGAAAACCCGCGAGCACCGCGATGCCGCCGCTGTCGAGCACTGCGCGGATGCGCGCCGCCTCGATGTTTTGAATGCGCGCGCGCGTGTGGCTCGTGTCGGTGAGCATGCCCATCTGCGCTCCGGTGAAGCTGCGCGCAGGCAGACCGAGCTGGTGAATCGCCATCGCGAGCAGCGCGATCGTCTTCGATTCGCCGATCGAGATCAGCGCGTCGTATTCGCGCGGGTCCGGCGTCTCGCCGCCGAGTTCCTTGGCGAGCGCGACGAGCGCGTTGGTCTCGCCGGCCATCGCCGACACGATCACCGCGACCTGATGACCCGCCGCGTGGGTGGCGACCACGCGCCGCGCGACGTTCCGGATGCGCTCCGGGTCGCCGACACTGGTGCCGCCAAATTTCTGGACGATCAGCGCCATCGCCTGCTCCACCGCTCGAGGAGAGCACGGGAGCGCGGTCCGCGCGCTTCCGCCTCCATGATTCGGGACTCGGGAAGTTCGCCCGAAGCGATGCGCACGTCCAGACGATCTTCGGGCAACGCCAGCGGAAAACGCTCGCCCCACTCGGCGACGAGCACGGTGCCCTCGGCGAGCCAGTCGTCGAGGCCCGCGTCTTCGAGCTCGGCTTCGCTCTCGACGCGGTAGAAATCGACGTGCACGAGTCGGCCGGGCGAACCCGCGCGCACGAGCGGGTACTCTCCCGCGATCACGAACGTGGGGCTCGCGACCAGGCGCTCGTCGAGGCCGAGTGCGCCGGCGAGCGCCTTCGTGAAGAGCGTCTTGCCGGCGCCGAGCGCGCCCGAAATTGAGATGACGGCGCCATCCACCCCGAGCGCGGCGCCGAGTTCCGCCCCGATGCGGCGCGTGTCAGCCGGGTTCTGGGAAGCGAATCGCATCGCCGGCTCCGATCGCGGGGTGTGCGCCGCTGAGTGCGCGCAGTGCCTCGGAAATCGCATCGGCGATTTCGCTCGCGAGTGCGCCGCGATTGCCCCGCCGCGCGGCGACGAGGTCGCCAGCGGCGCCGTGCACGAAGGCGGCGAGCACCGCAGCCTCGAAGGGCGCAACGCGCTGAGCGAGAAAGGAGCCGACGAGGCCCGCGAGCACGTCGCCCGTGCCGCCCGTCGCCAGCACGGGCCCGCCGGTGGGGTTCACCGCAATCCGCCCCGACGGATCGGCGATGACGGTGCCCGCTCCCTTGAGTACGACGATCGCGCCAGTCTGCCGTGCGAGTGCACGCGCACACGCCGGGCGCGCGGCGTTGATCGCTTTCGCGCTGAGCCCGAGCAGCAGGCCCGCCTCGCCGGGGTGCGGGGTGAGCAGCGTTGGCGCAGTGCGCTCGCGCAGCTCGGCGATGCGGCCTTCGAACGCGACGAGGCCGTCGGCGTCGAGCACGAGCGGGCAGGCTGCGGAGAGCGCGAACGCGCGCAGAGCGGCGCGCGTGCCCGTCTCGCGCCCGCAGCCAGGGCCGAGCACGAGCGCGCCGCGTTCGCGCGCGAGCGCGGCGAGCTCAGGGGTGGCCTCCAGCGCAAACGCGCCGTGGCGGGACTCGGCGAGCGGCGCCGTCATCGCCTCGACGCTCGCGCGCTGGAGGATCGCGTTCTGGCTGCGCGGGCACGCGATCGTCACAAGCCCTGCTCCGCCGCGCGCGGCTCCGCGTGCAGCGAGCGCAGCAGCGCCGGCTTTGCCGGTCGAGCCGCCCGCAATCAGCACGTGGCCGAAGGTGCCCTTGTGTCCCGCGCGCGGGCGCTTCGGAAGTGAGCGCGCAGCGGCGCCGCGCGTCCAGCACTCGGCGCCGAGCGCGATACCCGGCGCCGCGTCCGCAATGCCGATGCGCGCTACGACCACTTCGCCCGCCAGCGTGCGCCCGGGCTCTTGGCTGAGCCCAAGCTTCGGCAAACCCAGCGCGACCGTAACATCTGCCTCGACCGCGACGCCGAGCGCTTGCCCCGTATCTGCGTCGAGCCCCGACGGCACGTCCACCGCCACGACTTTGCAGGCGGGCCGGCTCGCGTTGATGGCGCGAATTGCGCGCGCCGCGGCGCCTTCGACTCTGCGCGAGAGCCCGGTGCCGAAGATCGCATCGACGAGCACGGCGCCGCGTGGCGGCTTGCCGCGCGCGAGCGCGACGCCCACACGCTCTGCGCGCGCGAAGTTGCGCGCCGCCTCGGGCGTGAAGCGCTCGCGCTCGCCCACCAGCACGATGCGCGCGACCAGGCCGCGTAGCTGCAACAGACGCGCGACGACGAGCCCGTCACCGCCGTTGTTGCCCGCGCCGCAATGACACCAGACTTCGCCCGCGCCGCCGCGCAGCCGCAACACTTGCGCCGCAATCGCCTGCCCCGCGCTCTCCATCAACAACTCGGCGGGCACGCCGAGGGCATCGATGGTGTGGTGGTCGAGCGCGCGCATCTCGGCGGCGGTCGCGAGCGGCCAGCGGTCCGTCAGCATGGCGAGACGCGTAGCCGCTTGCGTCTAGAGCCGCTCGCGCCAATCGCGCACGGCGCGCTCGATGCCGCAGAGCCGCGCGCGCTCGACGAGGCCGCGGCCCGCGCAGATCCATTCGAGCGAGGGCGCCGCTTCGAGAACGAAGGGGAGGCTCGCGAGATCGAGGCCGCCGCCCGCGCCCGCGCTCATGCGCAGCTTCGCCGCGAGCCGCGCGGCGTCGCCGAGCGCGACGAGCGCGTCGCGGCGCTCGCGCGGCGGCAGATCGACCAGTGCAGCCGTCGCGAGCTCGACGGCCGACGCATCGACACCGCGCGCAGCCTTCACCGCATCGAGCGTTGGCGCGATCGCGAGCACCACCTCGATGCCGGCATCGCGCAGCGTGCGCAGCACGCTGGGCAGGCTCGCGCTCCAGCCCGCGAGATCGAGCGCACCCGCAGGCCGCCCGTCGCGCGCTTCGGCCGCGAGCACGACGCGATCGGGCCGCGTCTCGAGTGCGCACTTCACGAGCGCCGGCGCCGGAGCGATGCGCAGCTCGAGCTGCCGCGCACTGCGGCGTAGGTCGCGCAGCTCGGCAGCGCCTACGGGCACGAACTCCTCGCGCACGCCGATGCGCACGCGATCCGCACCGGCTAGGTCCGCGAGCATTGCGGCCGTCGTGAGACGCGCACCGACCCGCGCACTCGCTCCTGCCAGAATTGCCGCGTCGAGCGCGACGCTGAGCGCGCGCGTCACGCGCGCCCGCCCGCGAGCGCGCGGCGCAGGCCATCCGCAAGCTCGTTCGCGATCTCATGCACGCGCTTCTCGTCTTCGCCTTCGACCATCACGCGTGCCTTCGCTTCCGTGCCCGAGTAGCGGATCAGGACGCGTCCGCGCGTCCCGAGCGACTCCTCCACCGCACGCAGCTGGCGCGAAAACTCGGGCAGCGAGTCGAATGGGCGTTTCTCGGCCACCGCCACGTTCACGAGCACCTGCGGGAAGCGCTCGATGCCGGACGCGAGTTCCGAGAGCGGGCGCTGCTTGCGGCGCAGGATCGCGAGCACCTGCAACGCCGTGAGCAGGCCGTCGCCGGTGTGGCCATGTTCGAGGAAGATCACGTGGCCCGACTGCTCGCCGCCGAGCGTATAACCGTGCCGGCGCATCTCCTCGACCACGTAGCGGTCGCCGACCTGCGTGCGCACGAGTTCGACGCCGATCTCCGCGAGCGCGCGCTCGAGACCGAGGTTGCTCATTACGGTCGCGACCACGGCCCGGCCTGCGAGCTTCCCGCGCTCCGCAAGGTCGCGCGCACACAAGGCGAGGATCGCGTCGCCATCGAGCAGGTTGCCCTTCTCGCAGCACATGACGACTCGGTCGGCGTCGCCGTCCACTGCGATGCCCACGTCTGCGCGCAGCTCGCGCACTTTCTCGATCAACTTTTCAGGGTGCTGCGAACCGACGCCGTCATTGATGTTGCGGCCGTTCGGCTCGACGCCGATCGTGAACACCTCCGCGCCAAGCTCTTCGAGCATGGTCGGGCCCACTTTGTAGGCCGCGCCATTCGCGCAATCGAGGACGACGCGGAGGCCGTCGAGCCGCAGCTCGAGCGGGAACGTCTTCTTGACCATCACGATGTAACGGCCTTGCGCGTCCTCGATGCGTCGCGCTTGGCCGATGCGATCCGGCGCGCAGCGCAGGCGCGTCAAGTCGCCGCTCGCAATCAGTTGCTCGATCTGATCCTCGACCGTATCGGGCAGCTTGAAGCCGTCATGCGCGAAGAACTTGATGCCGTTGTCGTGAAATGCATTATGGCTGGCGGAGATCATCACGCCGGCATCGCAGCGCATGTCGGCGGTGAGGAAAGCCATCGCGGGCGTCGGGATCGGCCCCACCTGAATGACGTTCACGCCCATCGAGCAGATTCCAGCTGCGAGCGCGTCCTCGAACATGTAGCCGGAGAGGCGCGTGTCCTTGCCGATCACGATGCGGTGCTTGCCGCTGCCGCCACGAAACACGTGCGCGACGGCTTGCCCGAGCTGAAGCGCCATCTCGGCGGTCATCGGGTGAACGTTCGCGGTGCCGCGCACGCCATCGGTGCCGAACAATCTGCCGCTCATCGTGCGCCCCTCCGTTTGCGCGGATCCGGCGCTTGCGGCGGCGGCGCGGGAAGAATCTCCACGCGCACGCGAATTTCCTCGGCCGGATCCAGCCAGGCGTGCGAACCGAGCGCCACCGCGCGGACCGCTCGCTCGACCGGCTCCGTTGACCCCGTCACATCGACCGTTTCGGTCAGCACCTCGCCGAGCCGGAGGATTTCCGACTCCGCGCCGGTGACCATCAGGCGGTGCGGCGTAATGGTCGTTTCGCCCACGAGAAAGCCCTCGCCGGGCTTGCCCACCACGTCGGGCTTCACGCGCATGCGGCGCGAGATCTTGCGTTCGAGCGTGAACTCGAGTTGGGTCGGCGAGCGGCTGACGATCTGCGCACCGCGGCCCACGTCGAGCGCCGTGAGGTCGACCTCGAAGTTCGTTACGCCGGGTTTCGCCGCGGCCAGATCGACTTCGTACTCGAGATCGCTCGGCACGCGCCGGAGCGCGCTGCGGCTGCCGCGCACGCGGATGTCGACTGCGTCCGAGGAGCGCGCGGTCACGATCAGCGCGTCCGGCACGCGCGTCGCGACCACGGGAATGTCGAAGCCGCGCTCCTGGGTCGCTGTGCGCTGGGAGTAGCCCCAGAGCAGCACCGCGCTGAAGAGAGCGAGCGCCGCGAAACGGAAATCGATTAGGCGCGTCACGGGCGAGCGGCTCGCGTTTCGGATTCGGCTGCGGCTTCCTCGGCAGCCAAGTCGCTCGCGGTGCGCGAGAACGAATCCCAAAGCGCGACGCGCAGGCGCGCCGCATCGAGTTGCATCGTGAGTTCGCCGCCAACGGCAATCGCGATCGTCGAGGTCTCCTCCGACACCACGACGGCGATCGCGTCGCTCTCCTCCGTAATGCCTACCGCGGCGCGATGGCGCGTGCCCACGCCTTCGGGCAAATCCGTGCGCAGCGTCAGCGGCAGAATGCAGCTCGCGTGGGCGAGCCGGCCGTGGGCGATCACCACAGCGCCGTCATGCAGCGGCGAGGTGGGCAGGAAGAGCGACACGAGCAAATCCTTCGACACGGCGGAATCGATCGCCGTGCCCGCTTCGATCAGGTCGTCGAGCCGCGTCTCGCGTTCGAACAGGACGAGCCCGCCGATGCGCCGCCGCACGAGTTCCGCGCACGCGCGCACGACTTCCTCGACGACGCGCGACTCCTCGCGTTCCGAGAAACGCGGCGAGAACAAACGGCCCACGCGCGCGAGCGCGCGGCGGATGTCGTTCTGGAACAGGATCACGACGATCAGCACCGCAGGGCCGAGGAAGTTGTCGAGCAGCCAGGTGACCGTCATCAGCTCGAAGTAGTCGGCGAGGATGCGCACGCCCATCAGCAGGCCGAGCCCCACCAGAACCTGCACTGCGCGCGTGCCGCGCAGCAGCAGCAGCACCCAATAAATCGCGAGCGCGACCAACGCGATGTCGGCCGTGTCGCGCGTCGGCTCATAGGTGGTCTCGACGAAACTGCGCAGCTCCGCGAATTGCCCGGCAAACAGCTCCCAGAGCGCCTCGATCATCGGCGCGCCTCGCGCAGCGCAAGCGAGACCTGCGCGGCGATGCGCGCGCCGCCGACGTCGTGAACGCGCACGGCGTCAGCGCCTTGGAACACCGCGATGGCGCACGCCGCGTGGGTCGCGAGATCGCGCCGGGTCGGGTCGCGCTCGCCCGTCAGCTCGCCGAGGAAACTCTTGCGCGAAGGCCCGACCATCACCGCCACGCCGAGTCGCGCGCGCAGCGCCTCCAAGTTCGCGAGCAACACTAGGTTGTGTGGTGCGCGCTTCCCGAAGCCGATGCCCGGATCCGCGACGATGCGCTCGCGCGCGATGCCCGCGGCTTCCGCGCGCGCAATCGCGGCCTCGAGTTCCTCCGCTACTTCCGCGAGCACGTCCGAGAACGCGATGCCTTGCTGCATGCTCGCCGGCTCGCCGCGCAGATGACCGAGGATCACGCGCGCTCCGCTGCGCGCAGCCACTTCGAGCAAGCGCGGGTCGAACGTGCCGCCGCTGATGTCGTTCACGATCGACGCGCCCGCATCGAGCGCGGCCTCCGCTACCTCGGCGCGTCGCGTGTCGATCGAGATCGGCGCGTCGAGCTCTTTGGCGAGCGCCTCGACGATCGGACGCGTGCGCGCAATTTCCTCCACAGCGGTTACGGGCGCTGCGCCGGGGCGCGTCGACTCGCCCCCGACATCGAGCGCGTGGGCACCGGCAGCGAGCTGCGCGCGCGCTTCGCGAAGCACGGCGGCGAGATCGGGTGCAGCGCCAGATCCGGTCACGAAGCGTCCGCCATCCGAGAACGAATCCGGGGTGATGTTCAGCACCCCGAGAAGCGTGACGCGCTCGCGGCGGAAGAGTTCGATTTCATGCATCGCCGCGAACTCCCGCACAGCGCCGATTTATCCCGGCATCGGTTCCGGATCGGGCAGATCGCCGCGCACCCCGGCCGGCTCGCGCGTTCGGGCAGGCCGCGCGGGCCGCACCACCGCCGCACCTTCGCTCGTCGAAGGCGGTGGCATCGGGGGCAGCGCCTCGCCAAGGAGGAGCTTCGCAAGATCGCCGTGCTCGAGTGTCTCACGCTCGAGCAGCGCATCCGCGATCGCATCGAGCGTGCTGCGCCGCGCCGCGAGCATCGCCTTCGCTTCGTCGTAGAGCCCGGTGAGCATGCGCTTCACCTCGTCGTCGATCAGCTCGGCGGTCTTCTCGCTGTAGGTCTTGCGCGTCATGAAGTCGCGGCCGAGGAAGACATCGCCGTTTTCTTCTTCGAACGAGACGGGCCCGATCGCGTCGCTCATGCCGTAATGACAAATCATGTCGCGCGCGAGCCGCGTGGCGCGCTGAAGATCGTTCGACGCGCCGGTCGAAAAGTGCGAGAAGACGACTTCTTCGGCCGCCCGCCCACCCATCGCGTACTTGATGATCGCGACCATCTGCGCGCGCGTGTAGCTGTGGCGATCTGCTTCGGGAAGCGTCTGCGTGAGCCCGAGCGCCATGCCGCGCGGAATGATCGTCACCTTGTGAACCGGGTCAGCCTCCTTGGTGAGCATCGCGACCAGCGCGTGTCCCGCTTCGTGATACGCGGTGGTGCGCTTCTCCTCGTCGCTCATGATCATGCTGCGGCGCTCGGCGCCCATTAGGACTTTGTCCTTGGCCTTCTCGAAATCCAGCATCGCGACGCGCGAGCCCTCGCGCCGCGCAGCGAGCAGCGCGGCCTCGTTCACCAGGTTCTGTAGGTCGGCGCCCACGAAACCGGGCGTCCCGCGCGCGAGCACCTCGAGTTCCACATCGTCCGCGAGCGGCACCTTGCGTGTGTGCACTCGCAGGATCGCGAGGCGGCCGCGCAGATCGGGCCGCGGCACGACCACGCGCCGGTCGAAACGTCCTGGCCGTAGCAACGCCGGGTCGAGCACGTCGGGACGATTGGTGGCCGCGATCAGGATGACGCCCTCGTTGCTCTCGAAGCCGTCCATCTCGACGAGCAGCTGATTGAGCGTCTGCTCGCGCTCGTCGTGTCCGCCGCCCATGCCGGCGCCGCGATGGCGGCCGACGGCGTCGATCTCGTCGATGAAGATGATGCAGGGCGCTTGCTTCTTGCCTTGCATGAAGAGATCGCGCACGCGCGAGGCGCCGACGCCCACGAACATCTCGACGAAATCCGAACCGGAGATCGAGAAGAACGGTACGCCGGCTTCGCCGGCGACGGCGCGCGCGAGCAGCGTCTTGCCGGTGCCGGGCGGCCCCACCAAGAGCACGCCCTTCGGAATGCGCCCGCCGAGGCGTGTGAACTTTTTCGGGTCGCGCAGAAACGCGATGATTTCTTCGAGTTCGGCCTTCGATTCCTCGATGCCCGCGACGTCGTCGAACGTCATGCGCGTCTGGTTCTCGGTCAGCAGCCGCGCACGCGATTTGCCAAAGCTCATCGCCTTGCCGCCGCCGGCCTGCATCTGGCGCGCCATGAACACCCAGAAGCCAACGATTAGGAGCAGCGGCAGACCCCACGCGAACAGCATCTGCTGCAGCATGGGCGTCTCGGCCTTGGGCTGCATGTCGACGCTCAGGTTCGGATCGCGTCCGCGCGCGGCCTCCACCTCCTCGAAGAACTTCTCGCTGGCGCCTGTCGCGATGAAGGACCGAAACTTATTCCCGTCGCCGTCCTCGCCGCTCACTTCGCCTTCCTGGAGCACGAGCTTCGAGACTTGGCCGTGGCGCAGCATCTCGGTCAGCTGGCTGTAGGTCTTCTCTGCGGGCGGCACCTCGCCCTTGTTGACGACTGCAAGCAGCAGGATCACGGTCAATAACACCACGACCCAAAGCGCCATGTTCTTGAAAATCTGCTGGTTCACCGCCGCTCCTGGTTTGACGGGGGATCGACTCGAAGGACGCTTTCAGGCGCTGGAAGCGGGCGCGACGCGAGCCGAAATCGTGAGGAACCGAGGCAGCCTAGCAGCGCGAGTCGCTCGCGCTGCTTGCGCGCTCGAGCCGGCACAGGTCGCGCCCCGCGAGCCAGCGGAGGCCGCCCGGCAAATCGAGCTCGGCGCCCATCTGCGCGCTGCGCACGAATTCGGCGGAGCGCTCGATCTGCTGCCGCGAGACCTCCCGCGCGGCGCCCATCGCGCGCAGCGCGAAGCGCATTACGCGCCTCGCGATCGGCACCGGTAGCGCGCTGAATCCCGAGCGCTCGAGAGTGAGCGCGCCGCGCTCCTGCCGGAGCCAGCGCTGCGCTTCTCGCTCGACTTGCTCGTCGATCCACGCCGACTCCTTCCGCTGCGTTTCGGCCATTTGGCCGACGGCCCTGAGCCATTCGGGATTCATTTCCGCCGCGAGCGCGGCGAAGTTGCCGGTACGCAATCGGCCGCGGGCGTAATGCGCGTCGCGATTGCTCGCGTCTTCCCGCCAACTGAGATTCCGCTCGCGCGCATAACGTTCGATCGCCGCGCGCGAGACTGCCAGCAGTGGCCGCACGACGACGCCGTCCTGCGAGCGCTCGTGGATGCCACCGAGGCCGGCCGGGCTCGCGCCCCGGAAGAGCCGCATCAGGACGGTCTCGGCTTGATCGTCGAGCGTGTGCGCTGTTGCGATTAGGTCGCAGCCCAGCTCGGCGGCGATCTCGCGCAGTGCCGAGCCGCGCAGCTTGCGCGACGCCTCCTGCAGCGTGGGCCGCGTGCGGCTCGAGCCGCCTTCGCGCAGCGCCCGCGGCGCCACGCGGCGCGAAGCGAACGCGACGCCGAGATGTTTCGCGAGATCTGCCGCGGCGGCTTCGTCCGCTTCCGATTCTGCCCCACGCAGGCCGTGATTCACGTGACCCGCGGCGAGTCCGAGCGCGCACTCGGGAGCGAGCGACGCGAGCGCGTGAAGCAGCACACTCGAATCGACGCCGCCCGAGATCGCCACCAGCACGCGGGCATCGCGGAGCGCGAGCGCAGCGCACGCCTCGCGCAGCGGCGCGAGCAGCGCCTCTACCGGCCCGAGCGCGCTGCGCCGCCTCATCTCAGTTCACTCGAGCGCACTCGCGTCCCCGAGCAGTACGCGCGTGCCGTCCGCCTTGTCGACCCACACATCGCAGTGAACGCGCGTGCGCGCGCCCTCCCGGGTGCGCTCGCGTTCGCGCCCGAACGCCGTGAGCGTTTCGTCCACCCACACGACGTTCGTCAACTTGAGCGACATCTTCCCGCCCGCGAGGAAGCCCTCGCCATAACGATCGAGCATCACCTGCGCCGCGAAGCAGGTGGTCATCATGCCCTGCACGACGATGTTCGGGAAGCCGAGCTTCAGGGCCTGCTCGCGGTCGGTGTGATAGTTCCGCGCCGGCCCCGAGAACATCCAGCAGCGCCGTTCGTCGATTTTCTTGGTCGTGGGTGTTAGGTCGGCGCCGGTGGCGGTCGGGAACGCCGCGCGCGGCTCGCGCTCCTTCGCGCTCGCGCTGCGCTCGTCCACGACGAACGCGCCGCCAGCGGGCGTCTCGCTCCTCGCTGGCAGGAACGATTGATGCGTTCGCCCACGCACGTAGAGCGCGAGGCTCTCGGCATCGAGCACGTCGGTTTCGTTGACGACGTAATCGCGCCCGCGCTTTTGGTAACGCTCGATGATCGTCGAGCGCGTGCGCACGCGCCGGCCGATCGGGATGGCCGCGAACAGCTCCCAGTCTTGGCGGCCGTGCAGGTTCCCGAACAGGTTTTTCAGATACCACTGGCCGAGGTGCTTGTAACACTCGGAGTGATGCAGCAGTGGCGGCGCGAAACGGCGGTAGAGCGCGTTGTGGTCGTCGAGCGCGTCGGCGTAGAAGGCGACGACAGCGGGCGTGATCTCGTACTCGTTACTGCCGCAGTGACGGCCAACGCTGGCGGGTTCGCCAAGCAGGTTCATGAGGGCTCCTCGTCAATCGACGCACGATAACTGCGAGCGTTCGATTGGAGATGGCCCCGCTGGAAACTCGTGGGTCCCCCGGCAGGGCGCGCGGCGCAGGCAACCTTCCTTGACTTGCGCGTGGGGATTGCGAAAAACGCTCGCGGTGTCGGAACAAGTCAACGAACGTCCCCTGCCCGCTTCGGTGCACAACATCGCGCGCTGGATCGCGGAGCGGGCAGCGGCTTCTCCGGCGCAGCTCGCGGTCGCCGACCCGTGGCGGCGGCTCGATTACGCGGCGTTCGAAGAACGCTGCGCGCGCGCGGCGGGCGTGCTCGCCGCCGCGGGCGTCGCGCGCGGCGATCGGGTGGCACTGTTGCTGGGCAATCGCAGCGCGACGCTCGAACTGGTGTTCGCGTGCGCGCGGCTCGGCGCGATCGCGGCGCCACTGAACACGCGCCTCGCGCCGCCCGAAATCGCACAGCTGCTCGCGGATTGCAGACCGAAGGCGTTCGTCTACGAAGCCACGCTGGCGGAAAGCGCCGAGCGCGCGCGCAGCGCGAGCGGCCACGCGCGGGCGCTGGCTCTCGCCGTGGGCGGCGAGGCGGACGCCTACGAGGTGGCGCTCGCTAGCGCGACTCCGCTGCGTGCGATCGCCGAGGTCTCGCCCGAGGACGCGGTGATCCTCATGTACACGTCGGGCACGACGGGCGTGCCCAAGGGCGCGCTCCTGCCACACCGAAAAACACTCTTCAACAGCCTGAACGCGCAGCTCTTCTTCGAACTCACCCGCGCCGATCGCGTGCTAGTCGCGGTGCCGCTGTTCCACTCGTTCGGGCTGAAGATCCTGTCGATCCCGGCGCTCTACGCCGGCGCGTCGCTGGTGTTGCAAGGCTCGTTCGATCCCGCCGACAGCTGGCGCAATGTGGCGCGCGAACGGATCACCCTAATGGGCGGCGTGCCGAGCATGTTTCGCGCGCTCGGCGAGGCGCACGATCGCGACCGGCCCGACACTTCCTCGCTGCGTTTCCTGTTCACCGCGGGCGCCGCGATTCCAGTCGAGCAGATCCACGCCTTCGCGAAGCGCGGCCTGGTCTTGAAGCAGGGCTTCGGGCAAACCGAGACCTCGATCCTGTGCTGCCTCGATGCGCAGGACGCGGTGCGCAAAGCCGGCAGCGTCGGCCGCCCCGTGCTGCACGCCGAGATGCGCATCGTCCGGAGTGAGACGCTTGCGCTCGCTCCGGCCCGTTGGCTCGATTGCACGCCGGGCGAAACCGGCGAGATCGTCGTGCGCGGCCCGATCACGATGCTCGGTTATTGGGAGCGCCCGGACGCAACTGCCGAGACGCTTCGCGACGGGGGCTGGCTCATCACCGGCGACCTTGGCGCTCTTGACGACGAAGGCTTCGTCAGCCTGACTGGCCGTTCGAAGGACATGTTCATCTCGGGTGGCGAGAACGTGTACCCCCGCCAAGTCGAGGCGCTTTACGAGGCTCACCCCGACGTGCTCGAGATCGCCGTAGTCGGCGTCCCGGACCCGACGTGGGGCGAAGTCGGCCGCGCCTACGTCGCGCTGCGCGCCGGCGCCGCGCTGAACCCTGAGGCCCTAATTGGTTGGGGCCGCGAACGCCTGGCTGCCTTCAAGCTCCCCAAGCACTTCATCGCGGTGCCCGAACTACCGCGCACGGCTTCGGGCAAAGTGCAGAAGTTCAAGCTGCTCGCGAGCGGCTGAACTGGTGGCGACGCCCGGACTCGAACCGGGGACACGCGGCTTATGAAACCGCTGCTCTACCAACTGAGCTACGCCGCCCAAAATCAGTTCGTTGCGCTCGCGCCTCCGGCGGCGCTCGCCTGCGTCGCCTTCTCGCGCGCTTCGAGCGCCTCGACGCGAAGCCGCAGCGCCTGCACTTCCGCCGTCACGTCCGTTGCCGGCGCCGCACTGACAGCTGGCGCGCTCGCATTGGCTACGCCACCTCGCACATGCGCGCCGATCCGCTCGACCACGCTGTCGAGCCGCGGAATCACATCCGAGAGCCCGCCCGCGTGGACGAACACCGCGCGCTGCGTCGCTTCGCCCGTGGAAGCCACCGGCAGACAGCGCAGATCGAGGCTCGCGCCCTCGCCAAAATGCGTGAACGAGCCGAACAACACCCACTCCGCGCCGGCGGCGCGCCCGGCGGCGCGAGCCGCGTCGGCATCGCTGGTCGCCGCGTTCGGGTCATCGACCCGAACCGCCGCGACGCCGTCCTGTTGGCTGAGCCGCGAGGACAGCATTTCTGAAATACCGGCGCGTAGATAGCCCGATTCTTCGAGCGAATGGATCACCACCGGCAGCACCGCTACGCGGGCGGGCTCCGCGGCCAACGCCGCCCCAGAGACAAGGCAGGCAACCACGAAACAGGCAGCGGCAAAAAAGCAGGCTCGCAGCGGGCGAAAGGTCATCGGCGTTTGGGTCTCCGCCGCGCCTTCAGGCATGGGCCGACGCGGAAGCGGACCTCTTCTATCCAACCTAATCTTGTTCGGCGGAACCCGGGTTCGGTACGCCTTCGGCGTGCGG
>JANNDT010000472.1:0-4710 GCA_031387905.1 Deltaproteobacteria bacterium
GCTGTCGAGATCATCGGCGTGTGCGCCGAGCGCGAGCTGCATCTCGCGCGCGAGGTTCGTAACACCCAGCTCGAGGGTGACTTGCTGCCCGCCGACCGTCACCGGCCCGGAGCCGCGAATCGCGTCGCCCATTCCGGTGAGCTGCATCGAGACCGTCGCGTTCTGATTCTCAGCGAGCGGCATCGCCACGCCTTCGAGCGTGATCGCGCCGCGCAGCGAGAGCGGCTCGAGGCCGAGCTCGAGGTTCGCGAACGAGAGCTCGCCCGTGAGGCCGAGGCTCTCGAGCGCGGGCAGGATCGCCTCCCAGCCTGATAGATCGAGCGCGCCGCCGGCGAGCGAGACGCGCGTCTTCTCGGCCATCTCGAGGGCGAGCGGGGTTTCGAGATCGCGCAACGCGAGTTCGCCGTCCCTTAGCGCGATCTCGTCACCCGCCAGCGCGAGCGTGCCCGAGACGCGCAGCTTTTCTCCCGCTGGCTTGCGAAACGAATCGCCGAAGGCCAACTGCGCGGCGTCGAGATCGAGCGAGAGCGGCCCCGTGAGCGCGTCGGTCGGCCCTGATAACTCGACCGCGAGCGTCGCCTCGCCCGCCGCGCTCGCGTCGGCCGGTAGGTAGGCTCTCGCCGCGTCGAGCGCGAACTTCGCGAGCGCCACCTTCACGCCAAGTGCGCCGTCGCTCGCGAGCTTCCCGCTGGCGGAGAGTTCGCCGCCACTCGCGAGCGTCGCGTTGGCCTCGAACTTCACATCGCGGCTGATTAGGCTGCCGCTGGCGCGCGCGTCCACGTCTTCGAGTTGCCAGGTCGTGGTGGGCACGGCGAGACGGTCGACGAGCGCGACCCGCGACCCCGTGATGCGCACCTCGCGAACCGAAAGATCCAGCGAACTCTCGCTCTCGGCCGCGGGCTCCTCGCTCGCAGCAAGCTGCACAGGCAATTCGATGCCATCCGGCGTGCGCGCGAAGCTGAGCTCCGCGCCTTCGAGCACCAGCGAGTCGACGCCGATGCTGCCCGTGAGCAGCGGCAACAGAGCGAGGCGCAGCGAGACGCGCTCGGCGCGCAGCGGTGGCTCGCCTTCGGCAGCAACCAGCTCCGGGCTCGCAACGATCAGGCGCGGCGGCAGCAGCCCGGCATCGAGTTCGCCGAAGCGCAGCTCGCGGCCGGTAGCGGCTCGCGCCGCACGCGCGATCTCGGCGCGCACCTCGGGGCGCTGCGCGATGCGCGGCAGCATCACCGCCAGCGCCACGAGCGCGGCCGCGAACAGCCCCGCGATCCCCAACAACAGGCGGATTGCAATGCGCATGGCTCAGCCTCCGAGTCTGCGGGAAAGGATCTCGCGCACAGCGGCCGGATCGGCTTTGCCTTGCGTGCGGCGCATCACTTGACCCATCAGGAAGTTCAGCGACTTCGCATCGCCCGCGCGGAACGCGGCGACCGCTTTCTCGTTCCCGGCGATCACTTCGTCCGCAACGGCTTCGAGCGCACCCGTGTCGGAAACCGCTGCGAGCCCGCGCTCGGCGATCAGCGCTTCCGGGTCGCCGCCTTGCCACAGCATCTCGGCGAGCAGCTCGCGCGCGTTCTTCGCCGTCACCTTGCCGTCGTCTGCGAGCTTCACGAGCGCACCGAACGCCTCGGGCGCGAGCTTCGCTTGCGCAATCTCCGCGCCCCGCTCGTTGAGCGCTGCGAGCACATCGCGCAGAACCCAGTTCGCCGCGCTCTTCGCGCCCGCGATCTTGGCAGCCGCTTCGAACCACGCGCCGAGCGCCGGCTTCGTCGCGAGCGCCGCGGCGTCGTGCGCTGCGAGCCCGTACTGCGCGATGAAGCGAGCCGTCCGCGCGGCCGACAATTCGGGCAACGACGCGCGGATTTCCTCGATGCGCGCCGCCGAGATCACGACAGGAATTAGGTCCGGATCCGGGAAGTAGCGGTAATCGTCGGCGTTCTCTTTGATGCGCATCGTGTAAGTGCGATCGCGCTCGGCGTCGTAGCCCATCGTCGCCTGCACGATCGTGCCGCCGCTCTCGAGAATCTCCGTTTGCCGCCGCACTTCGCTGTGGATCGCGGCCTCGACGAAGCGGAACGAGTTCAGGTTCTTGATCTCGGTGCGCGTGCCGAAGCGCGCGTCGCCCGGGTGGCGCAGCGAAACGTTCGCGTCGCAGCGGAACTGGCCCTTCTCCATGTCGGCGTCGGAGGCGCCCACTGCGCGCACGATCTCGCGCAGCGTGCGCAGATACTCCGCGGCGTCCGCGGCAGACCTGAGATCTGGCTCCGAGACGATCTCGATCAGCGGCACGCCCGCGCGATTCAGGTCCACGAGCGTGTCCGTGCTGGAGCCAGCGTGGATCGACTTGCCCGCGTCCTCTTCCATGTGGATGCGCGTGAGCCGCACACGCCGCGGCGCGCCGTCCGTGGGCTCGAGATCCACGTGACCGCCCGTTGCGAGCGGCTCCTCGTACTGTGAGATCTGGTAGCCCTTCGGAAGATCCGGGTAGAAGTAGTTCTTGCGCGCGAAGATCGAGCGCTCATGAACGGTGCAGTGAGTCGCGAGCGCCGCGCGAATCGCGAGTTCCAGCGCGCCGCCATTCAGCACCGGCAGCGTGCCCGGCAGCGCGATGTCGAGCGCCGCGATCGCGTGATTAGGCGCTTCCCCGAACGAGACGGGCGCGTTCGAGAACAGCTTGCTGCGCGTGCGCAGCTGGCAGTGCACCTCGAGCCCGATCACCACTTCCCAGTTCACAGCGGCGGCCTCCGGGTGTGGTGGTCGGTGATGCGCTGGTAGGCGTCTGCGACGCGCAGCACGAGCGCGTCGGCGAGCGGCGGCCCCAACAACTGAAGGCCCACGGGCAACTCGGCGCCTCCGCTCGCGGGCTGCGCAGTGCCGCACGGCAGCGAGATTGCGGGAATGCCCGCGAGGTTCGCCGAGACCGTGAACACGTCGGCGAGGTACTCCGAGAGCGGGTCGGCTTTCGCGTCGAAACGGAACGCGACCTCCGGCGAAGTGGGCATCGCGATCACGTCGCACTCGCGGAAGGCTCGCTCGAAATCGCGGCGCAACAGAGTCCGCACACGCTGCGCCTTCTTGTAGTAGGCGTCGTAGTAACCAGCGGAGAGCACATAGGTGCCGAGCAGGATGCGGCGCTTCACCTCGGCGCCGAACCCCTGGGAGCGAGTCGCCTCCATCATCGCGCTCACGCCGCCCGTTGCCGGGGCGCGCAGCCCGTACCGCACGCCGTCGAAGCGCGCGAGGTTGCTCGACGCCTCAGCGGTCGCGATCACGTAATAAGCCGCGATTCCGTAGCGCGTATGTGGCAGCGCCACGTCGACCAGTCTCGCGCCCGCGCGCGCGAGCACTTCCGCGGCGGCCTCGACGCGCGCGATCACCTCGGGCGCAGCGCCCGGCGTCGCGAGCACGTCGCGCGGAATCCCGATGCGCAGGCCCGAGACGTCGCCCGTGAGCGCAGCCAGCGCGCGCGGCGCGGGCTCGGGCAGCGAGGTCGAATCGGCGGGGTCGTGGCCTGCGATCGCATCGAACAGCGCCGCGCAATCCGCCGCGCTGCGCCCGAACGGCCCGATCTGGTCGAGCGACGACGCGTACGCGATCAACCCGTAACGCGAGACGCGCCCGTACGTCGGCTTCATGCCCGTAACACCACACAGCGCCGCGGGCTGGCGCACCGAGCCGCCCGTATCGCTGCCGAGTGCGAGCGGCACGATGCCGGCTGCGACCGCGGCCGCCGAGCCGCCCGAAGAGCCTCCCGGCGAGCGCTCGGCGTCCCACGGATTGCGCGCCGGCCCGTAACAAGAGTGCGCGGTGGACGAGCCCATCGCGAACTCGTCCATGTTCGTGCGCGCCACCACGATCGCGCCGGCCGCGTGCAGCCGCGCCACCGCCGTCGCAACGAACGGCGAGACAAAGCCCGCGAGAATCTTCGAGCCCGCCGTCGCCGGCTCACCCGCCTGCACGATGCAGTCCTTGAGCGCGAGCGGAATCCCATCCAGCCCGCCGCGTGACTCGCCGCGAGCGCGCCGCGCGTCCGCCGCCGCCGCCTCCGCGAGCGCGCGCTCGCGCCGGACGTGCAGCAGCGCGTGCAGCCTCGGCTCGAGTTCCGCGCCGCGCGCGAGCGCGCGCTCGACGAGTCGCGTCGCGCTGGTCGCGCCTGAATCGAGCGCCGCCCGCAGCTCCGAAAGCGTTCCAAGCGCCTCCGCCACCGCGCTCAGGCCTCCGCCTCGCCGCCGAGCACCTTCGGCACCGCAAAAGCCGAGCCGTCCGCCGAAGGCGCATTCATCACGACCGCCTCCGGCGAGAGCGGCGGCGCGGGTTCGTCCGCCCGCAGCGGCGTCGCCAGCGGAATCACGGTCGAAGTCGCCTCGACGCCCGACGTGTCGAGCGAATCCAGCAGCGCGACATACCCGAGCATCGACCCAAGCTCGCGCGCGAGCGCATCCGCCTCTTCCGGCGAAACCCGAATCCGCGCCAACCGCGCGATCCGCTCCACCTGTTCGCGCGAAACCGAAGCCATGACCGCGCACCTTAGCCGCGTTTCACTCGGCCATTCCGCCGCGCGCCTCAAACCAGACGCCGAAGCCCACGCGCTTCGCGCAGCAACCAACGGAAAGTGGCGGGGCTGCGCCCCCACCGCGCCGTCGCGCCCCCCCCCCCCCCCCCCCAAAACACGGAGCGGGCGCACCCCCCGCCAAAAACCCCGCCGCCGGGGGG
>JANNDT010000484.1:0-11421 GCA_031387905.1 Deltaproteobacteria bacterium
CGAGCGGCAGCCGCTTCATCGCGCGGCGCCCGCGCCGAGCCAGTCCACGAGAACTGCGGCGGTGTCTGCGCCGGGCGGCGCGAGCGCGCCGCTGCGCCAGTCGATGCCGAGGAACATGCGGCCCGGCACGCGCGCGCGGCCGGCCGGCGTCTCGAGCTCGTCAAAGAATGCGCGCTCGTTCAGCGAGGCGTTGCTCAGCAGATCGAGCGGAGTCATTACAGCGCCGATCGGCACCTTGTGCTTCGCGCCGAGTTCGACGAGCTCCGCCTTCGTGCGCGGTGCGAACCAAGCCTGCACTTTGTCGCCGAGCTCGCTGTCGTCCTTGATGCGCTCGAGCGGGTCCAGAAACTTCGGCTCCTGTAGAGCGGGGTCGCCAATTAGGGCGTAGAGCGCGGGTACCTGGCGGTGCAGCGCGCATACGCCGGCGTAGCCGTCGCTCGCGGGATACAGCCCCCAGATCGCGTTGGTGCGATTGCCGAGCCGCGGACACGGCACGCTGTCCTGCGCGCTCTTCGGCCCGTACAGCTCGAGCATCCCGGCGGCGCACTCCTGCGCGGAGATGTCGAGCCAGTCGCCTTCGCCCTGCAGCAGCGCGCCGTAATAAGCCGTGAGCGTCGCGCCGAAGCCGTTCAAGCCGAGCAGCTTCTGCGCTTGGTTCGCGCCGTTCTGCAGCGGCGGCCGCGTGCGCACGCCCGTCAGCGAGTGAATGCCGCCAGCCGCGTGCGCGACCAGGTTCGTCGCCTCGAAGTTCGCGTAGGGGCCGTGCTGCCCGAACGCCGTCAGCGAAGTGATTACGAGCGCGGGCTTCAGCGCGCGCAGCTCCTGCGGATCGAGGCCGCGCATTGCTAGCGCGCCGGGCTTGCCGTCCTCGACGACCGCGTCCGCTGCGAGCGCGAGTGCACGCAACTGCGCGTCGCTCGCCGCGATGCGCCGCTTGCCGCCGAGCAGCGCGGCCTCCTCGTCGCCCGTGAGCGCGCCACTCGCGCCTTCGCTGCGCACGACGTCGGCGCCGTAACCCGCGAGAAAGCGCGTCGCGAAGGCGGCGGGCACGCCGCCGCCGATTTCGAGCACGCGCATGCCGGAGAGAGGAAGTTCGTTGCTCATCGACGCGCGATGTTGGCACGCCCGAGGCGCGCTCAGCTAGGGCAAGAAGACCGCGTCCCCGAGCTCCGAGTCTGCGATCGCGCGACCCGCGTCGGCGTACGCGCTGCCGTTCCACTCCCAGACCGGGAATGAGGAGCCAGGGCCGCCATCCGCGAGGTCGCGCACGCCGTCATGCGACGACGGCAGGATCACGAGCACGCGCCCGCGCGCGGAGTAGATCTCGCGATGACTCGCGCCGTCGCGGCGCATTAGATGGAGGTCCGGGCCGTCTCCGTAACAAGCAGCCGTGTTCGGACCGCCGCCGATCACAACCAATTGCGCCGTGCCGACTGCGCCTCCCAGCTCGGCCGCGAGGATGCTCGGCGTCACCTTCTCTCCGCACTCGTTCTCGACTTGGCCTTGCGCGTCGGGCGCGAGGGAGAGCGCTGCAAGAAGCGCACTGGCATCGACGCCGCCGGCTTGCGGCGGGATTTGCGGTGTGGCTTGCGGCGCGACTTGCGGTGCGGTTTGTGACGCCGTCGTCGCCTCCGTCTGCGATTCGGGGTCTTCGGCCTGGCTGCAGGCTGCGAGGGCGAACACGAGGGCAGCGGAGATCATGTGGATGGAACGCATGGAGGACCTCCACGCACCACGGTACGACGCACAGGCGTGACGGGCGCGAAGAAATCTCGGGAGCGACGGCTGGGAAAAACCCCAAGCGACTCGGCGCGAACCTCTCACGCCGGGCGTTTTGCCCCGACGAAGATCTTCCCGCGCCACGGATCGGGCACGGCGCGCGCGTCGAGCCCCGCCGTGGTCATCAGCCGCAACCACGTCGCCTCCGGAAAGATCCCCTCGGTGTGGCGATCGAGCAGGGCGCGCGTCGTGCCGTCGGCGCCGCGCAGCGTGAGCGCGTACGCCACCTCAAAGGTGGTGTCGCTCGGATCCGGATCCCAGCTCCATTCGAGGTAGCGGAGGCCACGGCCGTAGTCGGCGTCCTCGCCGCCATGATCGGTGCTCGCCTCGAACGCTTCGCGCGTGGAGTCGGGCGCGAGAATCACGAGGCCGCCCGCGCGGCAGTGCGCGGCCGCGGTTTCAATCGTCGCGCGCAGGTCGGCCTCGCTCGCCGCGTACAGGATCGCGTCGTGCACGAGCACCGCGTCGAACGCGCGCCCGAGCCGCACGCTGCGCATGTCGCCAGCCAGCGACTCGCACTCGGGGTTCGTGGCGCGGCACACCGCGAGCTTCTGCGGCGAGAATTCGACGAGCGTCAGCGCGAACTCTCGCTTCAGGTTCGCGGCGAGGCTGCCGCCGCCGCAGCCGAGTTCGAGCAGCGTGCGGGCGCCGGCTTCGCGCGCCGCAAGAGAGCGCGGAAGTACGCTGCCTCGTCCACGTAGTGCGCGGGCGGCGAGAGCAGCGGCCACCAGTGCGCGAACTCCGAATACATGCGCATTTCGCTCATCGCAGAGGCCTCCGCTCCTGACTCGCCGTGATTCGGGGAGGCCTGCAAGTTACTCTGCGCGAAATGCGCTTCGAAGCACTCCCCGGCGCCGAGCTTGTAACACGCGGGCTCGATGAACTCGCGCGCGGAGTGCGCTCGGCGCCCGCGCTGCTCGTCGCGATCGGCGCGCCGCGCCTGAGGGCACTCGGCATCGACGTACCGCTGCTCGCGCTCGCCTCGCCCGAGCACGCGCTCTACGAGTTGCTCGCCGAGACCGAGGGCGACGGCGCTCATTCCAAGTACAACGCACTGATCCGTAGGCTCGTGAGCTTCGAGCGCGCGCTGGCATGCGCCGGCCGGTAAACGCGGAGCGGGTGCGTGCCTTCATGCGCGCGCTCGGACGCGAGGCCGACCGCGACGGCCGCGCGTATCTCACGGGCGGATCGACGGCAGTGTTGTTCGGCTGGCGCGAGAGCACGATCGACATCGACTTGAAGCTCGAGCCCGAATCCGACCGGCTGCTGCGCGCAATCGTCGAGTTGAAGGAACGGCTCGAACTGAATCTCGAACTCGCGTCTCCCGACCAATTCATTCCGGAACTCGCTGGTTGGCGCGACCGCAGCCCATGGATCGTGCGCGAAGGTCGGCTCGACTTTCATCACTACGACATCGCGATGCAGGCGCTTGCGAAGATCGAACGGGGACACGCCCAAGACCGCGAGGATGTCGCACAGATGCTCGCGCGAGGCCTCGTCGACAGGAGCGAACTCGAGCGACGCTTCGCCGAGATCGAGCCGCTGCTCTACCGCTTTCCTGCGATCGACCCGGCCTCGTTTCGACGCGCGGTCGAAGCCATCACGCGAGAGGGAGGAGAGCGCTGATGCGTTGACGGGTGGGGAATGCGCGGTCGGCGGAGCGCATTTCGCTCATCGCGACCCACTCCTTGGGCGTGCCATACTGCCCTCGCTCAGCGCACTCGCACAAGGAGGCCCCATGAAACTCGGACTCACCGCCGCCGCGTTCGGCCCGGAAGCGAAACTCAACCTCGATCTGATCCGGCTCGCGGAATCGCTCGGCTTCGATTCGGCCTGGACCGCCGAGGCCTACGGCAACGACGCCGTAACAACCGCGGCCTGGATCCTCGCGAACACCACCAAGCTGAAAGTCGGCACCGCGATCATGCAGATCCCGGCGCGCACTCCGGCCATGACCGCGATGACGGCGATGACACTCGACAGCCTCTCCGGTGGGCGCTTCATCCTCGGCCTCGGCCCATCGGGCCCGCAGGTGGTCGAGGGCTGGCACGGCGTTCCCTACGGCAAGCCGCTCACGCGCACGCGCGAGACGATCGCGATCATCCGGCAGATTCTGGCGCGCGAGAAGCCGCTCGAGTTCCGCGGCGAGCACTACACGATTCCCGCGACGGGCCCCGGCACGAGCGGGCTCGGCAAGCCGCTGAAGAGCATCCTGCACGGCAACCCGAACCTGAAGATCTACACCGCGTCGATCGGGCCTGCGGGCCTCAGAGTTTCGGCGGAAGTCGCAGACGGCGTGTTTCCGATGATGATGATCCCTGAGAAGTTCGAGAGCGTGCAGCTGCCGCACCTGCTCGAAGGCTTCAAGGCCGCGGGCGGCGGCAAGACGCTCGCGAACTTCGACGTCGTGCCGGGCGTGACGGTGGTGATCAATGACGACTTGCAGAAGGCGCGCGACGCCGTGAAGCCGGGCACCGCGCTCTACGTCGGCGGCATGGGCGCGCGCGGCAAGAACTTCTACAACGACCACGCCAAGCGGCTCGGCTTCGAAGAAGCCGCGGTCAAGATCCAGGACCTCTACTTGTCAGGGAAACGCGCCGAGGCGATCGCCGCGGTGCCGGACGAGATGATCGACGCGGTTGCCCTGGTGGGCCCGAAAGCGCGCATCAAGGAGCGCCTGCAAGCGTGGCGCGAAGCCGGCAAGAAAGGCCACGTGCACACGATGCAGATCGGCACCGGCCAGCCCGAAGCGCTGAAGCTGCTGGCGGAGGAACTGCTCTGAGCGACGCAGCCGAACCTACGCTCGACTACCGCGCGCTGCGCATGCTGAACGTCAGCCAGCTGCGTCATGTCGCGAAGACGACGCCCGGCATGCACGGCGCCGAGGGGATGGATCGCGAGCGCCTGCTCGCCGAGATCTGCAAGCGCCGCCAGATCGCGCCGGTGGATGTGAGCAGCGATCCCGGCGTGCTGCGCACGGAAGCGAAGCAGCGCATGCGCGAGCTGCACGCGGAGCGTGAAGCGGCGCTCGCGGCGGGCGACTCCGCTGCGCTCGCGCGCGTGCGCGCCGCGGTCCACAAAGCGAAGGGACAGCTGCGGCGGACGAAGGCGTAATCACTGCCGCACGCTGAGCCGCAGCGGGAGGAGCCTCGGCATGGCCAAGCTAGAGGTAGGGGCGAGTCGCCAGCGGGCGGCGCGCGCGCGCCTAATGGCGAGCGCCGCGTTCGGTCTCGCGTGCCTGCTCGCCTCGCCGATCTCGGCCCAGGAGCCGGCCCCGCCAGCGCCGCCCGTCAAGAGAAAGCTCGTGGTGAGCGCCGTCGAGTACAGCGAGTGCATCAACGAGACCGCATTCATGCGCGGCGAAATGGTGATGCTGATCGGTGAAGGCCTCTTGCCGAACGAGCCGGTCGAGGTCGCGTTCTCTCAGGGCGATGTCGAGCAGGTGATTTCCCAGGCACGCGCGGACGGCCGGGGTGTGCTGGGAATCCGCATCGCGATCCCAGCGGGCGCCAGCGTCGAGGAGGAGCTGCGGCTTCGCGTCAGCGCCGCAACGGGCGAGGCGGGCGGAGGCATCGTGCTCACGTCGCGCCCGCTGCAGATCTTCGCCGACGCACGCGACTCCGACGGCGATGGCTTCAAGGACATGTGCGACACCTGCCCGCAGCTCGCGAGCCCGGAGCTCACGGACTCCGACTACGACGGACGCGGCGACGTATGCGATGTGTGCCCTAACGACTCGGACAATGACGGCGATGGCGACGGCCTGTGCGCCGATGTCGATCCCGACCCGTACAGCCCGACTGCACCGGGCGGCGGCTGACGCCCGATGCGGGCTGCGATCGCGGGGCTGAGTTGGTGGGCCGTAATGGGCGGCTTCCTCGGCGCCGCGTGGTGGCTCTCGCCGAACGGCTCGCCGTCTGCCGAGCTGGTGGGCACGCTCACGATTGCGAACTCGCTGTTCCTGGTCGTCGCGGAACAGCTGCTACCGCGCGTTGCGCGTAACAACCTACTGCGAGATTGGCAGTCGCTCTGCGACATGCTGCACGGTTCGCTGTTCCAGTTCGCGGGCCGCCCGTTCGCGCAGGCGCTCGGCGCGAGCGCGGTCACCGCCGGGAGCGCGTACTTCGCCGGCGCGAGCGGGCTCTGGCCGCAGGCGCTGCCGCTCGCGGCGCAGGTCGTGCTCGGAATCGTGCTGTGGAGCGCGCTCGGCTACGTCTACCACCGCTCGCTGCACCGCTTCGAGCCGCTCTGGTGGTTTCACTCGCTGCATCACGACACGCGGCAGATGCACCTGCTGAAATCCGGGCGCATCCACGTCGGCGAAGAGTTCGGGCAGTTCTTGTGGGTGCCGACGGTCTTCTTCGTGCTCGGCGTCTCGCCCGAAGTGATGGGCTGGGTGGCGCTCTACAACGTGGTCGACGGCAATCTCGTGCACGCGAACCTCGACCAGCGCTTTCCGAGTTGGGCGCACTTCGTGCTGCCGACCGTGCAGAACCATTACGTGCATCACGCCGAAGCGCGCCGCTTGCAAGACTCGAACTACGCGAGTCTCCCGTTCATCGACGTGCTGTTCGGCACTTACAACCACCCCGAGCGCAACGCGGTCGCGGCCACCGGCATTGCCGGCGATCCAGTCCCGCGGAACTTCTTCCTGCAATTGCTCTACCCGTTCCGTTCGCTGCTCGAGCCTGCGGCCGCGCGGGGTCTGCGGGGACCGGAGTGAACGCTCCTATGCTCTGCAACCACCTTGAAAAGGAGTCCCCGATGCGCCGACGAATCGTTCTGCTGTTCTCCCTGGGCCTGTTGCTGGCCGGGCTCGCAGCGAATGCCGAGCTGCCGCGCACGGCCTCGCCCGCGGGAGCGAAGCTCTACTTCATCAGCCCGCACGACGGCGAAGTCGTCGAGGGCCCGGTGACGGTGCGCTTCGGCCTAACAGGCATGGGCGTGGCGCCGGCGGGCGTCACAGCCGAGGCTACCGGCCATCATCACCTAATCGTGGATGCGGCGCTCCCGCCGCTGAACCTGCCGATCCCGAAAGACGCTTCGCATCAGCACTTCGGAACCGGACACACCGAGACTGTGCTCACGCTCGCGCCGGGGCCGCACACGCTGCAGCTCCTGCTCGGCGACGCGAACCACATTCCGCACGAGCCGCCGGTGGTTTCGGACGCGATCCATATCACTGTGAAGTGACAAGGAGGATCTCATGCGCGAAGGCGCCGCACTCTCAGCCGATTCGCACGTCGTCGAGCCGGCAGATCTCTGGACCACGCGCATCGACGCGCAATACCGCGACCGCGCACCGCGCGTGGTGAAGCAGCTGCCGAATCTGCCCGAGGGCGACTGGTTCATCTGCGAGAACCTGCGCCCGTTCTCGGTCGCTGGCTTCGCGGTGGCTGGCGTCGATCCCGCCAATTTCGGCAAAGCCATGATGGCCGGCTACCCCGGCGTGCGGCCCGGCGCGTGGGACCCCGTGCAGCGCATGCAAGACCAAGACGTCGACGGCGTCGCGGGCGAAGTGATCTACCCGAGCCTCGCCATGCTGCTCTACGGCATCAAGGACGGCGGCCTGCGCGCCGCCAGCTTCAAAGCCTATAACAACTGGCTCGCCGAGTTCTGTGGCCACGCGCCGAAGCGGCTCGCCGGCATCGCGCTGGTGCCGATGGACGACGTGGCGCAGGCCGTCGCCGAACTCGCGCGCACAGCAAAGCTCGGCCTGCGCGGCGGCCTGATCTGGGGCTTCCCGCCGTCGTCGCGCGCGTACGATTCGCCGGAGTGGGACCCGCTCTGGGCCGCGGCGCAGGACACCGGCTTGCCGCTCTCGCTGCACATCCTCACAGGCGCCGAGGGCAGTGGGCTCGAGGGCGCCAGCCTGATGAAGACCTACCCGTCGCTCCCGCACCGCATGGAGCGCTCGCTCTCGGACATCATCTTCGGCGGCGCGCTCCAGCGCTTCCCGCGCTGCAAGATCGTGAGCGCCGAGAACGACATCGGCTGGATCCCGCACTTCCTGCAGCGCCTCGACCACTCGTACCATAATTACCGCTCGCTCGAGACCGGCCCGGTGATCCCTGAGAAGCCGAGCTTCTACTTCAAGCGCCAGGTGCACGCGACCTTCCAAGACGACCGCGTGGGCGTGGTGACGCGCGATTTCGTCGGCTCGGGCAACCTGATGTGGGCGAGCGACTTCCCGCACAGCGACTCGACCTGGCCGAACTCGCGAGCGGTGATCGCGCGCGATTTCGAGGGCGTGCCGGCGAGCGACGTCGCGAAGATCACGCGCGAAAACTGTGCGCGGGTGTACGGAATCGGCTGAAGGCGGCGCGGCGCCGGCTAGCGCTTCACCCCCTGCGCTGCCTCCGCCTTCTTCGTGTGCGCTGCGATCGCGTCGGCGATGCGCGTCCACAGGCCCGGCGGCAGGTCGTGCCCCATTCCTTCGATCTCGAGCAGCTGCGCGCCGGGGATCGACTTCGCGGTATCGCGGCCGCCCTCGACCGGCACGAGCGGATCGGCGAGACCGTGGATCACCAGCGTCGGAGCTGTTACGGCCGCGAGTCTCGAGACGCGGCTGCCGTGCGCGAAGATCGCGGCCATCTGGCGTGCGGTGCCGAACGGCGTGAAGGCGCGGTCGAACATCATGCCGGCGCGCGCGCGGATGCGCGCTTCGTCCTGCGGGTAGCCGGGGCTCCCGATTATTTTGGACGCGAGCGCACTTGCCTCGACGTTGCTCGCGCGATCGAGCGCCCGCGGCGTGAGCAGAACCGCCATCGCCTCGGGCTTCGCGGGCGGCAGCGCCGGATTGCCCGTGCTCGACATGATCGAGACGAGGCTGCGCGTCTTCGGCGCGTGCCGGTACGCGACCGTCTGCGCGATCATGCCGCCCATCGACGCGCCGACGATGTGTGCGCGCTCGATGCGCAGCGCGCCCAGCAGGCCAGCGGCGTCGTCCGCCATGTCGTCGAGCGTGTAGGGCGCCGCCGAGCGATCCGCGCCCGGCTGCATCATCGCCAACACGTTGGGCACGCCCTTGTGGTCGAACTTCGTGGAGAGGCCGACGTCGCGGTTGTCGAAGCGCACGACGTAATGACCGCGCGCGGCGAGCGCTTCGCAGAACTCCTCGTCCCACAGCAGCATTTGCGCGCCGAGGCCCATGATCAGCAGCAGCGGCGCGTCACTCGCGCGGCCGAAGCTGTCGTACTCGAGTTCGATTCCGTTGGCTTTGGCTCGGGGCATGGGGATCTCCAGTTGTTGGGGTTCGGGCCTTGTGCAATTCGCGGCCGGCGCGGCTCGCGAGACTAGGCGCGCGCGGTCTCCGCCTTCTGCGTGTGGGCTGCGATCAAATCCGCGAGGCGCGTCCAGAGCTGCGGCGGGATGCCGTGGCCCATCCCCTCGATCTCGACGAGTTCTGCGCCAGGAATTGATTTCGCCGTGTCACGCCCGGCCTCGACCCGCACCAGCGGATCCGCCGTGCCGTGAATCACGAGCGTAGGAGCTGTTATGCCGGCGAGGCGGGCGGCGCGGTTCCCGTGCGCGGTGACCGCTGCGAGGTGGCGCGCCGCGGCGGTCGGCGTGAACGAGCGGTCGTACATCAGCTCGGCGCGACGGCGCAGGTAGGCGGGATCCACCGGGTACGCGGGGCCACCTGTTACGAGCGCTGCGTTCACCACGGCTGCGATGTTGCCCGCGCGATCGCTGGGCCGCGGCGCCATCAGCACCGCCATCGCCTCGGGGCTCGCGGGGGGCAGCGCCGGATTGCCCGTGCTCGAGTAGAGCGAGATGAGGCTGCGCGTCTTCGGCGCGTGCCGGTACGCGACCGTCTGCGCGATCATGCCGCCCATCGACGCGCCGAAGATGTGCGCGCTCGCGAGACCGAGCGCATCGATTAGGCCCACCGCGTCGTCCGCCATGTCGTCGAGCGTGTACGGCACCGCGCTGCGATCCGCGCCGCGCTGCATCAAGGCAGCGAGATCCGGCACGCCCGCGTGGTCGAACTTCGTCGAGAGCCCCACGTCGCGGTTGTCAAAGCGAATCACGTACTGCCCGCGCTCTGCGAGTAACTCGCAGAACTGCTCGTCCCACTGAAGCATCTGCGCGCCGAGGCCCATGATCAGCAGCAGCGGGCGATCGCTCGCGCAGCCGAACGTTTCGTACGCGAGTTCGATTCCGTTGGACTTGGCTTGCGGCATGAGACCCCTTGCGGTGAGCAGCGCTCGTTCAGGCAGCCGGCTTGTTGCGCATCAACTCGATCCGCACGCCGTCCGGATCCTCCAGGAACATCAGCTCGATCGCGGCGTTCTCGGTGTGCGTCGCCGGCAGCAGCTTCCCGCCGCACGAGACCAGGTGCTTCGCCGCAGCGGCCACGTCGTCCACGTACAGCGAAAGGTGCGTGAGGCCGAGTTGGTTGCGGCGCGTCGAGGCAGCGCCGATCGCGCCCGGCGAGCGATACGCGAGCAGTTCGATCGCGAGCGCGTCCTTGCGAATGAACTGCGAGACGCAGTCGACGCGGCCGTCCACTTCGAGCGCCGCGCCGAACTCGTCGCCGATCTCGAAGCGCTCGGCCGCGCCGAAGCCGAGCCCGTCGCAATAGAAGCGCAGCGAGCGCGCGAGATCGCGCACGCACAGGCCGAAGTGGGAGGGGGTGAAGTGCATGAGGGCCGGGGCACGGTAGGCGAGGGGCGGGAGGAATTGCGAGGAGGCTCTGACGTGTGCGCGATGCGGCCCCTCGATACCTCCCCCGAAGCGCACGAAGTGCAGCTCGCCGTGTATCGCCGCATGAGCGTCGCCCGGAAGCTCGAGGCTGGCTTTGACCTGTGTGAATCCGGGAGCCACATCGCGATTGCTGGAATGCGCGCTCGCGAACCTCGGTTGAGCCACGAGCGCGCATGGCGTCGCGTGTTGGGCCGGCTTTGCGGGGAAGTGCTCTCCTTAGAATCGGACGCGCCGACGCGCGGCAAGGCGTTGAATCCGGCGCTTGCGTTTCGGTCAATCCGCGACGCGCTCGACGCGCAAGCGATTCCTTACATGCTCGCCGGGTCGTTCGCGTGCACCGCACACGGCTTGGTCCGAACCACGGAAGACCTCGACCTCGTGATCGATGCCTCGCAGGCGGCGCTCGCAGCCCTCGTTAATTCGCTCCCGCACGAACGCTTTGTGATGCGCGAAAAAGCGGAGTCAGAATGGCTTCGTCGCGGGCGGCTCAGCGTGATCGACATGGTCGCGGGCTGGAAGATTGACCTCATTCTTCGCACGCGCAGTCCCTTCAGTCTCACAGCCTTCGCTCGAAAGCAGCACGCTGTGCTGCACGGGCTACCGCTCTTCGTGACGACGCCAGAGGACGCGGTCGTCGGGGCGCTCGTGCGAGCGCTGCACCACGAGCGCGAGCAGCCCCTGCGGGATGCCGCGGGAATTATCGAGCTCCGCGGCGCCGAACTCGACCGCGCTTACATCGAGCGTTGGGCAAGAGAGCTCGGCGTCACTGCGCTCTGGGAGCGCGTGCTGCGCGAGGCGGCGGCGAGCTAACTCTCGCGTCTGGTGGAGGAGCCGATGCCCGTAATCACCGAACGCCGCGGCCGCGTGTTGATCGCGCGGCTCGATCGCCCGGACAAGCGCAACGCCATGAACGGCGAGATGACGCGCGGGCTC
>JANNDT010000496.1:0-1590 GCA_031387905.1 Deltaproteobacteria bacterium
CTCGAATCCGAATGGGTGCCCCAGATGCAGGCGCTGCTCCAGATCGACACGGCCGCGCTACCCATGCTCTGCGCCGCCGACTTCCTGCTCGGACCGAAGACGGCATCCGGCGCCGACACGTACGTGCTCTGCGAGATCAACTCGAGCTCGGTCTACCCGTTTCCCGACGAAGCGCTCGAGCCGCTCGTTCGTGCTGCGGCGGCGCGCATCAAGCAGAGGCGGAGGTCCTCGTGATTCGTTCGGGAGAGGATCAGACAGTCGCCGGTCCGGCTTCGGCGCGTACGAGCACGTAGCTATTGGGTCGCAGGGAGACGAGTTCCCTCTCGAGAGCGGGAAGCAATGGTCTGAGCATGTGAACTTCATTGGACGGTGCGTCAAGCACGATGAGCGCGATCGGGAGGGCCGCAAGGTTCTGCTGGAAAGGCATGTTTTTGTCGACCGTGATGAACGCCTCGAACGAGGAACCGGCAAGGGCAAGGAGCTTGCCGTTCTTGAAGCCTGACCACCCCATCTCGACGGCGGTTCGAACCTCGTGATTCGGCATGTGACGCCGAAGCGTGACAGGCACCGACTCGTCAAGCAGCAGCCGCATCGACAACCAGACCTGCGCGAGCCGCCTCGAGAACAGCAACCGCGCGTTCGCGTGACACCGAGGGGAAATCCTTCAAGAATTCCTCGAGCGAGGATGACCCTTCCAAGTAGTCGAAGAGGTTCTTCACCGGTACGCGAGTGCCTGTAAAGCACAACGCTCCGCTCATGATCTCTGAGTCTTGGCTAACGAGGGACTTGTCCATGATGCGCTCCCAAACGGAGAATAGACGCCCCAGGCTGGTAGGGCCAGCGATTGAGTGCCCGCCTGATGGGGGAGGTTAGTCGCCGACACGAAGAACTGAGTCACGCCCACCCCCACTGGCCCGACGTCCATCACCGCCACGATCACGCCTGGTGGTTCTCTCGTGTGCGGCATCGCGCACCACGGCCCCCGCCATGCATAGGCGTCAGCTCGGCCCCGCTGCGCGGATCTCCGTCGAGGCCTTGTCATCGCGACGCGACCCCTCGACGATCGTGTAAAGCACGGGCAGGACGAGCAACGTCAGCGCCGTCGACGAGAGGATCCCGCCGATCACGACCGTCGCGAGCGGGCGCTGCACCTCGGCGCCCGCGCCCGCGGAAATCGCCATCGGAACGAAACCGAGCGCTGCCACGAGCGCCGTCATCAGGACTGGCCGCAGTCGCGTGAGCGCCCCTTCGCGCACCGCCGCCTCGACGTCCCGCCCCTGACCGCGCAACTCGTTCATGAACGAGATCATCACGACACCATTCAAGACCGCGACGCCCGAGAGCGCGATGAAACCGACGCCGGCGGAGATCGAGAGCGGAATCCCGCGCGCCACCAGCGCAAAGATTCCGCCCGTCCAGGCCAGCGGAACGCCACTGAAGATGAGCGCGGCATGACGAGCCGATCCGAAGGTCGTGGTCAGAATCCCGAAAATCAGGAGCAGGGCGAGGGGCACGACGATCTGGAGGCGTCGGGTCGCAGATTCCAGCTGTTCGAATTGCCCGCCCCACGCCGTCCAATAACCCGTGGGA
>JANNDT010000508.1:0-23033 GCA_031387905.1 Deltaproteobacteria bacterium
CGCGTACTCGACCTCGCGAGCGAAGACGGAATCCTGTGCGGGCAGCTGCTCGCCGACCTCGGCTGCGACGTGATCGCGATCGAGCCGCCGGGCGGATCGAGCGCGCGGCGGCGCGGGCCGTTCGCGGGCGACGTACGCGACCCCGAGCGCTCGCTCACTTGGTGGGCGTGGGCGCGCGGCAAGCGCAGCGCAGTGCTCGACCTAAGCACTCAGACCGGCAGCGACGAGCTGAGGCGCCTCGCCCTCGGCGCGGACTTTTTGATCGAGAGCGCGGCGCCGGGCGAGCTGGCGGCGCTCGGTCTCGGCGATGCCGACCTCGCCGCGCGGAACCCGGCGCTCATCTACGTCTCGATCAGCGCGTTCGGGCAAGACGGCCCGAAGGCGCACTACGCCGCTACGGACCTAATTGGCCTCGCGGCGGGCAGCTCGCTCTTCTTGTCAGGCGAAGCCGATGGCCGGCCCGTGCGCGCCGCGATTCCCCAGGCCGGGCTCCACGCCGCAGCGGACGGCGCGCTCGGCGCGCTGATCGCGCACTTCGCTCGTGCGCGCAGCGGGCGCGGGCAGCACGTCGACGTCGCGATGCAGCACTCGACCACGCTGGCGACGCAGTTCAGGGCGCTGGATGTCGCGATCGGCGAGACGCCCGCGCGCCGCGTTTCGGGCGGCGCGTTCGTGAAGGGCGCGTTCCTGCGCACGCGTTATCAGACCCTCGACGGCTGGGTCGTGCTCGGCCCCGCATTCTTGCCTTCGACCGGTCACTTCATGAAGCGCTTGTTGGGCTGGCTCGTGGAAGAGAGCCGCTGCGACCCGGCGCTCGTCGACGAAGACTGGAACACGTTCGCGATGCGCATTGGCCGTGGCACGCTGCCCGAGACGGCGTACGAGCCAGTCGACCGAGTGCTGCGCGAGTTCTTCTCAACCAAGACCAATGCCGAACTGATGGAGCAATCCGTCAAGCGGCGGCTGCTGGTCGCACCCGTGTTCGATCTCGGCGAGATCGTGAGCAGCCCGCAGCTGGCGGCGCGCGAGTTTGCGGTGAAGCTGCCGAGCCCGATCGACGGCGCGCCGGTCGCGCATCCGGGCGCGTGGGCGAAATTCTCCGAGACGCCGCTGCGCTTCACGCGCCGCGCGCCGCGCCTCGGCGAGCACACGGAAGAAGTACATGGGGACCGGCGGATGAAGCCGCTCTCCCTTGCGGAGGCGTCGCTCGGAACGGGCGCGACAAGCCTCGGCTCTGCCGGCGCACTGCCGTTCGAGGGCCTGAAAGTGCTCGACTTGTTTTGGGTGCTCGCCGGCCCCGGCGCGACGCGCGTGCTCGCCGATTACGGCGCGACCGTCGTGCACGTCGAATCGAGCAAACACATCGACACGCTGCGCGTGATCCCGCCGTATCAGTTCGCGAACCCGCACCCCGAAGGCGCGGGCGCGTTCCAGAGCGCCAACGCCAACAAACTCGGCGTGACCATCGACATGCACACGCCCGAGGGCCGCGAGACCGTTCTCGACCTCGTGCGCTGGGCCGATGTGATTACGGACTCCTTCGGCCCCGGCGTGCTCGACCAGCTCGGCCTCGGCTGGGAGACGATCCACCAGTTGAACCCCCGCGCGATCTTGCTCGAATCGTGCCTCATGGGTCAGACCGGGCCGTGGCGGGGCTTCACCGGCTTCGGGAACCTGGCGGCATCTGTTACGGGCTTCATGACCCTCGCTGCCGAGCCCGGCGGCATTCCTTCCGGCCCGTGGGCCGCGTACACGGATTTCATCGCCGTGCGATACAACGCGCTCGCGCTGATGTGCGCCATCGACGAGCAACGCCGGAGCGGCCACGGACAGCGCGTCGACCAATCGCAGGCCGAGAGCGCCCTGCACTTCGCCGCGCCCGGTTACCTCGATTTCACGGTGAACGGCCGCGTTCTGCGCGGAAATGCCAACGAGGACGAGCTCTACTTCCCGCACGGCGTGTTTGCCTGCGCGGGCAAGGACCGCTGGGTTGCGATCGCCGTGCGCGATGAGCGCGATTGGCGCGAGCTGTGCGCCGAGATGCAGCGCGCTGACCTAATCGCTCGCCGCGACGAGCGCGGGCTCGCGAGCGCCGCGGTCACTGCGTGGTGCGCCGAGCGCGAGCCAGGCGCGATCGAGCGCGCGCTGCAAGCCCGCGGCGTGCCCGCGCACGAAGTGCTCGACACGGCGGGCCTCTACGCCTGCCCGCAGATGCATCACCGCGGGCATTGGATCGAGACTGCCCACTCGATCTATCAGACCACATTTGTCGAGAACGGCCGCATCCTGCTGAGCGAACTCGAACCGCTGCGCCCGAAGAGCGCGATTCACTTCGGACGCGACAACGCGTATGTGCTGAAGGAACTGCTGGGGTACAGCGAGGAGAAGATTGCGGGGCTGGGGAAGAAGGGCGTGTTGGAGTAGGCGTCAGGCGCGGGCTGCCCGTAGCTCTGTCGTAATCTCGCGAACTCTCGAATCCTCGAGGATCGCGGGGCGAAGCAGAAAACGGTGGGAGTTCGTGTGCTCCACGAATGTCGCGAGTTCGACGACGACCTCGTGTGGGACGATCGCTGCGTAGTCGACCGAGAAATCCTCGCGAAAGACCACACCGATGAGGAAGTCAAACCGTCGCTTTGATAGATCTCGAATCGCACTCAGCTGTGTCGAACGATTGTGAGGCGTCACACGACGCGCCTTGATCTCGTACCGGAGACCCGACGAGTCCACCGCATCGTGGCCGGGCGTAGCCTTGGCTGTTCGCGCGAAGCCGAGACGATCGACACCGAGTTTCTCGGTGTAGTCGGCGACAGGGTTGTTCGTGCTCCGTGTCACGCCCCGCCGTTTGAGTTCGTCGAGGACGCCGGCGTACAACCGCAGCAACTCGAGCGTGGCGACTCCTTGAAGGTCCCGGTTGTCCGTCACAGCCCTTTCACGCGCCGCACATTTACCGGAATCGCGCTCATCCGCGGAATCCCGCTGATCGGGTCGTAGTCGCGGTCCACGGGTATCAAGGCGCCGGTGTTGCTGCCGAGCGCGCGCACGTTGTGGGCTTCTTCGGGCAACCCGCCAAACGCGTGCGCCATCGAGATCACGCCAGCGCGCACGCTCGGATCGTTCTCGACGACGCCCAGGATTCGCTCGTAGCCGCTCGCGATCTCGATGGTGTCGCCTGGCGCGAGGCTCTCCCTCTCGAGATCCGCGGGGTTCATGAACGCCGGGTTGTAAGCCCACTTGCGCGTGAGGCGCGGGATGTCGCGGCCGCTCGAGTTGTAGATGTCTTGCAGCCGCCGCGAGACCAGGCGGTAAGCGAAGCTCGTGTCGCGGGCGAGCGGCTCGCGCACGATCTCGCCGAGCTCCCCCAACAAGTAGGGGTTGCCGATGTCGAGCTTGGCTTCCCACCCCGCGTCTTTGGGCAGAACGACGATCGACTCGTCGGGGTAGAGCGCACCGCGGCCGGCTTGCTTCACGGTCGCGAGTGGGATGCGCGAGCCTTTGCAGAGCAGCTCGTAGAGTTCGTCGGTGGTCGGCTTGTGGGTCATGTCGAGCAGCGTCGGGCTCTCGCTCGCGGCCGGGCCCCAAGAGAAGGACGACGAGAGTCTCAGTTGCTTGCCCAGTTGTTGGGCGAGGCCGTAGAAGAGTTCCCAGTCTTCGATGAGGTCCGAGCCTGCGGGTGGATCGACGAGTCTCGGCGCGTACATCGCGTAGGGCTGCGTGTAGCCGAAGCCGACGCCGAAAAAGCTGAGCGTCTCGTTCGGCAGCGAGAGACCTGCCACCTCGTAGCCGACTCTCGGCGCCACGACATAATGAGCCAGTCTCGCGGTCGCGCTCATTTTGATGTCGAGCGTGACGAGCAGCTCGAGCTTTTGCATCGCGGCGTGGGTCTTCTTCTGATCCGGCCACGCCAGCATCGGGTTGCCGCCGAGCACGAACAGCGCCTTCACCTGGCCTGGCCCATCGAGCAAAATCTCTTCCGCGAGCGCGGCGGTGGCGAGCCCACACGCGGCGTCGGTGAAGCCGCGCACGCGCAGCTTCTCGCCGTAGCCGTGCGCCTGCCACGGCGGGTTGGCCTGCGCTTTCGCAGGGAACTGCGGCAGGAGCGCGCCGGGGTTCGGCACGCGCTCGCTGGCGCGCAGCCAGCGGCCGCATACCGTAATCAGTGCGAGCAAGAGGTACTCGGTGACGTTGCCGTGGCCGGCCATGTTGGGGCCGGTGCCCGCGTTCGCGCAGCCGCGCTTCGCGCTCGCGAAGATGCGCGCGGCGCGGATCAAATCCGCGGCGGGCACGTCGGCGCGGCGCTCGACGTACTCGGGCGTGAACGGCTCGACCGCAGCGCGCAGCGCCTCGAGACCGCGCACGTTCTCGTCCACGAAGCGCTTGTCGTTCAGCCCCTCGCTGAGGATCACGCGCAAGAGACCCGCGAGGATCGTCGGGTCTTCGCCCGGTCTCGGCTGCAAGTGCACGGTCGCGTGCTCGGCGCACTCCGTGCGGCGCGGATCGATCACGATCAGCTTCAGACCGCGCTTCTTCGCCTGGTGCAGTTGCTTCGCCGGATTCGTGTTCGGGATGCCGCCGCTCATCGCGATCAGCGGGTTGATCCCCAGTAACAACCAGGTATCGGCGTCGTCGAAGACCTGCGGGCCCGCGCCCCAGCTGCCATGCAGCGCGAGCGCGATCGTCTTGCCCGGCTGATCGATCGTGTTCGAGGTGAAACGCATGGGCGAGCCGATCGCGTCCATGAACGCCCAGCCCATCGGCTGCGTGGGCGGATACGGGAACGAGTAGGTGCCGGTGTACGCCGCGATCGCGCGCGGGCCATCGCGATCGAGAATGCGCTGCACTTTCTCCGCGATCTCACGAATCGCCTGTGTGCTCGCGATCGGCTCGTGCGTGCCATCCGGGCGGCGGCGCTGCGAATGGAGCAGCCGATCCGCGTGCTCCATCTGCCGCGGCACCTCGCGCCCCTTCGCGCAGCTGAAGCCCGCGTAGAGCGGATCGTCCTTGTCCCCAATTACTTTGGCGACGCGCCCGTCCTCGACATCCACTTTCACCGCGCAGTGTGCGTGGCAAAAGCGACAGAGCGAGCGGTGCGTGGTGCGCATGAGAGCCTCCAGACAGAGCGGCGCGATGATGCCACGGAGAGATTGGTCTCGTCTGCGTGCGCAAGAGAGGCGAAACAGATCCCCTTCGCCAGCCCGCTGTGAGAGACTGCGCGCGGGAGGAATCCTGATGCGCCAGTCGTCGAGATCTCATCAATGGTCGCTCGCGAGTTCGCTGCTGCTCGTCCTGCTAGCCGGGTGCGCGACCTCGCGTGGCGTGGTGGTCACGCCAATCGTCCAGAGCGCGAATCCCGAAAGCGGCGCCGCAGTGAAGCTCGTGCGTGTGACCGACGCGCGGAAGTTCGAACTCGCGCCCAGAACACCCTCGATTCCTTCGTTGAAGGGAGGGGAGATCAACGATCCCGCTGTGAGCTCACGCGCAATCGCCCGTAAGCGTAATTCCTACGGAAAGGCCCTCGGTGACATCCTCCTACCAGAAGGGGACACCGTCTCCGAGCTCGTGGCTGCAACGTTAAAGAAGGGTTTGCGCGAGGGAGGCTTCCGGGTGCTCGATGAAGGCGACTCGGGATTCGACACCGCGGTTCCACTCGAAGCGGACATCGAGAAGTTCTGGATGTGGTTCTCACCGGGCTTCTGGGCGATTCACATGGAGTTTGACGGACTCGTTCGCCTCAAAGGCGGCATCGCGCCATTCGACGACAGCGAGGAGTTCAAGGCCAGCGCGCGGGTCGGCGCGCAAGCAGCGACCGAAAATCAGTGGATGAAGACATTGCAGCTAGGTCTCGACGACTTGCACAGGAATATCGTCAGTCGTTTGGATGAATCGCCGGCCGAGGCAGTGAAGAGCGAAACGCCGGCACCGTGATAGCGCGCACGCCCGCGCGCTTCGTCATTCCAGCGAGTTTGCTCCTCGCTCGTCACCGTGAAACCGCATGAAGCGAGGAACGCGCGCTTTCGCGCGTCGGGATACGGCGCGACGATCGAGGTGAGCGGCGCGCCGCAGCGTTTGTCTTCGGCGACGGCGGCATCGAGCAGCACACCGCCGACTCGAGGCCATGCGCCTGTGGGCTCGACGGAGAAATCGTCGATTGGGCAAACCGACCGGCCGGGCGCGTCCGCAGACGGCGGCGTGATGCCGGTAACCACGAAACAGTCGGGCACAGGTCCCGCGTAAGACTCGTGCACCACCGCGACCGTATCCGCGTGCGTGAACAGGAAGCGCAGCAAGAGCGCCCGCCCCTCCTTCGGGCCGGCGGAAAAGGCAATCAGGGACGTTCTTGCCTTTCCGTTGCGAGCAGACCGCGACGGTGAAAAGGCAAGAACGTCCCCGATTGCCTTTTGGGGGTCGCGCTAGCGTGGCGCGTTCGGCGAATGGAGGCGCGCGATGGCGGATGAGATCAAGAGCCCGAAGCGCTCGACGCGCGATCTCGAGCAGACGCGCGCGCGGCTCGAGCAGTGGCTCGGGGCGAAGCTGCCGGGTGTGCGCATCGCGAAGCTCGCGAGCCCGTCCGGCACGGGGATGTCGAGCGAGACGCTGCTCTTCGACGCGACGTGGCGCGAAGCTGGCGCCGAGCGCACGGCGCCGTTCGTGGCGCGCGTGGCGCCCGACCCGCGCGACGTGCCGGTTTTTCCGCACTACGACCTCGCTGCACAGTTTCGCGTGATGCAAATCGCGGCGCGCGGCGGCGTGCCAGCTCCGAACGTGCGCTGGCTCGAACTCGACGCCGGGCAGATCGGCTCGCCATTCTTCCTGATGGATCGCGCGCCGGGCCGTGTGCCGCCGGACATCATGCCCTACCCGATGGGCAGCTGGCTCTCGGAAGCGAGCCCCGCCGAACAGCGCACGCTTCAGGACTCGACGATCGCGGCGATCGCGAGACTCCACGCGATCGACCCTGATAAATCCGGCGCGAGCTTCCTCGAGTTCGCACTGCCCGGCGCGACCGCGCTACGCCGCCACGTCGAAAATCAGCGCCGCTTCTACGACTGGATGTGTCAAACCCGCCGTTACCCCGCCCTCGAGAGCGCGTTCGCGTGGCTCGAAGCGCACTGGCCCGCGGACGAGGGCGCGAGCGTCATCAGTTGGGGCGATTCGCGCATCGGCAACGTGCTCTACGACGGCTTCACGCCCGCCGCCGTGCTCGATTGGGAGATGGCAGCTCCCGGCCCGCGCGGCCTCGATCTCGGCTGGCTGGTGTTCCTGCACGCGTTCTTCCAGATGATCGCGCGCAGCGCGGGCCTGCCCGGTATGCCGGACTTTCTGCGCGCCGCGGACGTCTCTGCCGAGTACGCGCGCCTAACAGGCCGGCGCATCGACCTGCGCTGGTACGAGACGTACGCCGCGCTCCGCCACGGCATCATCATGGCGCGCATCCAAGCACGCGCGGTCCACTTCGGCGAAGCGAGTTGGCCCGCCGACCTCGACGCCACGATCCCGCACCGCTCGCTGCTCGAGCAAATGCTCGCGGGCACGTACTGGCAGTAACCGGCATCGAGAGGCGCACGTGACGAATCCGATCGGACCCATTCTGCCCGCTGACGAAACTTTCGCGCACCAAATCGCGGAGACGTTCGCGCACGTGGGCACGAGCGACCCCGCGTGGACCGAGAAAGTTTGCGCGATGGCGATGGCGCGCGACGGCTCGCTGCAACTCGGCTTCGGCATCGGCAAATACCCGAACCGCAACGTGATGGACGGTTACGCGGCGCTCTCGCGCGGGAAGGAGCAGCTCACGGTGCGCGCGAGCCGCGAGCTGGCAGCGGATCCGGTGCGCGTGTTCGCGGGGCCGATCCATTATGAAGTCGTCGAGCCGCTGCGGAGAGTTCGCTTTCGGCTCGAGCGGAACGTCTGCCAGCCGCTCGCCTTCGACTGGCTGTTCGAGGCCGCGCTGCAGCCGGCTGTAGAGGAGCGCACGTTCATGCGCCACGACTTCCGCATGTCCGCGGAACTGGTGCGTTATCACCAGATCGGCACTTGCTCCGGTTGGCTCGAACTCGATGGCCAGCGCATCGCGCTCGAGCCTGATGAGTGGGTCTCGACGCGCGATCACTCCTGGGGCGTGCGCTACGACGTCGGCACGCCGCCGCACGACACCAAGCCACGGCCCGCCATTCCGCCGGGCTTCGGCTTCCAGATGATCTGGTGCCCGCTGCTGCTCACGCGCCCGGACGGGTCGCGCTACGGGATGTTCCTCCACTACACGCTCACCGAGGGCCCGGGCTTCACGCAGAAGCACGTCACCTCGAAGATCGAACACCCGGACGGGCGCGAGGAAGCGATCGTCGATCTCGCGCCAGAACTGAGCTTTGACCCTGATAACCGGCGCCTGCTCGGTGGCCGGCTGCTCGGCCGCATGGCCGACGGCAGCGAGCGGCCGATCACGCTTGAAGTGCTCGGCGACACCGGCGTGCAACTCGGCGCAGGCCTCTACTTCGGCTTCGACGGGCATCATCACGGCGAGTGGCGCGGCGCGAGCCACCTCGACGGCGAGCGCATCCGCGACTGCACGCAGCTTGCGACGGCGCGCCGCCTGCATCAGATCCGCGACACCGCGGTGCGCGTGATCGACCCGGTCGGCGGCGGCGTGGGCGTCGGCAACTGCCAGCCGATCTGTTACGGGCCGTGGCCGAGACTCGGGCTCCGCGACGACGCCTGGATGTGATGCGCGCGCGTCTCGCGAAAAGGCAAGAACGTCCCCGAATTGCCTTTCCGGGGCTTCGCTCGGGCTACTCGCCGGTGGGGCCTCCGAACTTGGGCGGGCGCTTTTCGCGGTGGGAGGCGACGCCTTCGCGCGCGTCGGGGCCGGCGAAGCCGATGAACTCGAGCGCGAGCGAGGCATCGAACGCAGGGCCGAAGTTTCGGTACCACGCGTTGAGCGTTTGCTTCGTGTAGCGGAGCGCGCTCTGCGCGCCGTTCGCGAGCTGCTCCGCGATCGCGAGCGCGCGCTCCTGCACCAACGCGTCGTCCACACACAGCGAGACGAGTCCAATGCGCTCCGCTTCCTCGCCCGTCAGCATGTCGCACGTGAGCAAGTAGTACTTCGCCTTTGCCATGCCGCAGAGCAGCGGCCAGCAGATCGCGGCGTGATCGCCGGCGGCGACGCCCAAGCGCGTGTGCCCGTCGATGATGCGAGCTGTGCGGCCCACCACCGAGATGTCCGCGAGCAGGCCGGCGACGAGGCCCGCGCCAACCGCGGGCCCGTGAATCGCCGAAACGATCGGCTTGCTGCAGTCGATCAGGTTGTATACGAGGTCGCGCGCTTCGCGCATGATGCGCAGCCGCGTGGCGTGGTCGCCAATCACGCCATCGATTAGGTCGAAGCTGCCGCCCGCGGAGAAGGCTTTTCCGGCGCCGCGAATTAGGGCGATGCGCACCTCGGGGTCGCGGTCGATCGTGCGCCAGACGTCGGCAAGTTCGCGGTGCATGCGTGGGTTCACGCTGTTGAGACCCGGGCCGTCGAGCACGACGGCGAGCACGCCCGGCCTCGGCCGCTCGAACTTCAGCTCGGTGTACTCGGCGTAAGGGTCAGGCATGGCGCGCTCCTGGTTGCGGGGTGCGCAGGATGGCGTGCGCTGCGCGGCGTGCGCCACAAGCGAGCGCGGGCGCGAAGCCCGATCGCGCGCGCCGATCGCTCGCCGCGCCGTGATAGGCTGGCCCGCATGTCATCCATGCGCGTCGCGATTGGCAGCGAGAGCACGGGGCCGCTGCGCGGCGTTCGCGTGCTCGATCTCTCCACCATCGTCTCGGGCCCGTTCTGCGCCCAGATCCTCGGCGATCTCGGCGCCGAGGTCGTGAAAATCGAGACGCCCGCGGGCGACTCGACGCGCGTGATGGGCGAACGCCGCGGCAGCGTGACGGGCCTGTTCGCACAATTGAACCGCAACAAGCGCAGCGTCGTGCTCGACCTCAAGCAGCCCGATGCGCAGCGAGCGTTTCTCCGGCTCGCCGCGAACACGGACGTGGTGCTCGAGAACTTCCGGCCGGGCGTCATGGAACGCCTCGGGCTCGGCTACGAGCGTCTCGCGCAAGACAATCCGCGGCTCGTCTACGTCGCCATCAGCGGCTTCGGGCCCGACGGCCCCGATGCGGGGCAACCGGCTTACGACATGGTGATCCAGGCGCGCAGCGGCTTTGCGCGCGTGCTCGGCGGCGCGGGCCCGCCAAAGCTGATCCCGAACTTGTTGGCGGACAAGACCAGCGGCATGACGGCAGCCTGGTCGACGCTCGCGGCGCTGTTCGCGCGCGAGCGCAGCGGCAGAGGTCAACGCGTCGACGTGCCGATGCTGGATGCGTTCGCGAGCTTTCTGCTGCCCGACGTGTTAGGGCCGCGCCTGTTCGGCGAGCCGCCGCCTCCGCCGCCGAGCGTCGGCGACGGGCTCTACCGCGCTTGGGCCACGCAGGACGGACACGTCGCGATCGTGATCATCGAGAACCGCCAGTTCGAAGCGGTGTGTCGCGTGCTCGGCCGTGAGGAGCTGATCGGCGACGCGCGCTTCGGCAGCCTGATCGCGCGCATTCAGAACGCGCCCGCGCTCTACGAGATGATCGCGGGCGAGATCGGCAAGCACAGCAACGCGGAGATCGTCGCGCGCGCGCGCAAGTTCGAGGCGCCGATCGCGACGATCCACGACATGCGGGGTTTCTTCGCGGACGAGCAGGCCGTCGCGAACGGCGTGCTCGTGGAGCTGCCCGACGCGCACGCGGGCGCGCTGCACGTGCTGCGCTCGCCACCGCGCTACTCGGAGACGCCGACGGACGTGCGCCGCGGCGTGCCGCAGCTCGGCGAGCATACGGCCGAGGTGTTAGGCGAAGCCGGCTTCTCGGCGGAAGAAATCGCGAGACTGGGCGGCGCCGCGTGAGCGCTCCCTCGCTCGAGCTGTGGACCCTAGGCGTTGCGGACGCGCGCAGCGCCGCGCAGCAAGCGCAGCGCGCCGAACGCGCGGGCTTCGACGGCTTCGCGGTGGTGGATTCGCAGAACCTCTCGGGCGATCCGTACGTGGCGCTCGCGCTCGCGGCGCGTGAGACGGAGCGCGTCAAGCTGATGACGGGCGTAACAAACCCGGCGACGCGCCACGCCGCGGCCACCGCTTCTGCGATCGCGAGCGTGCACGCGATCTCCGGCGGGCGCGCGGTGCTCGGCATTGGGCGCGGAGATTCCGCGCTCGCGCACCTCGGTCGCGCGCCCGCGCGCGTCGCCGTGCTCGAGCGCTACCTCGTCGAGCTTCAGGCGTATCTGCGCGGCGATGCGCTGCCGTTCGAGCAGGTGTCGTTCGACGAGCGCGCGGCGCCGCCGGTCGCCTCGCTCGGCCTCGCCGACGCGCCGAAGGCGAGCATGCTCCACTCGCGCCCGAGCGATCTCGCGAAAGTGGCGGTGGAAGTCGCGTGCACCGGCCAACGCGTGATTGCGGCCGCGGCGCGGCACGCGGACGGCGTGCTGCTCGCGGTGGGCGCGGACCCGGCGCGCATCGCGTGGGGCATCGCGCAAACGCGCGAGGCCGCGCGCGCCGCTGGCCGCGACCCCGCAGCGCTACGCATCGGCGCGTTCGTGAACGTCGCCACGCACCCCGACGTCGCGGTCGCGCGCTCGCTCGTCCGCGGCGGGCTCTCCACCTTCGCGCGCTTCTCCGTAATGCATGGCGACGTCGCCGGCCCCGCGAGCGACGAGCAGCGCAGCGTCCTCGGCGAGCTGCACCGCGGCTACCACATGACGCAGCACACGCGCGGCGATTCCGCGCAGGCGAGCCTGCTCTCGCCGACGTTCGTCGACCGCTTCGCAGTCGTGGGCCCGCCGGCCGCGTGCATTGCGCGCCTGCGCGAACTCGTAGGCCTAGGCCTCACGAAGCTCGTGCTGATCGGCCCCACCGCGGGCGTCGACCGAAAGGAAGCCGGCGCCGCGGTGCAGCGGCTCGCCGCCGAGGTGATGCCGGCCCTGCGCTGAGCGCGGACGCGACCGGACACTTCCGAAAAGCGAGACCGAAAGGGGTCTGACCCCTTTCGGTCTCGCTGCAGTGCGGGGCGGACGCGAGCGGTCGAAAGCGCGCGGGTTGCGGCGATATGCTGCGGCCTCTAGGCGGGAGCGCACATGCAGGATCGACCTACCGCGAGCGAGTTGCTCGCAACCATTGCGGAGTTGCTCGAAGGCGCGGTGCTCGAAGCGACGAGTGGCGGCCTGAAGCATCAGGTGCGCGTCGCGGGCAACTTGTGCCGCATCCTCGAACGCGAAGCGGCGCTCGGCGCGGCGCAGGAGGCGCGCGAAACGCGGCTGCTCGCGAGTGTGCTCGGTGAGACCGCGAACGGACGCGATGCGCGCGCGCTCAGCGCCGCGCTGGTCGCGCGCCTCGAGGCGAGTCACGACGCGGCGCTGGAGCAGCGCGCCGTCCCCGCGCTGCTCGAAATCGTGCGCGGCAAACTCGCGATCGCGAAGCCCGGTCACGACGACTACGACTTCTCAGGCGAGCAACTGACGTGAGCGTTCTCGATCAGACGCAGAAGGGCCTCGCCGCCTACCTGTCACAGAAATGGGGCAAGCCGGTCGCGCTCGAAAATGTGGAGCTCGCATCGGCGGGCGCGCGGCGCCGCAACGTGCTCTTCGACGCGGTCTCCGGCAGCGAGCGCATCGGCCTCGTCGCGACGATCGTGCCGTTCGCGGCGATGCAGATTCTCCCGATCGAAGTGGAGGCGTCGCACCTCCAGCTGGCTGAGGCCGCGGGCATGCCCGTTCCCCACGTGCACGGCGTCAGCAGCGACACTTCGTTCGTGGGCGGCCCGTTTTTCCTGACCTCGCGCATCGCGGGCGAAACGATCCCGCGCCAGGTGTTACGGCTCGTCGAGAAAACGCCAGGTCTCGGGTCGAGACTCGCCCGGCAGTGCGGCGCGGCGCTCGCGAGACTTCACGCAGCGGACCCGGCTGGCGTGCATCCGCTCGCGCCGCGCCCGGCTGGCGATCCGATCGAGGTGAGCCTCACCAACGCCCGCCGCCTGCTCGACGATCTCCTCCAGCCGTCACCGGTCTTCACGCTCTGCTTCAACTGGCTGAAGCGCAATCGTCCGCCAGCGCCGAAGCGGCTCACGGTCGTCCACGGCGACTTCCGCAACGGCAACATCATCGTCGGCGCCGACGGCCTGCGCGCCGCGCTCGACTGGGAGGTGTGCCACGTCGGCGACCCGATGGACGACACCGGCTGGGTCTGCCAGCGCATGTGGCGTTTCCGTAATGACTCGCTCGAGGTAGGCGGCTTTGGGACGCGCGAAGACCTGCGCGCGGGTTATCAGGCCGCCGGCGGCGACTGGGACGAGCCGCGCTTCCAGTGGTGGAAGGCGATGGGCACGCTGCGCTGGGGGCTCGGCCTCGCCGGCCAGGCGAAGCAGCACCTCGACGGCTCGGTGCCTTCGATCGTGCTGGCCGCGAGCGGACGGCGGGTGGCGGAGCTGGAGTACGACACGCTGATGTTGTTGATGCGGGGGTTCGAGTAAGTGCGTCAGAATGGGTTCACGGTCACTTCGGGCGTGAACTTCAGGTAGCCGACGCTCACGCCGGCTCTCCAGCCGACGCCGACCCTAATGACCGCGAGCACGGTGTCGTCGATCTGGTTGTAATTGAGGCCGGCGCCGCCGATGAAATAGAGGCTGCCGTCGACCGCCGGGTAGCGCTGGAAGAGATCCTGCGTGCTCTTCAGGTTGTAGACCATGATGAAGGTCTTCGCGGCGTTGCCGCCGGCGTCGAAGCCGATCGACGGGCTCTGCCAGTAGATCTTGCGGGCGCCGCCGCCCGCGAAAAAGAGTCGGCCTTTGCCGTAGCGCAGGCCGGCGACGAACGCGCCGCCGCCTTCTTCGCCGCGGATCACGGCGTTTGGGCGGCCGAACTTTTTGAACGAGCGCTCGATCAGGTCGCCGATGCCTTCGGCGCCTTCGCCGAAGACTCCTTCGGCTTGGCGTAGCACCGTGTCCTGCTCGTACGTGGCGCCCGGCGCGGTGTCGGTCGCAGAGGGGCGGCCCGCGCTGCTCCCGCCGTTCGAGGCGCAGCCGGACGTAACAAGTAGGCCGGCGAGCAGGCCGATCCCAAAGCCAAGAGAAATGCGGACGTTCATCATGTCACCCCCGGTGTCGTTGGGGGTACAGCTTCACGTCGCGCCACTCGTCCGCAAGGCCTCGACCTCGTCCCATGTGAAACCCGCGTCGAGCAAAATCTCTTCGGTGTTCGCGCCGAGTTCGGGTGGCGGGCCAGAAACTGTGACGGGCGTCTCAGAAAGACCGAGCGGCGAGCCGACGACGCGAATCTTCCCGAGTTCTGGGTGCTCCATCTCGGCGATGTAGCCGTTCGCCGCCGCTTGCTCGCTCGCGAGAATTTCCTGATAGCTCGCGACCGGCGCGGCGAGCACGTCGATCGCGGTCAGGCGCTCCATCCAGTCCGCGGTCGTGCGCGTTGGGAAGATCGCGTCGAGCACGTCCGAGATGGTCGTGCCGTGATAATTGCGCGTGATGTTGTCGTGGGCGGGATCGTCGCGCAGGTGCGTGATGCCGAGCGCTTCGCAGAACGCGGGCCAGCGTTTGTCGTCGACGCCCGCGAGGCAGACGTGCCCATCTTGGGTAGGGAACGCGCCCCAAACGCCGTGCAAGAACTGATGGCCGCGCCCAGCGCGCGGCGTCTCGAGCCCCGAGAGCGAGGTGAAGCCGATCTCCATCGGCTGGAGCGCCATTACGGTGCCGTAGATCGAGACATCGACTTTTTGTCCGCGGCCCGTGCGCTCGCGTGCGAACAGCGCGGCGAGAATTCCGGCGAGCAGCGTGAGCGCCCCAGAGTGGTCCGCCACGAGCGCGCCCGCCGGATAGGGCGGCGCGCCCTCGGGCCCCGTCTTCGCCATCAGGCCGCCGACGGCCTGGGCGAGCGTGTCGCGGCTCGGCCGCTTCAGCCACGGGCCGCGCGGCCCCCACGACGAACCTTGCGCGAGGATCAGCCGCGGGTTCCTGCGATGCAGTTCGTCCCACGGAAAACCCAAGCGATCGAGCACGCCCGGGCGGTAGTTGGTGACGAGCACGTCCGCGCGCCCGAGCAGCCGCCATAACACTTCCTTCGCGGCGAGGTGCTTGAGATCGAGCGTGATGCTCTTCTTGCCGCGATTCATGGCCAGGAAGTAGTGGCTGAACTCGGCGTTCTTCGCGTCCGGGCCCGCGATCAGCTTGATCTTCATGTGGCGCGACAGGTCGCCGATCTTGGGCACCTCGACCTTGATGATTTCCGCGCCGAGATCGGCGAGGTGCAGCGCGGCGTAAGGCCCCTGAATTTCTTGCGCGATCTCGACGACGCGAATTCCGGCGAGCGGTCCGGGCATGACGAACACCTCCGTGACGAGCCGCACAGCGTCCGCGCGGCCTCTTCAAAACCTCTGAATCATCTGCTGGGGGCGAGTCTCAAGCACGCGCGATCTCCCGCTCGATCCCATCGAAGAAGCCCCACCACGCGGCCAGCGACTGTCGCACCGCCGCTCGAATGCGCGCGCGCACGTCTTCGCCGTTGGCGTGGTGGCCGACCGCGTGGTCGCCGACGTCCGCGTGATCGCGGTCGGCGATTTCGTGGACATCCCAGAACGAGACGGCTTCTCGCGAGAGCCCATAATGCTTCTCGAGCGCGCGCGCGAAGGGACCGAACGCGCCCGGCACCTGGCCTTCCGCCGAGAGCTGGATGGCGGCGGCGCCTTCCAGGAAAGAACGGTTGCGTGTCGAGTTCTCGAACCAATGAATCAGGGCCGCCGTCGAGGGCAGCGGCTCGCTCGCGACGAGTTCGTCCCACGGCACGCCGACTGCGCTCGCGAACAAGCCGAACAGCCGCGGGTGCGGCAGGTTGCAGCCCGAGATCCGCCCGGTCTCTTCTTCGTACAAGCTCTCGGCGAGTTCGTGACGCAGATCGGTGTACGGGCAATTCGCGTGCAGCGCTGAGACCGCGCGCGGGAACTCGTTCACCTGCAAGTAGAACTGGCGCGCGAAGATGGCGAGGCCCGCGCGCGAGACTGTGCCGGCGGCGATGGCGTGCCAGAGCGGGTGGCCGCCGAAGCTGCGTCGGCTGCGGATCTCCACAACAAGTTCGTCGATGAAGGCGCGGTTCGAGGCGTCCATGGCGCGCGAGGCTATCACGGCGCCGCGCATGAACGCGCGCCGGGCGAGGCCGCCGTCAACGCCGCGAGTCCCGCGCCGCTCATTTGCCAAACAAGCGCTCGTATCGCAGCGGCTCGCCGTTCTCCCACGGCCGGTAGGCGTTGCAGAAATCGATGCGCTCGCCCACCGAGGGGTGCGAGCTGCGCAGCCACACCACCCACGCGTCCGGGCGCGGAACGCCGAGGTTCGTCGCGAGCATCGAGGCGAAGGCGTTCGCACAGCCGTGGTTGTCGCGCGTGAGCTCGAGCGCGAAGCGGTCGGCCTCGTGCTCTTGACGGCGCGAGAACGCCATCGCGGCCGGCATTAGGGCGAACTGCACGAGCCCTGCGAGCGCGAGCAACAGCGGCAGCGCGGCGGGGTCGGAGGGTCCGCGCAGGCCGAGTCGCGCACCGCTGCGCTCGAGCACTGCGCGCGCGCTGAGGTGCAGCAACAGAAACCCGAGCGTCAGCAGCGCCGAGTAGACACAGATCCCGATCGCGACGTGGCGCATCACGTAGTGCCCCATCTCGTGGCCCATCACGACGAGCACTTGTTCCGGCGAAAGCTTCGCGAGCAGTGTGTCCCACAGCACGATGCGCTTGGTGCCGCCGAAGCCCGTGACGTAAGCGTTCACGCGGTTCGTGTCGGCGCTCTTGTCCACCTCGAAGACGCGTGCGCCCTCGATGCCCGCGCGCTCCGCCAGCGCGAGGATGCGCGTCTCCAGTTGCGCGTTCTGCATCGCGGCGAAATTGTCGGTGAGCGGATCGATCCAGATCGGCTTCACGAACAGAATCAGCGAGATGAACGGCACGCACAGCGCGCCGGTCGCGAGCCACCACATGCGCGGCAAGCGCCGGATCAGCAGCAGCGGCAGCCAAATGAACGACGCGCCGATCGCAATCGTGACGCCGAGGCCGATCGCGTCCTCTTGCAGCCAGGCAGCGAGGCTCTGGTTCGACATGCCGTAGGCGTGTTGCCGCACGAAGCCAGCGAAATAAGCGAACGGCAACGAGAGCAACCAGTCGAGCGCGAAGTAGGCGGCGACGAACAGGCCCGCGACGAGCGGCCAGAAGCGCACGCTGCGCTCGATGCGCGTGCGCAATGCGCCCGCGAGCCCGCTCCACAGAATCAGCGCAGGCACTGCGATCCCCAGCGCGATGCTGGCGGCCCACACCCAATGCCCCGTTTCGTAATAACGCAGCGCGGCGGGCGTCGGCTCCGGCACCGCAACCGGCACGCGCTGCTCGGCGAGCTCGTCCTCCATGAGCGGCAGCGCGGCAGCGGTGGACTCCTGCGCGACCGCAGGCGCTGCAACGAGCAGTGCAAGAGCCATCAGGACAAGGGCGATCAAGCGCTGCATGCGGTGGCCTCCGGGCGCGCAGTCTATCCGCGCGTAGCGCGCGGGCTCCGTTGTAGGATGCGCGAATGAGTGCAGTCGAGCGGGCCGAAGCGAGCGCAACACCGCAACCCACTTCGACCGAAGCCAGCGCGCGCCTCCCGCGCGGCCGCCTCACCGCCTACGCGCTCGTGGAACACGCGATCGGCGGCCCACTCAACGTGATGACGCTTTTCCTCGGCTTTCAGTACGCCGAGTTGGGCGTGAGCCTCGCCGCGGTCGGCTGGATCGTGATGATCGCGCGGCTGCTCGACGTCGCGATTGACCCCGCCGTCGGCCTGCTCTCGGATCGCACGCGCAACCGCTTCGGGCGCCGCAAGACCTGGATTGTTGCGGGCACGCCGATCTTCGCGCTCTCGGTCTGGCGTTTGTTTCTGCCGCCAGCGGATGTCGATGCCACGTATTTCGCGATCTGGCTGGTGTTGTTCTGGCTCGGTTTCTCGATGCTCAACATCCCGTACTACGCATGGGGCGCGGAGCTATCACCGGATTATCACGAGCGCACGCGCATCACCACGCTCCGAAGCCTCGCCGGCTCGGGCGGCTTCTGGTTGGCTGTTCTGGTCCCTTCGATCTGGCAGCAGCTGTTCGGCGGCGGCGGAAGGCCCGACGAGATTCTCAGCCTCGTCGCGCGTTACACCATCTGGCTGCTGCCTGCGCTCGTCATCCTGGCGGCGGTCGTCGTGCCGGATCGCAGCACGGCAGGCGCCGCAGTTCCCTTTCTGCGCGGGCTCGCGGTGATGCGCCGCAACCGTCCGTTCCTACGGCTGATGGCGGCCTTCACGATCGTCGGGCTCGGACCCGCGCTGCAAGGCGTGATGTTCCCGTTCTTCATGAAACACGTCGTGCAGGAAGTGAGTTCGAGCGCCTCGAGCCTCGTCTTCTACCTACCGTGCGTGATGCTCGGCATAACACTCTGGGCCGCGGTCGCACGCCGCATCGAGAAGCACCGCGCCTGGATGTGCGGCATGGCGGTGATGGTCTGCGCCACGTTGGCCTACATGCTCGTCGGGAAGGGCGACATCCCGCTCATGCTGACGATCCTGATGATCTCGGGCGTGGGTTCCGGCGCGCTCAATGCGTTGCCGGCTTCGATGAAAGCCGATGTCGTAGACCTCGACGCGCTCGAGAGCGGGGAAGACCGCGCGGGCTTGTTCTTTGCCGCGTGGTCGCTCGCGGTAAAGCTGGTCGTTGCCCTCGGCCAGTTCCTGGCCTTCAACACGCTCGCGCTGATCGGTTTTCAGACCCAGGGCGCAAACACGCCGGAGGCGCTGCTCGGCCTGCGCGTGTTCTACTCCGCGGGCCCGATGCTGCTCTACCTCGCAGGCCTGCTCATCATCTGGAACTACCCCATCACCTCCATTCGTCACGCGCAGCTTCGCGCTCAACTCGCTGACCGCGGCGCTCGTTGATCCCGCCAACAACTCGAAAGGCGACAGCGTGGCAATGCAAGTTCCGATCACTGCTCTGTATGCGGCGATTCAAGCCGTGATCTCGATCGTGCTCGGTTTCGGAGTGGGCCCGATGCGTGGGAAGCTCGGGATCTCGGTTGGTGACGGCGGCAATCCCGATCTGCTCCTCGCCATGCGCAAACACGGCAACTGGACCGAGCACGTTCCCTTTGCGTTGCTGCTGCTCGCGCTGCTCGAGCTGAACGGCGGCGGCGCGAGCCTGCTTCACGGCCTCGGCGCCGGACTCGTGGTCGCGCGCATCGCGCATCCGCTCGGCTTGAAGAAGGACACGATCTCTCACCCGCTGCGAATCGTCGGCGCCGCCGGGACCATTCTCGTCACGCTGGTCACCGCGGTCGCGCTCCTGGTGAAGGCGCTCTGACCGGGCGGGCGGGATAACCTCGCGTCCGGAGCCGAGGGGGATGTATGTCCGACGCACTGCTGACCGACGGCCACGTTCGCGAGTACTGGGAGCGCGGCTTCACGGTCGTGCGCGGGCTCTTCACTCCTGAAGATCTCGCGGCCTGGGATGCGCGCTTCGTCGACATCGTCGAGAAGCGCGTGCCGGTGGCAAAGCGCGCGCTGCTGATGCGCGACGTGATGGTCGCGAAGGGCGCGGTCGCGCCGAAGAGCGAACTGCACGCGATCGCGAAGATCCAGGATTTCGAGCACGACCCGGTGCTCGATTCCTATAACACGCACCCCAAGATGCTGGACTGCGTGGAGCGGCTACTCGGCCCGAACCTGCTGTCGATCCACTGCATGCTGATCAACAAGCCGCCGGACGTGGACGGGCGCCACCCGCTGCACCAGGACCTCGTCTATTTCCCGTTCCGCCCGGCGGACAGAGTGCTCGGCACCTGGACGGCGCTGCAGCGCGTGACGCGTGAGAACGGCTGCCTCGTCGTCGGCGCGGGCACCCACCGCGGGCCGCTGCTCGAGCATGAGAACATGGACTGGGAGTACGTGAACTCGGGCTACTTCGGCGCGAAGGGCGCAGGCGAAATGACCGAGCGCGTGCACGTCGCGTGCGAGCCGGGCGACACGATCGTCTTTCACTCGCTGATCGTGCATGGCTCTGGCCGCAACACCACGAGCGGTTTCCGGCGCGCGATCTCCTGCCACTACGCGAGCGCCGACAGCGAGAAGACTTATCAGGAGGATCCGGAGGAGCTGCGCTGGTACCGGCCGCTGCGTGGGAGAGCGCCGAGCTGGGGAGAGGTTCCGCTAGACGGCCCGCGGCCAGGCCTGCCGGACTATCAGCCGCCGAAAAGCACGCGGCGGAGCTGAGCGATGGCGGGCCAGTTCGATTCGGTGTTCCGCCGCGATCTGTTCGCGGGCAAGGTGGTGCTTGTTACGGGCGGCGGCACCGGCCTCGGGCGCTGCACCGCGCACGAGCTCGCAGCCCTCGGCGCGCAAGTCGTGATCGCCGCGCGGCGCGCGAAACTGCTCGAGAAGACCGCCGCGGAGATCACGGAAGCCGGCGGTAAGTGCAGCACGGCTCTGGTGAACATCCGCGACGAGAAGGCGATCGACGCGATGGTCGCCGCCGTGCTCGAGCGCCACGGCCGCATCGACGGGCTGGTGAACAACGCGGGCGGCCAGTTCGTGGCGCCGCTCGCCGAGATGTCGCCGAACGGCTGGCGCACCGTCATCGACCTCAACCTGAACGGCACTTTTCTGGTGTCGCGCGCCGTCTACCGCGGCTGGATGCAGGACCACGGCGGCGCGATCGTGAACATGCTCGCCGACATCTGGACGGGCTACCCCGGCATGGGCCACATGTCCGCCGCGCGCGCGGGCATCGAGAACATGACGTTCACGATGTCGATGGAGTGGGCGCGCTCGGACGTGCGGGTGAACTGCATCGCGCCCGGCACGATCCTCTCGAGCGGGATGCTCACCTATACGCCCGACGTGCAGCAGCGCACGGCGGAGGAAGCGACCCTTCAGCCGGCGGCGCGGCTCGGCACGGAGAGCGAAGTCTCCGCCGCGATCGTGTTCCTGCTCTCGCCTGCGGCGGCGTTCATCACGGGTGAAACCATCAAGATCGACGGCGGCGCGCAGTTCCAGAAATTCCGGCTCGTCGAGGTCGGCAAGCACGACGGCCTCTCCCAGTGGAACGGCTTCCACCTGAAGCCGGACTTCACGGGCTCGCCCTTCGAGCGCTTCTTCAACAAGGGCGGCGGCGAGTAGCACCCGCGTAGTGCTCGCATTTGCGGGCGACGCGAATCTCACCCCCCACCCGCACGTCATTTCCTCCAGCAGCTCGCTGGCGCCCCGGTGCAGCCGAGCGGCAGGAGGCTCTTCTCGATGCGGCAGCGCCCGCCACGTCCACGCCGGCTTCGCGCCTTCCGCGCGGCCCTCGCCGCGACATCGCTTCCGGCCGCCACGCTTCGGCTCGCGATGGCCACTCACTCTCGAGAGCCTTGGGCGCGCGCGACGAGCCTGCCGAGCGCGGGCTCGAGCCTTGCGGCCCGGGGCATCTCACTGCCGGGAACACCGATGGCCGCCGATACAACGTCAGTTCTCACCCCGAGCGCGCAAGCCGCCGCCGCGCGGCGGGGCTGGCGTCCGCCGCGCTGGCTCTGGCTTCTGCTTTTCGCGGCGAGCGCCGCGGGCGCGCTCGCGTACGAACTCCACACCTCGAGACTGCAATCGCTTTGGATCGGGCGCTGGGCGAGCACGCTCACTTATCAGGTCGAGCCGGGCGCAAGCGGCGCGGTCGCGGCCTCCGCGAGCGGGCCTTACGACGCGCGGCTCGGCTACACGCGTTTGCCAGCCTTCCGGGACCAGCTCTCGGCGCGTGGCTTCGAGGTCGCGTCTCAGGCGCGCTTCTCGCCCGCCCTTCGAGCAGCGGTGCACTACGGGCTCACGCCGCCGTATCGCGAGAAGGAGACGGCCGGGCTCCGACTCGAAGCCGCGAATGGCCAGCCGCTGTTCGCGTTCGCCGACCCGAGCTTCCGCTACGAGAGCTTCGAGGCGCTACCTGATGTGTTGTTACGAAGTCTTCTGTATGTCGAGAACCGCGAACTGCTCGACGACGCGCGGCCGTTCGCGAACCCCGCCGTCGAGTGGGACCGCCTCGCGCGCGCGGCGCTCGATCTCGGCGGCAAGCGGCTCGGCGCTTCGGGCAACGTGCCGGGCGGCAGCACGCTCGCCACGCAGATCGAGAAGTACCGCCACTCGCCGCGCGGCCTGACAGCCGACCCGCGCGAGAAGCTGCGGCAGATCGCGTCGGCGACGGTGCGCGCGTACGCCGCCGGCCGCGACACCACTTCGCTGCGCCGTCAGCTCGCGGTTTCGTATCTGAACACGCTGCCGCTCTCGGCGACACCCGAGTGGGGCGAAGTCTTTGGAATCGGCGACGGGCTGCGTGCTTACTACGGCGCCGACCCCGAGAAGGTGAGCGAGTTGCTGCGCTCCGCGCCGAGCGACTTGGCTGAGGACGCCGAGCGCGGGCTCGCTTACCGCCAGGCGCTCTCGCTCTTGTTGTCCGCGCGGCGGCCGACGGGCCTGTTGCGCGCCGACGAGGCGGCCCTCCGCGAACTGTCCGCTGAGTACCTGCGCCGCATGGCGCAGGACGGCGCAATCACCCCCGCGCTGCGCGACGCGGCCCTGCGCGCGGAGCTGCGCTTCGCGCCTGCGAAGCGCGACATGGAGGCCGTCGCCGCGGACAAAGGCGTCGCGCGCTTGCGCGCGTGGCTCGGCGGGACGCTCGGCGCCTCGCCCTACGAACTCGACCGCCTCGACCTCACGGTGGCGACGACGCTCGACGCGAACGCACAGGCCGAAGTGACGCGCCGCCTGCGCCAGCTCGCGAGCCCGGCGGCGATCGAAGCGCTCGGGCTGCGCCAGAGGAATGCGCTCGCGAGCGGCGACCCCGGCCGCGTGGTGTACGCGTTCACGCTCTACGAGCAGACGCCGCGCGGAAACTTGTTGCGGGTGCACGCCGACAGCCTCGGCAGCGAGCTCGATGTGAACGACGGCATCAAGCTCGA
>JANNDT010000523.1:0-3282 GCA_031387905.1 Deltaproteobacteria bacterium
CGCTTCGTCGCCGGAATCCTCTGCGCCTTCGGCAGCCCGAACCAGCGCCGCGTGCCCGCCCGCCATGATTCCCTCGACGCGCTCGGGCGGGAACCCGAACGTGGGATACAGCTCCGCGGCGTCGATCGTGGCGAGCCGCCCACTCGTGCCGGCGCCCACGTTGAACCAGCGCCCGCCACCCTGGAGCACGAGCACGAGCATGTCCACGGCGCGCTCGATCTCGGGCAGCACGCGCGCGACCGCGTCGGGCACCGTGCGATCCGCAGCGTGAATCGCGGCCACGATCTCGCGCGTGGTGCGCCGGTCGAGATCGCGCGTGCTCTCGCACACCGCTTCCGTGAGCAACTCGTCGCGCATGGCGCGCCTCATCGGCAATTCGCAGCCGCAAAGTGACCGCAGCGCCGCCCGCGCCCCGGGACTGTCCCCAAAGTCACAATTCAGTATGAACGTCCCCGCCATGACGATTCGCCGCCCGTGAGTTTTCGCGTTTCGGAACAGACGCTCGTGCGGCTCGAGTGGCCCGAGCTCGTGCTGCGGCTGCGCGAACACGTGCGCACGCCGCGCGCGCAGGAGGCGCTCGATCCGCTCGGCCTCGCGCTGTTCGCGCCGGACCTCGGCAGCGCGCGCGAGCGCCTCTCAGAGACGCGCGAGGCGAAGGCGATTCTCGACGACGGCGACGTGACGCCCGCAGCCGGCGCGCGCAACATCGACGCGCTGCTGCCGCGGCTCGCGCGCGGCGGCGGGCTCTCGGGCGCGGAGCTGCTCGACGTCGCGGCGACGCTGCGTGCGTGCTCCGAGGCCGCGCGCTTCCTCGAGCGGCGCGCCGAACTCGCGCCTGGGCTCGCGGCAATCGCGAGCGCGCTCGTCGATCACGCCGCGCTCGCGGCGCAAATCGAGCGCTCGCTCGACGCGGACGGCAGCGTCGCCGACGCGGCTTCGCCTGCGCTCACGCACGCGCGCCGCGCCGCCCGCGAGTTCGCAGTCGCCGCGAAGGAGCGCATCGAGCGCTTCCTCGGCGACGGCGCGGTCGCGAGCGCGCTGCAGGATTCCTTCGTCACGCTGCGCGGCGATCGCTACGTGCTGCCGGTGCGCGCCGATTCGCGCGCGCGCGTCCCCGGCATCGTGCACGACGCTTCCGCCACGGGCACCACGCTGTTCGTCGAGCCCGAAGCGGTGGTCGAACTCAACAACCGCAAGAAGCAGGCGGACCTAACGGTCGAGCGCGAGACGCGCCGCGTGCTCGCGGAACTCTCCGAGCAGGCGTCGAGTCGCGCCCCGGAGATCGACGCGAACCTCTCGGTACTCGCGCGGCTCGATCTCGCCTTTGCGCGCGCGGCGCTCGCGCTCGAGATGAACGCGAGCGAGCCCCGGCTCGATGAGGGCGGCGCGTTCCACCTCGACTTGTTACGGCACCCGCTGCTGCCCGCGCACAAAGTCGTGCCGAACGACCTGCGCCTCGGCGAGAGCTTTCACGTGCTCGTGATCAGCGGCCCGAACGCGGGTGGCAAGACGATCGCGATGAAGGCGCTCGCGCTCGCGACGCTCTGCGCGCGCGCTGGGCTGTTCGTGCCGGCGGCGGAGGGCGCGCGCATCGCGGCGGTGAACCACGTCGTCGCCTCGATCGGCGACGCGCAGGATCTGCACGAAAACCTCTCGACCTTCTCCGCGCACATCGCACAGCTCGCGCGGATCGTCGCGGAGGCGGACGCGCACACGCTCGCGGTGCTCGACGAAGTCGGCGTCGGCACCGACCCGAGCGAGGGCGCGGCGCTCGCGCAGGCCTGCCTCGAAGCCCTCGCCGATGCGGGCGCGCGCGTGATCGCGACGACGCACTACAACCTCTTGAAGGAACTCGCCGACGTAGACCCGCGCTTCGAGAACGCGAGCGTCGAGTTCGACCCGGTGACGCTCGCGCCGACCTATCGCTTGCAATTAGGGATGGCCGGCGCGTCGTCGGCCACCGCGGTCGCCGCGCGCATGGGCATGCCCGCGCGCGTGATCGAGCGCGCGAGCGCGCTGCTCGACCGCGAGGATCGTCGCCTCGATCAGTTGCTCGCGGAGTTGCAGGCCAGCCGCGCCGCGCTCGACCGCGAACGGCGTGAGGCGACGCTGCTGCGCGAAGAGAGCGAGGCCACCCGCGACGCGTATCGCGAGAAGCTCGAAAAATTCCAGACTCGCCGCGACAAACTGATCGTGGAAATGCGCGGCGAACTCGACAGCGCCTTCCGCAGCGCGCACGGCGAAATCGCGGCGGTGATTCGCGAGCTCCAGAAGAAGGGCAGCGCGCAGGAAGCGGCGAGAGCGCGCGAGAAGCTCGTCGCGCTCGAGCGCGAAGCGAAAAGCGTCGAGAGCGCAGAGCGCGCACGGCTCCCGCAAGCAGCGCCCGGCCCGAGCATCGATTGGCATCGCGTGAAGCCTGGCGACGCGGTGCGTGTCGACGGCGGCGCCGCCGGCACGCTCGTCGCCCTCCCCGATCGCCAAGGCCGCGCGCTCGTGCAGCTCGGCAGCGCCCGCCTCGCGGTGGATGCGGAGCGCGTGCGCATTGTCGCGCCACGCGCGGAAACCCAACAAGCGCGCGGCTTCGTGCGCGTCGACATGCTGCCGGACAACGTGAGTGCGCGACGCGTCGATCTACGCGGCATGCGCGTCGACGAGGCGCTCGAGGCCGTCGAGCGCGCCCTCGACGACGCGGCGCGCGCGGGCAGCGAAGCACTCGAAATAATTCATGGCCTCGGCACCGGCGCGCTGCAAAGCGCCGTGCGCGAACACCTGCGCCGCTTGCCCCACGTCGCGCGCTTCACGCCGGGCGAGGGCCGCGGCGGTGAAGGCGTGACGCTCGCTTACCTCGCCTAACAGGCGCCTAAGACGCGCGCGCGGCAGCGGCGTTCGCGCCGAAATCTGCGAGCAGCTGATCCGCCGCGCGCAGTCCCGACGCAGCGGCGCCTTCGAGCGTCGGCGCGTTGAGGTGATCGCCCGCGAAGTAGAGGCGACGTCCGCGCGCCCGACGGTCGGCTTGCACGCGCGCGAAGCTGGCGATCGCGCGGTAGCGCCCGACATCGAAGCGAGGGCGCGCCCATTCGACACGCGAAATCTCGAGCGGTCGCGCGCTGCGCATTGCGCCGGGGCGCACGCGCTCGAGCGCGGCGCCGAGCGAGCGCGCGATCGCGTCGTCGGTCGCTTCGAGGTGCGCGTGGCTGAAGACGGGCGTCGCGACGACCTGCACGAGCGTCCTGCCGATCGGCGCGAAGCCGCCCTCGGCGCCCGGCTCGAACGCCACGCTCG
>JANNDT010000514.1:0-6113 GCA_031387905.1 Deltaproteobacteria bacterium
CGGCCGCGTCGTCCATGCGGGCTCCGAGGAAGTAGCAGGCGCGCCTACTTTTTGCGCAACAAGTGGAAGCGCATCGGCGGGCCGTCGGGCTTGCCCTCGTTCCAGCTCTGCCAATCGCCGATCAGCTCGTCCGCGCTCAGCAGCTGCACGCGCGCGCTGTGCATGTGCGAGTGCTTGCTCGGGTCGAGGTTCGTGCCGCCGTCGAACGCGAACTCGAACAGCGAAGCATCCAGCGCCGGCTTCGTCACGCGCATGCGCGTCTGGCGGCCGTTCGCGCAGTAATGCGTGAGCACCAGGTCGTCACCGTCCGCGTGATAGAGCGTCGTCATCTCGTACGGCGCGCCGGGGAACAAGCGATCGATCAGGGTCGTGCCGCCGCCGGTCAGCTCGTAGCGCGAAACCAAGTCGCCTTTCTTGAAGTTCGCCGTGTCCTCCGCTGCGATCCATTCGCCGGCAAGCGCGCGGAACCGCGCCATCGCGTGCGGCGGCGGCGCGGGCTCGGTGGCGAGCGCCTGTTCGGCGTCATGCCCCTCGTGGGCCATGACCGGAGTGAGTGAAAGCGCGGCGGCAAACACGCCCGCCAGTGCCTGAAGCGAAACGCGCATGTCGTGAGTCTCCTGCGGCAAGGCGGAGCGAGCCTCCCGTTCAGTGCTGCGCGAAGGCCGCCATGTCGGGCGGTCCGCCTTCGAGCGGCCGTAACAGTTCGGCCTCGCTCGCGCCTTCGCGCCAGCGCTTCACGAGCGCGTCCGGGTCGAATAGCACGCCAATCGGATTGCTCGCGAACGGGCCGCCTGCCAGATACGCGTTCGTCGCCTGCACGTCCGGGAACGCGTCCATCTGAAGCTCGACCTGGTTGCGATCCGGGTCGAGGTAGTAGAACGAGAGCGAAATGCCGTGATGGATCGAGGTCGTCGGGCGAATGCCTTGGGCCGCGAGCCGCTCGTAGGTGGCGAGCAGATCGCCGACGCTCGCGTAGGCGAACGCGAAGTGATCCACACCCACGGAGTTCACCGTCTTCGGCGCAAGGTTCGGTGCGGACAGGATTGCGATGCGGTGGTGCTCGTCGTCGAACGTGAAGAACGAGATGAACGGGTTCTGGTGCAGGGGCTCGAGTTCGAGCACGGCCTTCCACCACGCGATCATCTCGGCCGGCCGCGCGGTGCGCAGCACGACGTGCGCCACCTTCGCGGGCGCGATGCGGCCGCGTTCGCGGGCGCTGCGCGGGATTCTGTCGGTCATGTTATGCCCCTCTCGCTCAGCGTTTCGCCTGCTCCGCGACGGCGCTGAGGTGTTCGATCTGGCCGTCTTCGCGCCGGTGCAGCGCTTCGTTGTAACTCGCGCCGCGGTGGACGCGCGACGTCGGCGGCGCGAAGCCCGTGATCGCACTGATGCGGTAACCCGCGAGATCGCCGCGCGTGGGCGGCGGCGCTGCGTGCATCACGTCGCCGAAGTGCACGCTGACGTCGCCGGGTCGCGCGTCGAAGGAGACACCGCGCGGCGCGCTCGCGTCCGCCGGATCGATGAACGAGCCGCACGTCTTGTCCCACGAGCCGGGTAGGAAACGCAGCTCGCCGGTCTCGGCGTTCCCAGGTGTTAGGTACGTCGAAACGATTAGCACCGGGCAGATCAGCGCGTGCCCCCCCATGCCGCAGTCGCGATGCCATGGCAGATCGGAGAGCCCTTCGCGGATACCGGGGTTCTTGAAGATCACCGTGACGCCGTTGCCTTCGCCTTTGCGATGCACCAGCTCCGTTCTCGCGAGCGCCGCGAGCGAGAGCAGGCGCGGGTCGCCGGGCAGCGTCGCGAGCCGCGGCTTGTCGGCCGCGCGCGTCACACGGCATAACACCTCGGCGCCGCGCGCATCCTTCGACCACCACGAGAGCTTGTCGCCAGGCCGCGCCTCGCGAGCCAGCTCGCGTGCCTCAGCGAGAAACGCGTCGATCTCAGGCTGCGCAAACACGCCGCGCACGAGCAGGTAGCCGGCGGCGCGCAGGAAATGGCTTTGCTCGTCCGCGTCGTCGCCGAAGCGGAACACACGCGCGGGGTCGAGCGGCGCACCGCGCGAGTCGCGCAGTGCGAGCGCTTCCGGGCCAAAGATCTCGCGCCCCGTGTAAAGGTGGCGCAGCGCCGGCTCCCACAGCACGAAGTTCAGCGCATTGCCGCGCGTGCAGCGCACGCGGTTGCCATAGAGCAGGCCGGCTGCGGCTTCATAATCATGGACGAGTCCCTGCCAGTCTTCGGCATCGAGTTCGATCACGGTGTCTGCATTCGCATCGCCGGTTTCGAGCGCGAGAGCGTCGCCGCGGGGCGTCAGCGTGTACGCCGCACCGCTCTTCACGCGCAGCGCGAGGCTCCCGAGCTCCGCGACCGCTCGCGCCGCGTGCGCCCCGCGCCCGGCAGCGAACCGGCGCGGTAGCTCGACGCGGTGGAACTCGTCGAAGTCGATCGACGCGAAACCCTCGATGGCCAAGCCGGCACCTCTGCTCGCAGCCTACGCCCGCGTGCGCGAGTTCGCCGCTGGATTCTCCCCCACGGCCCGTGTACTCCAGCCTATGATTAGGCGATGCCGAACGCCCGCGTCACTTGCGCAGCTGGTCTGGTCGTTCTGCTAGCGCTGCCCGCCTCCGCCAAGGAGCTCTGGCAGTACGACTGGATCGAGGTGCGCACGCCGCACTTCGTGATCGCGAGCGCACAAGACGCCGAGGACACGAACGAACTCGCGCGGGAACTCGAGGACTTCCGCCGGCTAGTGGAGATGCTTACGAACATCGGGCGCTTCGAGGAGCGCGTCCCGACGAAGATCTTTTTTCTGCCGCGCCGGGAAAGCGACCTCGGCTTCAACGCAAACATCGCTGGCTACTTCGAATCCGGGATGCGCGCCAACTACGCCGCGACGGTGCCCACGGGAAGTTACAGCGATGAAATCCTGAAGCATGAATACATTCACTTTCTCATCCACAACCGCGATCGGCTGCTCTACCCCACGTGGTTCGACGAAGGTTTCGCGGACTTCTTCGCGTCGATGAGCGTGCGCGGCCAACGCTTCGAATACGGCAAGCCGATGGACGCGCGGGTGAGTTGGCTCGTAAACAGTCCGTGGTTGTCGTACAAGACAGTGCTCCAGGCGCGCGACACGTCGGCCCTCGGACGCGACCGCGGCGCGATGTTTTATGCGCAGGCCTTCCTGTTGGTCCACTACCTCGTGCTCGAGAACGGCGACTTCGGCAGGCGGAACGGCGATTTCCTGAAGCGTCGCGAGCGCGGCGAGCCGCCGCTCGACGCGTTCGAGGCCGCCTTCGGGCTTGATCCGGATCTGCTCACCGGGAAGCTGATGCGGTACCTCCCGAAGCTGAAGTTTTACAAGGGCACCTTGAAGCAGCCGCTGCCTCCGGTCGAAGCGAAGACCCGCTCGCTCCAGCCGCCAGAGATCGCCGCCGCACTCGGGACTCTCGCGCTGCAGGTTCAGGGCGCGGATGCAGCGCGGAAGTACTACGAGGCTGCGTTGGCGGCGGATGCGGACTACGGGCCCGCGCTCACTGGCGTCGGCGATCTACACAAGTTTGCTGGCCGATTCGCGGAAGCGAAGCCCTATTACGAAAAGGCGATCGCGCTCGAGCCCGAAGACGAAAACCACGAACTCGACTTCGCGGAGTATTTCCTCGACCTCGCGAGCCAGGAGAAGGACGCGGGGATGCGCGCGGAGGCGGCCCGGGAAGCGCGCCGGCACTTCATGCGCGCCTACCAGTTGAATCCCGACAACCCAGAGACGCTCGCGATGAACGGCGCCTCTTATCTCGTGGAGGGAGAGGACGCGGCGAAGGGCGTCGAGTCTCTCGAGGTCGCACACCAGCTGCTGCCGTCGCAGACACAGATCCGCCTGCTACTTGCACGCGGCTACATCGCGGCGGGCGATACCGAGAAGGCGCGGTCGCAGCTGGAGGTTTTGCTTGCCTGGACCCACGCGGGCGGAGTGGACGAGATTCGCGCGCTGCTCGATTCGCTGAGCGCCGCGTCGCCGCCCAGCGCGGAGCGCGCCGAGGCCCCTACCGGCGATTGACCTCGAACTCCTAGGTTCTACTGGCTCACGCGCCCGCCTCCTCTTCGGCGCCCGTGCCCCGGCTTCGCCACTCTCCAGTCACCGCGTGCGAACGCAAAATCCGTTGGGCGAAGATCTTCGCTTCGCGCTGGCCCAAGATCAGATCCCTGATTTTGCAGACGAGCGACCTTTCGACTAAAAGTTCATCGGACTGCGAATCGGTCGCCTGTTAGGAGGAGTCCCATGCAATCGAAAATCTTTCTCAGCCTCGTCCTCGGAGTGCTCGCGGCCAGCGCCAGTGCCCAGACCGCGCCAGCCGGTTCCGGCACCCTTTCGGGTGGCCAGCGCATCGGCGCCAGCGGCTGCGGCAACGACACGAGTTCCGCCAGCGTCACAGTCAATCTCGCTGCGAACGGAGTGTTCTCAGCGAACGCGAACGGAGACACCTACGCGGGGACCTCGACCACATCGGGCCGCGTGACCAGTCTCTCCCTGGACGCTGGTAGCCTTTTCTTGCTCGAAGCGGTCCTCGAGGACGACGCGACGGATCTCTGCGCGGAGAGCATCGACATCACGTCGCTCTCTGTGACGCAGGCGACGCTGAAAGTGAACAAGCGCCAGACCGCGGCGAAGCTTCAGGTCAAGGCGAGAGGGAATGGCACGTCCACCAGCGGCAGCGGCACGGGCAAGTTCCGCCTGACCGCCAGCGGTCCCTGGCAGCCGTAGTCCAGGGTGCTCGAGCGATTGGGTCCGCCACGCCGCGCATGGAATCGACACTCTGCAGCACGGTCGTGAGCGCCTCCGAACTGATCTTCGCGAGGCGGCTGGCACACTCCCGGCACACCTGGGGCGGGTGCCAAGCGAGCTAAGTACTGGTCGGGCCGACAGGATTCGAACCTGCGACCCCCTGAACCCCATTCAGGTGCGCTACCAGGCTGCGCCACGGCCCGACCGAGAGCAGTGGGTAGCCACTCGGTCTCGCAGTATCGACGGAAGAGTTCGTTGCACCGCCGCGTTCGGCAGCCCGCGCGCAGCTTCGCCCGCTCGCGTGCGAATTAGTACTGGCGCCCGAGCCTGCGCAGGCGACGACGACGGCGAGGGGCTGGATTTGCGGCGGGTTTGGTGCGCGCCGGCTCTCGCGCGTCGATCTCCAAGGCGTCGTCGCCGCCGGGCGCTGCGAACAATCCGGGTGCGTCTCCCGCGCGGCGCAGCAGCCAAGTGGCGAGCGCGTTGATCACGCGCGGCACACCGGCCGATTCCGCCGCCAACCACTCGATCTGTGCGGCGTCGAAGGTGGCGCTCGTCCCCGCGATGCCGGACCGCGCGATTCGCTCGCGCACGTAGGCTCGGACTTCTTGCGGCAAGAGCGGGCTTCGGAGACGCACGTGCAGCGAGCCCTCGCCGAGCGCTGCGACGACAGCGCCGGCGCGGCCGTCATCGATCGGGGTCGCGACGAGGCGCAGCGCGCCGCTCGAGCGATCGACGAGTGTGCGCAGTGCGCGCGCGGTCGCGAGCGGGAGCGCGCTCGCGTCATCGAGCAGCAGCACCAAGGCGCGACCCTCGCCGGCTTCGCGCTGCGCGAGCTGCGCGAGCGTCTCGACATAATCACTCGATTCGGGTTCTTCGCCGAGGAGGTGCAGTGCCCAGTGCGCGAGGTCGGGCAGCGCGAGCGCTGCATACGGCAGGTGCACGCAGCGCGCGCCGCGCAGCCGCTCCGCGAGCACGAGCAGCACCATCGTCTTGCCAAGGCCCGGCGGACCTGAGAACACGCACACGCGCCGCCCCGCGGCGAGGCCTTCGAGCAGCGCGGTGAGCGCGGCCTCCGTGCCGAGGCGAGGCACGTAGAGACGCGGGTCGCAGGTGCCGCCGAAGGGGTCCACACCTCCCCTTTCGGTCTGACGCCTAGCGCTAGGTAGCGACCGCGCTCAACTCACTCGAGCGAGGCGCGCACCTCGACCAGCGCTGCGCGAATGAGGCGGCGCCCGCATCGCTGGTCACCCGCGAAAACCACGTCTGCCTGCGGCGCAACGAGCGCCTTAACGACCCCCAGTTAGCGCAGCTTTTAAATCGCACCCGC
>JANNDT010000516.1:0-2104 GCA_031387905.1 Deltaproteobacteria bacterium
CTGCGAGCGCGAGCGCGGCGAATACACCGCCAACGCCCGCAACGAGCAAGCCCGCGAAGATGCCGCCCGAGCTGAGCGGCATCGCGAGCGTCGCCCAGAATGTCGGCGCGAGACCCTTCACGCCGATGCTGACGAGGCCAATCGCGAGCCACAACAGCAGCACCGCTGCCGCGACGAAGCGCACGCGCGGCAGCGGCTTCACGGGCGTGAGATCGCTCGCGAGTTCGCGGATCAGGTCGCGCGTGGGGCCGGCGCTCATGCGGGCTCCCGGCCTAACAGATCGCGCAGCACCCGGTAGCCGCGGTGCGCGCGCAACTTGAGCGCGCCCGGCGTCGTTCTGGCGCGCTGCGCCGCCTCGAGCACGGAGAGCCCCTCGACCTTGAGCAGCATCACCGCCTCCCGCTGCACCGGCGGCAGCGCCGCGAGCGCGCGTTCGAGGGAGCGCGGCAGCGGCTCGGCCTCGGCGCTCGCGCGCGCGCGCGGGTCCTCGGCCAAATCCGCGACTTCGACGTCGGCCACGCGCGCGCGCTGGCGCGTACGCCTGCGCACCGCGTCGATCACCGCGTTGCGCGCGATCGTGCGCACCCACGGCTCGAGGTCGCGCCCGGCCTGAAACGTGTGGCGGGCGGTGTGGATCGAGAGCAGCACCTCCTGCATCACGTCCTCCGCGTTGGGGTCGTCGCCGATGCGAGCGCGCACGAGAGCGCGCACGAAGGGCAACAGGTCGTCGAGCAGCCGCTCGTACGCGAGCGCGTCGCCGCGCTGCGCCGATGCCATCCACTCGCGCCAGCGCGCTCCGCGTTCTGCCGTCTCGAGCAAGCCTGCCTCGTGCGCTCTAACGATTCGAACGCGGCGGAGGTTACGCCGGCTCGGCCACGGCGCGAGCGGCGCGGCGCTCGCTCCACCAGTCGTACGCGCGAAGCACGAGCAAGCCGACGCCTTCGAGGATCACGATCGCGAAGGCGACCCCGCCGATGCCCGGGAGGCTCACCAGCACGCCGAGCAGCAGCAGGCCGACGAGCAGCGCGATCGCGAACTGGCGCAGCGTCGCGCCTTCGGAGCGCAGCACGCTGCGGCCCAAGATCGCTGCCACCGCAATCGGGCCGATGTAGATGAGCGCGCCGCCCAGCAACACGCCGAAAAGCGCTGCCGGAATGCCGACCAAGGTCACCACGAGCGCGACCAACATGACCGGCAAGAGCACGAACGCTGCGGCGCCGACACCCACCGCGCCGAAGAAGCGCCCCGCGGTCTCGACGCGAACCGCGAACAGACCTGGCGCCAGCGCGAACAGCACGAGCCCGACCACGAACGCACTCGCGACCATCACGACGCGGTGCACGATGAAACTCACTTGAGAGATGCGCTTCATCGGCGTCTTGGGCGGGCCGCCTTCGAGCACCTTGCGCGTGATCGGGCCGAGCGCCGCGCCTTTGGCGATCGAGGCGTCCTCGCCCTCCGGCAGTTGCAGTTCGATCTTTCCGGGCACAGCGGCCGTGTCCAGGAACGAGACTGCGCCTGCGTGGAAGCCCGCGTCGCGGCCGATCCGGCCCGACACCACGATGTTTTCGCCCGCGGCGATCAGATCGCGCGCGATCTCGCCTTCGAGCCGCGCATCCTCGCAGGCGACCGCCGCATCGCCGCCCACCCGCGCCGCTTTTTCGAGCGCGACGTCCGAACCCGCTGCGTAGAAGTTCTTGGCGATGCTGGCTTCCACGCGCACGTCTTCGCCTGCGCAGTGCGCACTGCCGCCGATCTCGCCCGCGAGTTCGATGTCGCGCCCCGCGCAGAACACGTTGCCTTCCACCGTGCCGCGGATGCGCACCGTCTCGGCGAACGCGATCAGGTCGCCGGTAATCGTGCCCTCGATCGTCACGCTGTCGCCCCAGGCGATCAGTGAGCCGTCGATCTTCTCGTTCGCGCCCACCAGCACGGTGTCTTGGTCGCGCACTTCGAAGGCCGCGCGCGCGGTGTTAGGCGCGAGCGCGCTCGCCGCGAGCAACACGAGCAGCGCGGCCGCGCTGCGCCCGCCGAGCCGCACGCGGCGCGCGAGCGCGTCGGCGGCGAGATACGCGATGCCTGCGAAGGCCACCAGCGCCGCGAG
>JANNDT010000089.1:0-4840 GCA_031387905.1 Deltaproteobacteria bacterium
GCGCGCCCGGGATCGCGCTCCGCAGCCACTCGGCATAGCCAGCGCCGGGGTCGTCGCCATGCAGCGAGAGGTACGGCGCGCTGATTTGCTCGAGCACGGGTGTGAGCGTCGCGAGCACCGCGGCTTCGTCTTGCGCGAGCAGTGGCAGCCAGAGGCCGCGCACCACCGGCGCGCGCGCTTCCACGCGATAGCGCCGCAGTTCGTCGCGAACTGGCCCGGGCAGGCGCGGCCCGCCGAGCAGTTCCATCTCTTCGTTCATCGCTTCGCAGAAGCCGGCGCCCGCGAGGCGCGGCGCAATGCGGCGCACCAGTTCGATGAACGAGCCCAACAACAACGGCTGATCGACGTTCAGAATCGAGCGCACCGGCACGAGCGCGCCGAGCAGCGTCGCGAGCAAGCCGCCGAGCGAGTGGCCGGCGACGTGCGGCGGCGCGGGCAGCGCGAGCGCGCGCACGAAGTTCGCGACAGCCGTGCCGAGCGTGAACGCGGAGTACTCAGGCAGCGGCGACGATGCGCCGTGGCCGGGCAAGTCGATGCGAATCACACGCGCGTCGCGCGCGAGCAGCGGCGCGATTTCATCCCACGCGCGGTGATCTTCGGTGATGCCGTGAAGCAGGAGCAGCGGCGCGCCCGCGCCTTCTTCGCGGTACGCGATCACGGTGCCGTCGCCAAGCGCGAGCCGGTGCAGTTGTTGGGTCGCAGAGCCCGCCTTGGCGCTCACGCCATCTCCATCCCGATTGCAACCTTGCCGTCGAGCATGGGGCGTCCTCCCGCGATCACTCTAGTCCGGCGCACAGCTTCAGCGCGAACGCATAATGGCTGGACGGCGGGCTGCGGGCGGGAGCATGATGGCGGCGCGCGAGGAGGCGCCGATGCGTACCAAGCTCGTTGTGGCGGGGCTGCTCGTCGCCTGGCTGGCAGAGCCGAGCCAAGCGGGACGCAGCGAAGCCGATGCCGTCGGCGACTACAACAACACGCTGGTCGAGATCGCGGGTGACGTAACGGAGCGCATCGAGGATGCGCAGGAGAGGTTCGGGCATCTCGAGCCGGGCTTGCGCTTCGACGCCTGGCGCAGCACGTCGCTCGAAGCCGTGCACAATGGACTCCAACAGCTCGACGCCGTGGCGCCCCGCGTGGACGACGAAGGCTTCCGCGCCGCCGTGCGCGACGGGCTCACGACCAGCGAGCGCGTGATCGACGTAATCATCACGGAGGGCTTCGCGCTCAGCTCGAAGGAAGCCGTCGCGAACGCGGATCTCGCTCGCTTCGAGGCGCTCTACGCCGAGTTAGCGCGGGAGGCGGAGCGCGTCGATTCCGGGATTCGGCGCACGCAGCGCGCGTTCGCCCGCTCGCACCACATGCGCCTAATCGATCCCAAACAGCGCAAGCGCGAGCCGCTGCCCGATTTCAAGGCGCCGGGGATTCCGCCGCAGGAGAGTCGCCTGCCGGGCCAGGTGCACGTCTCTTTCGCCGTGCGTTACGGCAATGCGCTCGTCGCCGAGCAGAACGCGCTCAGCAGCGCGAGCGCCGCGGTGATGCAAGCCGAGCAGCGTGAACTCGACGGCGCGCGCGAGCAGGCACTAGGCGAAGTGCGCGAGATTCTCGCGCGCATCGAGCGCGCGGAACTCTGGCAGGGCGACGACACGCTGCGCGCGGGCGCACTCGCGATGGCGCGCGAGCTCGACGCATCGCTTGCGGGCCCGACGGCCGAGTACGCGAAGCTCGCGCAGCTCGAAGCGCTCGAGGAAGACGAGTTCGAGCGCGCCAACGCGCTGGTCGGCGAGATGAACGACGCAAGCAAGCGCGCGCACGAAGCTTTCACCCGCGCCGAGGCGGCTTTCCGCGCGCATTGGGCGATCGACGCGTATCAAGTCTGGGCGCGCGCGCGCGAGGCCGAGGAGCGCGTACGCAGCGAGCGGCGGGCGCGCGACGAGCAGCGGGGCGAGAAGATCTGAAGGCGAGGTAGCGTCCGCCGCCTCTCGAGGTGCTCGCGCTTTGCCCAAACCCAAACTTCGCGTCGCGATGATCGGCTGCGAGTTCATGGGCCGCGCTCACGCGAACGCGTGGCGGCAGGCGCCGCGTTTCTTCGAGCTGCCCGTCGAGCCCGTGCTTCAGATGGTTTGCGCGCGCGACGGCGCGAAGCTCGAAGCGGCCGCCGCGAGACTCGGCTTTGCGGAGCACACCACCGACTGGCGCACCGCGATCTGGCGCCCCGACGTGGACGTGGTCGACATTTGCACGCCCGGCGATTCGCACGCAGAGATCGCGATCGCGGCGGCGCAGGCGGGCAAGGCGATCGTCTGCGAGAAGCCGCTCGCGAACACGCTGCCCGAGGCCGAGGCGATGGCCGCTGCGGTGCGCGCGGCCGGCGTCGCGAACCTCGTCTGCCATAACTACCGCCGCGTGCCGGCGATCGCGCTCGCGCAGCGCATTCTCGCGGAGGGCCGCCTCGGCGCGGTTCACCACTTTCGCGGCGCCTACCTCCAGGACTGGATCGTCGACCCGGCTTTCCCGCGCGTGTGGCGGCTGGAAAAATCCAAGGCCGGCAGCGGCGCGCTCGGCGACATCGGCTCGCATCAGGTGGATCTCGCCCGGTACCTAATTGGCGAGATCACGGAAGTGAGCGGCTTGCTGCACACGTTCATCTCGGAGCGCCCGCTGCCGGGCGGCGGGGGCATGGGGCGCGTCGACGTGGACGACGCGGCGCTCGCGCTCGTGCGCTTCGCGAACGGCGCGATCGGCTCGCTCGGGGGCCCGCGCATCGCGACGGGGCGCAAGAATGCGAACCGCTTCGAGATCAACGGCTCGCGCGGCAGCCTCGCGTTCGATCTCGAGCGCATGAACGAACTCGAGCTCTACGAAGAGCAGGGCGCGAACTCTGGCTTTCGCACGCTGCTCGCGACCGACGCGAGCCATCCTTATGTGGCGGCGTGGTGGCCGCCCGGCCACCTGCTCGGCTGGGAGCACAGCTTCGTGCACACGCTGGCGGATTTCGTGGGCGCACTCACGCGCGGTGAGGCCGCGAGCCCGAGCTTCGAAGACGGGCTAGCGAACCAGCGCGTGCTGGCGACGATCGAGCGCTCGGCAGCAAGCAAACGTTGGGAGACGGTGGCGTGAAGCCGTTGCGCTGGATCCTCGGCAGTGTGGTTGCGCTCGCGCTGGTCGCGGCGCTCGCGATCGGCGGCATCGCCGCGTACTTCCGGAAAGCCGCGGGCGACGAGATCTCCTTCTTCACGCTCTACGGGATGGTCGCGACCGAGCTGTGGAGCCGCGCGTACTGCTCGGTGACGGGTTGCCCCGCGCAGTTGCCCGAGGGCATGACCTCGCGACTCTGGGACGACACGCAGCTGCGTTCTACGCCCGTCGCAATCGACGTGGATCCACTTGGCCGCGTGTTCGTGGCCGAGGCGGATCGCCACCTGGGCGGCGTCCCTGATAACCGCCAGCACATGTACTGGCTGCTCGACGATCTCGCCTCGCACACGGTCGAAGATCGCCGCGCCTACTACCAGAAATGGGCGAAGTCTCCGCAGTGGACCGAGAGCGCCGATTGGTTCACGAGCCGGTCCGACAAAGTGTTGATGCTCACGGACGAGAACGGCGACGGCGTGGCCGATGCGCGCAAAGAGCTGATCTCGTGGAACGACATGGTGGACGGCCTCGTCTCGGGCGTGCTCGCGATCGACGACGAGCTGTGGATCACGAGCATCCCGTTCTTGGTGAGACTCAGCGACGCGGATGGCGACGGCGTGCCTGAAAAGCGGACTGACATCGCCCGAGGCTGGGGCGTGAAATCGTCGCTCGGCGGCCACGACCTGCACGGCCTAACACTCGGGCCCGATGGCAAGATCTACTTCTCGATGGGAGACCGCGGCTATTCGGTGACGACGCGCGAGGGCAAGCTGCTCGAGCCGCCGCTCGATCCCGGCCGCGGCGCGGTCTTCCGCGTCAACCGCGACGGCTCGAACCTCGAGGTATTCGCGACGGGCCTACGCAACCCGCAGGAACTCGCCTTCGATGATTACGGGAATCTGTTCACCGGCGAGAACAACTCGGACTCCGTGGACGAAGCGCGCATCGCCTACGTGATCGAAGGCAGCGACGCGGGCTGGGCGATGCCGTTCCAGACGATGACCGCGCCGTATTCGCGCGCGGCGTGGGTGGCGGAGAAGCTCTGGCAGACGCAGCACGCGGGGCAGCCGGCCTGGATCGTGCCGCCGATCGCGCACCTCGGGCGGGGGCCTTCGGGCTTCGCGCACTACCCCGGCACGGGCCTCGGCGACGCTTATCAGGGCCGCTTCTTCATGGCGGACTACCGCTACACGCCGGGTTCGTCGCAGATCTGGTCGTTCGGCGTAGAGCCGGCGGGCGCGGGCTTCCAGATGGTCGACGCGAGACCGTTCGTCGCACAGGTCGTCGCCACGGATTTTGCGTTTGGCTTCGACGGGCGCCTGTACGTGGCGCACTACGAGGACCTCTCGAAGAAGCAGCGCATTCTCGTGATGGAAAACGCGGAGGCGCGCAAGGACGCGCGCGTGATCGAGACGGCGAGACTCGCGCGCGAAGGGTTCCGCCAGCGCGAAGCCAGCGAACTGATTGGGCTGCTTGGCCACGCCGATCAACGCATTCGCCTGCGCGCCCAGTACGAACTCGCGCGCCGCGCGGATGCGGCGCCGCTGCTCGCGGCGCTGCGCAACGCACAGGCTCCGGAACTCGCGCGCATTCACGCGCTGTGGGCGCTCGGGCAGCTCGGCGCGCCCGCGCTCGCGGGGCTCGAAGACGCGGCGTTCGCGAGCAGCCTCGCTGCCGAGCCGCGCGCGCAGCTCGCGCGCGTTGCCGG
>JANNDT010000112.1:0-3386 GCA_031387905.1 Deltaproteobacteria bacterium
CCGGCAACCTGCGCCGACTGCTCGCCAAGCGCCCGCTGCGCCACGGTCCCTACCTGAAGAAGGTGCACGAGCACCTGGAAGCGATGCGCGCGGAACACGGCGAGCCCGAGCGCGCGATCGGCGGCTGACCTGCGGACGCGGCGCGGCGAACCGCCTGCACGCGTAACATTCCGCCATGCCGCGCGCTGTGCTCCGCGAGAAAGCTGCTCGCATCCACGCTTTGCTCGATGCGCTGTATCCGGCAGCGCCGGCGCCGCTCACGCACGCAGATCCGTTTCAGCTGCTCGTCGCGGTCGTGCTCTCGGCGCAGTGCACCGACGCGCGCGTGAACCTCGTAACACCTGCGCTGTTCGCCGCCGCGCCGAACGCGCACGCGCTCGCGCGACTGCCCGCGCCGCGAATCTTGCGCTTCATCAAGACGTGCGGGCTCGCGCCGACCAAGGCGCGCAACTTGAGAGCGCTCGCGGAACAGCTCGTCGCGCTGCACGGCGGGGCAGTGCCGAAGACGTTCGCGGAACTCGAAGCGCTGCCCGGCGTCGGGCACAAGACCGCGAGCGTCGTGCTCTCGCAAGGCTTTGGCATTCCCGCGTTCGCGGTCGATACGCACATCCACCGCGTCGCTGCGCGCTGGGGCCTCACGAGCGGGCGCAACGTCGTCGAGACCGAGCGCGACTTGAAGGCGCTGTTCCCCGAACAAAGCTGGAGTCGCGTGCACCTCCAGCTGATCTACTTCGGCCGCGAGCACTGCCCCGCGCTGCGGCACGACGCGGCAAAGTGCCCGGCGTGTTCGTGGGCCGCAGTAAAGAAGCGCGCGCCCAAGAAGCGGCTGGAAACGCAACGCGCGCGCGAATAGGATCGCGCTCGAGGAGCAGACACATGCCCAAGAAGATCGAGTGGTACTACCACCGCAACGGTTGAACGAGCTGCACGCGAGCGTCCAAGTTCATGGACGCCAAGCAGATCGAGCCGAGCGAAACCGTGAGCGCCTCGAAGAAACTCGCGCGCAAGGAAGCCGAGGAGATCGCGAAGAGCGCGAGCCGCGTCGTCGTCGCGAGAGGCAAGCACGTCGAGGTGTTCGAGACCGCCGGCAAAGCCTCGAAGGCCGCAGTGGACGCGATGCTCGGGCCCACGGGCAACCTGCGTGCGCCGCTCGCGCGCGCGGGCAAGACCGTGCTGGTTGGCTTCAACGACGACGTGTGGGCGAAGAACCTGCTGTAGCGACTGAGGCGCGGTTCACCCTAACTACAGGCGCCGCGCGGTGACGATCCAGAGCGGGTCTGCGCCAGGCGGCGAGCGATCCAGCTGCTCCGCGGGCGCAAAGCCTCCCGCCTCTGCGAAATAGAGACTGATCGTGCGCAGCCGCTCCGCGGGCGGCAGCACGTGCCACGCGCGAATCGCCTTGGTCGGAAAGCAGCGGTGCGAGGTCGCGATCAGTGCGCGCCCATCGGGCCGTAACACGCGCGCCAGCTCCGCGAACACCTCCACCGGCCGCGTCAGGTACTGGATCGAGACCGCGCAGAGTGCGAAATCGAAGCTCGCGTCGGCGAGCGGCAGCCGCGGATCGTCGTTCAGATCGCAGACCTGCCGCGCCGTGAGCCGCGGATTCTTCGCGAGTTCCTCCGCGTTCAGGCCAACGCCCGCGACGCGCCCGAGCTCGATCTCGCTCGCGGGCGGCAAGTGCGACACCCACGACGACATCAGATCGAGCACGTCCGCCCCCGGCCGCAGGATTTCGCCGTAATAGCGGGTGAGCGCAGCGATCGTGGCGTCGTCGATGTGCGTGACGAAGCGCGGGAAGCCATAGAACTGCGCGTCGGGCGTCTCGTCCAGGCGATCGAAGAAGCCGGGAGCGAAGGGAGCGGTGGCGTCGGGCATGCGCGCGCAGGGGTAGCCCGCGAACGCGGGCGAACGCACGCGGGCGAAGTTTGCTGATTCTTACCGTCGCCGTGCGGCGCGCGGAGCCGTTAGCGTTTCCGCACCCGCGCGTCCCCGAGCGAGCCATGCCGCCCCTTCCGCCAGCGCGCCTCCTCGATCGCGTCCGCTTCGAAGCCCAGCGTCATCGCCTGAGCCCGCGCACGGCGACCACCTACGCCGCTTGGGTGCGCCGCTTCGTCTTGTTTCATGAGAAACGCCATCCCGCCGAGATGGGCGCGCCCGAGGTCACGGCGTTCCTCAGCCATCTCGCCGTCGAGGCGAACGTCAGCGCCTCCACGCAGAACCAGGCGTTGGCGGCGTTGTTATTTCTGTACCGCGCCGTAATTGGCCGCGAACTCGAGAACCTCGACAGCGCGGCGCGCGCACACCGTTCGCCGCGGCTTCCGGTCGTGCTTTCGCGCGACGAAGTGCGCCGCCTGCTCGGCGCGCTTCACGGCGTCGCCCGCACCGAGGCGACTCTTCTCTACGGCTGTGGGCTGCGCCTGCTCGAATGCCTCAGTCTTCGCGTGAAGGACATCGACATCGACCGTAATCAGGTGCTGGTGCGCGCGGGCAAGGGGGACAAGGACCGCCGCACGCCGCTGCCGAGGAGCCTTGTGCCGACACTGCGCGAGCAACTCGATCGCGCGAAGCGGCTGTTCGATGGCGATTGCCGCGAGGGCTTCGGCCGCGTCGCGCTGCCTCACGCGCTCGTGCGCAAGTATCCGGGTGCATCCCGAGAGTGGGCGTGGCAATGGGTGTTCCCCGCGAGCCGGCGCTGGCGAGATGCCGCGAGCGGCGAAGAACACCGGCACCACGAACACCCCACCGTGTTGCAGCGCGCCGTGAAACTCGCAGCGGCCGAAGCCGGCTTCGCCAAGCGCGTCACCTGCCACGCGCTGCGACATTCCTTCGCCACGCACCTGCTCGAGGACGGCTCCGACCTGCGCACCGTGCAGGAACTCCTCGGCCACAGCGACGTGCGCACGACCATGATCTACACGCACGTCCTGAACGTCGGCCCGCTGGGAGTGACGAGCCCCGCGGATCGCCTCTGAAACCCGATGCATCCGCGTTTACGCTGCGAATCGGTGCAGCCTAAACTCAGCCGCGAGAAACGCCCTCGATGACGTAACCCCGCGACCGGGCGAGAGGAAGCGCGCGCCCGAGCGCAAGCCATCGCGAGGAAATGCTGCGAGCGCTCGCAGTCTTTGCGCACGAACCGCGGAGGTGGGCGTAGAATGGGGCCGCAACCGAATATGAGTTATGCGGCCGGAACGGAACGGAGGGATCGGAATGTTGAAGCTCGTCGCGTACTACTCGGAAGGCCCCATAGAGGCTCGGGTCTCCCCTACCGATGATCCATGCGGAACGTTCATCGCCGGGCACTTTCTTGAGGTTCGCTGGGCGTCACCAGACAACGCGATCCTGAACGTCGAGGGCCGGCACGTCGAATTGTCCAAGGGTGGTTC
>JANNDT010000134.1:0-8688 GCA_031387905.1 Deltaproteobacteria bacterium
GGCGCGCCGGCCGGGCACGGCTATCATTTGGGGGGGGCGCGCGCGCGACGGGGTCGCGGCGCGCGCGCCGAGCAGCTCGGGGTCGGCCTCATCCATTAGGCCGCGCACGGCGTTGCGCGCGAGGCGGAAGCCTTCGCGCACGATGTTCGCGGCCACGAGCAGCGCGACCACCGGGTCGAGCCACGCGATCCCGGTTGCCTTCACGAGGCCGAGGCCGACGAGCACGCCCGCGCTCGTCCAGACATCGGCGAGCACATGCTTGCCGTCCGCGATCAGCGCCATCGAGTGCGCCGCGCGGCCCGTTCGCAACAAGTAGAAGCCGAGCGCGGCGTTACCGAGCGAGAGCACTCCCAGCGCGGCGAGGCCGAAGCCGAGATCGTGCGGAGCGCCGCCGCGAATCAACTGGCCGATCGCCTCAACCGCGATCAGGATCGCGGCGACCACGATCATCGCGCCTTCGATGCCTGCGGACAGGAACTCGACCTTGCCGTGGCCGTAGGGGTGATCGCGGTCGGCGGGCCGCGAGGCGACCAGCATGCTGAACACGAGCATACCCGCGGCGGCGATGTTCACGGTGGATTCGAGTGCGTCCGAGAGCACCGCGACCGAACCGGTCAGCTGCCAGGTCGCGATCTTGCCGAGGAAGATCGCCGTGCCGGCCATGAGCGAAATCCAGGCGGCGCGGCGGCGTGCGGCGTGGTCGATCGGCATCGCGGCACGCTAGCAATCGCGAGTTCCAGCGGTTGGAAACGAAGATCGTTTCCGCGCGGGGAATCAAGCTCGGAGCGGCGTTCGCCGAAGCGTGCCCCGATCGTCTTCGAGGTGGGCAATGCCGGCATCCGTAAAGGGCTCCGCGTTCCAGTCCGTACAGGCGGATGTGCAGAGGCTGATCGATGAGGGCCGCATCGACCTCGAAGAGGTCGGCGATGGACTCAGCGAAAAGGACCGCGGCTTCCTCGACGCGTTCGTGACACCGGTCAGCTGGATGCCGATGCCGACCTACGGCCGGCTGCTCGAGCTGCTCGCTCGCGCCGAGGGCGGCAGCGATCCTGTCGCGTATCTCCGCAAGCGCGGACGCAAAGCGGCGAAGCGGTTGCTGGGCGGCGCTTATCAGGCCTTCGCGACGGCCTCGGGCGCGCTCGATCTGAAGGGCGTGCAGATCGTGATCGGCGTCGCGCGCTCGCTCCACGACTTCATGAAATGGGACGCGCACGAACTCGCCGACGGCAGCTTCGAGATTCGCGTAAGCGAAGCGGCCGACTACCCGAATGCCGCGCTGCACACCGCCGAGGGTTTTCTCGAGCTGTACGGCGAGCTCACCTGCGGGCGCATGCCGCAGATCGTGAGCGCTCGCCCGAGTGCTGGCGAGATCGTGATCCAGGTGAAGGCGGCGTAGCGCGAGGCCCCACGGCCCGCGTGCCTCTGTACCCCAGTGCCTCGCGTGCGCGCGCTTGAGCGCTCAGCAGCTGCGTTCGCGCGGGCGCGCCCCTTGCTCATCCGGGCTGCGAGGAGGCGGCGATGAGCGACGACCGGGCATTGGTGAAGCGGCACTTCGAGGCGCTGCTGCGCGAGGCTGAGGCGCGCGGAGCGCCGCGCGACGTGATTGGGCGAATCGCGCTCGAGGAGGTGGTCGCGCTCTGGAAGCGCGATCGCGCGTGGGAGGACATCGCCGCCGAGCTCGAGTTCGCCGCGCGCGGGCTCGACCCCGACGCGGATTTCGAGTTCATGCGGCCGTGATCTGTCGACTTCGCTCGGCTGCGCCTCGCTGCGCGCGGCGAGGCGCCGCTGGGCGGGCGCGGCGCGCCCGCTGCTACCGCGTCGACTTCGCTCGGCTGCGCCTCGCTGCGCGCGGCGAGGCGCCGCTTGCTAGCGCTGCACCCAGCGGGGGCGCAGATCGAATGTCACATCGCTCACGAGATCGCGGATCAAGATTGCGCGCGCTTCCTCCGCGGGAGTCGCGCCGACATGGCGCACCCCGACGGTCGTTAGGTCGATTCCGGCGAGCGAGATGTTGCGACGCGATGAGGCGCTCCACACCGTGGCGCCGCTCACGCCGTCGAGCATGCGCACGACGAGCGATGTGCTGAGCTTTGCGGAGGCCGAGGCCGTGCCGTAAGCGGGGTCGATCGAGACGCGCGGAGAGGCTTTCTCCTCGATCACTTCGCCGAGCACGATCACATCGACGTGCGTGCGCGCGGCGAGGGCGCGAACGGCTTCCGGATCGAGCGCGTCACGGCTCGAGCCCGGGAACGCTCTCGCGAACGAGCCGAGTTCCAAGAGCGGAGTGCCGGGCTGCGCGGCGTGCACAGCGGACATGAACTCGCGCGTCGCGGGTTCTCCGAGCCCCTTGGCGCCGCGCCCGCCGAACTCGACGATGCCGAGGGTCGAGTAGCGCGCGAGGTCGAGGCGCGGCGGCACGTACTCGGCTGGGGCTCGTGCGGCGCAACTCGCGGCGAAGAGCGCGGCCAAGGCCAGCGGAAGCAGCCTGAGAAGCGGGTGGCGCGCGGGCATGGCGATCCTCCGATCCTGGTCGCTTCGGCTTCGAGCCGCTACGGCTTGACCCCGCGCGGGCGCGCTTTACTCGCAGCGTAAAGATCCGCAGCCTGGAGGCCGACGGGATGATGTCTGGAGTGTTCATGTCCTCGCGCCGCATTCAATTCGGGCTCGTGTTCGCGCTCGCGGGCAGCCTCGCGGCGCTGGTCTCATTGGCTGCCAGCGCGGAAATCTACGAGTGGACTGAGCAAGATGGCGTCGTCCACTACTCGGACGACCTAGCTCAGGTCCCGGACCAGTATCGCGACGCGGTGCGGATTACGGAGACCGTGAGCGCCGAACCTCCCCAACAAGTGGCAGCGCCGCCGCCTGCTGCCGCGAGCCCCGCGGAGAAACAGCCCAGCGAGGAAATGAGCGACGCGCAGTGGCGTGCAGAGGCGACTCGACTCGACGCGCTGATCGCGAAACTCACGCCCGAGGCGAAGCGCTGCGAGACGGATCACATCAACCTCTCGCCGGGCGACGGCAGCAGGAAGCGGGGCGAGGAATACGCCGAGGCGAGAGCGTGCGACGAGACGGCAGAAGCGCTCGTGCGAGCGCATGCCGACCGCGAGGCGCTCACCGAGCGCGCGCGCCAAGCGGGTGTTCCGCCGGGCTGGCTGCGCGGCGAGTAGCAGCGCGCGCGGCGCGGCGGCTGGTCAGCGTTTCGGGGGACACTCCTGCTGGGCCGGGTCGCAGCCCCACGCGCGCTGCGCGCTTTCCTGATAAGTGCGCTCGGCGGCGAGCATGCGCTCCTTCTCGGCCCGGCACTTCGCTGCGCTCGCGTCGCTGACGCACCGCTCGTAACGCGCGCGGGCTTCCGCGACATCGTCGTGCGCCGCGCTCACACACGCGAGCGAGAGTCCCGACGCGGCGAGCGCCGCGAACACGCTGCACAGAAGATGACTCGCTCGCCTCGTCATTTCGCAGCTTCCTTCGCCGTCGTTCGATACTTCTCGAACCACGCGACGATGTGATCGGTCTTCGCGATCAGCTGCGAAGGTCGGCCCACCAACTCGTGCGAGGCTTCGGGTACGCGCACCAGCAGCGTGTCGATCTTCCGCAGCTTGAGCGCCTGATAAAACTGCTCGGCCTCCGAGATCGGCGTGCGGTAGTCGGCCTCGCCGGTCATCAGCATCGTCGGCGTCGTCACCTTGCCGGCGAGCGAGAGCGGCGAACGCCGCCAGTATTCGTCGCGATTCTCCCAGGGCCGCGACGCGAACCAGTAGCGATGAAAGAAGTTCGTGAAGTCCGAGGTCAGCGCGAAGCTCGTCCAGTTGATGATCGGTTTGGCGGCGACGGCGGCGCGGAAGCGGTTCGTCTTGCCGACGATCCAGGCGGTGAGGATGCCGCCGCCCGAGCCGCCGGTGACGAACAGATTCTGCTCGTCGACGAAGCCCTGCTCGATCGCCGCATCGACGCCGGTCATCAGGTCGTCGTAGTCGTGGCCCGGGAACGCGTGGTGAATCAGGTTTGCGAATGCCTCGCCGTAGCTCGTGCTGCCGCGCGGATTCGCGTAGAGCACGACGTAGCCGGCCGCGGCGTAGCGCTGAATCTCGGTCGAATAGTTAGGGCCGTAAGCCGCGTGTGGTCCGCCGTGGATCTCGAGGATCAGCGGGTATTTCTTCGCGGCGTCGAAATCCGGCGGCGTGACCAGCCAGCCCTGGATTTCGCGGCCGTCGTGCGACGACTGCCAGTTGAGTTCCGCGACGGCGCCGAGCCGTTTGTGCGCCAGCAGATCTTCGTTCAGCTGCGTGAGCGTGCGCGCTGCGCCGCCGCTAATTACCGCGACATCCGCGGGCCGCTGCGCCGAGCCGACCGTGAACGCCAGCGCGCCGCTGCGCGAGAGGCTGTAGCTGCCGCTCGTGTAGGGGCGGCCGAGGTCCTCGCCACCGAGCGCGCTCGCAACGGCGCGCGTGCGCCCGTCGAGCGCGACGTTCGAGATCTTTCGCACGCCCCGCTCGTCGTGCATGAAGTACAAGCTGCGCCCATAGGCAGCCCAGCGCGGGTCGAACACGTCCTCGTCGAAGTGCAGGATTACTTCGCGCGGCTCCGAGCCGTCGCCGTTCATCAGATAGAGCCGAGTCGCCTGATGACTCTGCTCGCGGTCGTCGAAGCCGAGGTAGGCAATGCGCTTCCCGTCCGGCGAGAACACCGGGTTGTAGTCGGGCCCGTTGCGCGATGTGAGCTGCGCGAGCGCGCCGCTCTCGACATCGACCGCGAAGACTTCGCTCTCCACCCCGTCGAGCTCCCAGTCCGCGGCACGGTTGCCCGCAAAGAGCAGCGTGCGGCCGTCGGGGCGGAACGAGAGCGGCCCCGCGTCGTCGAAATCGCCGTGCGTGAGCTGGCGCGCAGCGCCGCCGTCCGCGGGCACTACGAACACGTGCGTGAAGCCGGACTTGAGGTAGCCCGCGCCATCGACGCGATAGGTGACGGTGTCGATCACGGTGAAAGGCGGCGCCCAGGTTGCGCCTTCGGGCGCGGGCGGCGGCGTTACGAATGGCTCCTTCGCTCTCGGCGCGAACATCGTGAACGCGAGCCAGCGGCCGTCGGGCGACCATGCGAGATCGCCAGGACTCTCCGTCAAATCTGTAACAAGCGCGGTCTGGCCCGAGTCCATCCAGCGCACGAAAAGCTGCGGCGCGCCCTCCGCGCCGGAGACGTACGCGATGCGCGTGCCATCGGGCGACCAGCGCGGCGAACTGTGGCGCTGGCGGTCCGAGCGCAGCGGGCGGTGGTTCGCGCCGTCGGCGTCGATCGCCCAGAGGTTGCTGCGCGGCTGATCGCTGAGGATGTCGAAGCTCGTGCGCACGTAGACGATGCGCCGGCCGTCGGGCGAGATCTGCGGATCGCTCGCGAACTCGAGGTCGAAGACGTCGCGCGCTTGGAAGAAGCGCGCGGCGGCCGCTTCATCGATCGCGGCTGGGGCAGCGCGCGCCGTGAGCGGCGAGGCGGCGACCAATGCTGTTAGGGCGAAATGGACGAAGAGCCTCGACTTCATGGGTGCATCCTTGTTTGGGCGCGCTCACTCGCCGCGCGTGCGGAAGCGGGCGACGAGATCACTCACTGCGCTCGGCCACGCTGGCTGCGCGAACGTGAAGCCGGCTCGTAGCAAGCGGCCCGGCACGACGCGCCGGCTCTTCAGCACGAGCTCCGATTCGGTGCGCAGCACGAATGCGGCGATCTCGAGCATCCACGCCGTCGCGGGCAACCCGATCGGCATGCCCCAGGCGCGGCGCAGCGCGCGCATGAAGTCGGTGTAGGGCAGCGGACTCGGCGCGCAGACGTTGACCGCGCCGTCGATCTCGTCGCGCGCAATTAGGAAGTTCAGCGCGGCGAGGAAGTCGTCTTGGTGAATCCAGCTCACGAACTGGTGGCCCCCCGCGACCGGGCCGCCGAGGCCGAAGCGTGCGAGGCGCGACAACACGGCGAAGACGCTGCCGGGCGTCGGCGACATCGTCATCGCGCTGCGCAGCGCGATTTTCCGAGTGCGCGGCGTGGCGGCCTCGGCGAGCGCGCGCTCCCAGCGCGTCGCGACCTCGATGCTGAAGCGCCACGTGTCGGGCGCGTAGGGTTCGTCGCCGCCGATGACACCTTCCTCGTCGTGCGGCGCGCCCAGCGTATGCGCGTAGATCGTCGCGGTGCTCGCTTGCAGCCAGACGCGCGGCGGGTTCGCGCACTGCGCGATCGCTTCGCCGATGACGCGCGTCGATTCGAGCCGCGAGGCGAGGATGCGCGCGCGGTTCGCCGGCGTGTAGCGACAATCGACGCTGTAGCCCGCGAGGTTCAGCACCACGTCCGCGCCGTCGATCTCGCGCGCCCACGCGCCGAGTGAGCGGCCATCCCACGCGAGCGTGCGCCACTTCGCCGGCTGCGGCGTGCGGCTCAGCACGACGACAGCGTGGCCAGCCCGCGTGAACGCGCGCGCCACGACGCCGCCGACGTGCCCGGTGCCGCCAGGAATGACGAGCTTCATCGCCTACCGAAACAGCGCGTAGGAGTTCGTCTCGATCAGTCGCAGCGAGAGCCAGAGCCCCCAGAGCGGAAACACGAACCAGGGCGCGTTGGTGGCGACGACCACCGCGAGGATCGAGGCGCGCGAGTGGCCGACGTGGTTCTTGTTGTTGAAAAACTGGAAGAAGTAGACGGCCGTGCCGTAGAACATCTGCCAGAAGACCGCGATGCCGAGCGCGCCGAGCCAGCGCGCGGGCATTAGGTCGTAGGTCATGCCCCAGGCGAAGATCATTGCGGGGATCAGTGTCGACCAGGCGTTGCCGACGTCGATGTTCCAGCCGTACGAGCGGCGATCGGCGTAGCCGCGGTCGTAGAGTGCGTAGCTCGACCAGACGCCCGTCCAGGTGCGCGGCGAGAGGATCTTCGACCACGGCACGCTCGACGTGAAGTACGCCGCCGCATGCTCCGCCTCCCGGCCCTTCTTCGTGACCCGAGTCGCGTCCCACTCGCGATGAATCTGCTCGATCTGCCCGTGCAGCACGAGTTCCCACAGGTTGATCATTAGGTTGACCACGAGGAAGCAGGCGAGGCTCGCTTGGGTGGCGTTCACGACGCCGTGCGCGGAGTAGTGCGCGCCGATGTGCAGCGCGGTGAGCGAGACGACGAACGCGACGATGGCGAAGTGCAGCGGAATCAAGGGCGCCTCCGAGCGGGCAATTGACACTGGCGCGGCATGCTCGGGGGCGGGTGCGAGGCTGTCCAGAGGAGCGCGCCCGAAGCGCGTTGAATCAGGGAAGCCCATTCCGCGGGTCGCCCGCGTCGATCTCCGCAACGTCGCCACGAAAAGCTCCCGCGCCCGCGATACTGCGAGATCCTCGGGCGGCGAGTCGCACCCGAGGTAGCGCGCGCCGAAGTCGACACGGTCCGGGCAGTGGCGGATGCGCAGTAGCGTAATCAGTGGGTTCAGGGTGTGACTCACGGAGAAGGCGTAGGCGTCGATTGGGTTGCCGCGCGTCGACTCCTTCTTCACCAGCGATTGGAACATCGGGAACGTCACGCGCGGGGTCGCCAGGCGTTCACGGATGCGCTCCGCGCGGGCTCGCCTTCGCCCGTCGCGTTCGCGTGAATGCGCGGCAAGGCCTTGAAATCCACCAGCAGAAGCTCGCCGGCATCGCGCAAGCGGTAGAAGGCTTACCTGCCCGACGCTTGGATGAAATCACTTCCGCGCCGGTTGTTATACGGAAGCGCGAGAGTCCTGAGAAATCCGACCGACAAATGTGTCCGCGGAAAAGGGGCAAGCTCAGAGGATCAGGCCTGCATACTGTGCCCAATCGCCCAGCGCGAGCGCTGCGACGAGTGAGCACGCGAGAGCGCCAGGCTGCGGAGTCGTCGCATCGTGGCCCGATCTTCCTCGCGGCGCGGCGTCGCGCGCGAGGAAGCCGCCTACGGAAGGCCGTCCTCGTTGGGATCCGCGTCGATCCGGACCACCTTCGTCGCATTGGAGTAGCGGCTACGGCTGAAGCTCACGAGGCCGACGCCCTTGTACCGGTAGTCGAGGCGACCCGTGTCCGGGCCATAGTAGTAGGGGATCCACGCCTTGCCGGTCATATAGTCCTGCTGGCTGGTCGGAGCGCCCAGGATCTCCACGACCTGCGCCTCTGTCATGCCCGCGGTGATGCGTGCGAGCTTGCTGCCGGGGGCGGGCTTGCGCACGGTGGCCTCCGCCGGAACCGGCGCGCTCGTCGCGGCGGGAGCGACGGCGGCAACGGGTGCGACGGGGGCGACCGCTTCCGTCGCGCTCGCTACGACGACCCGAACGTACTGCGAAGCCACGTAGCCCTTCGGGCCCGCGTCGGACTCGACGTAGAACCAGCCGCCGGCCTCGGCCTTCGGTGCGCTGACGCGGTCGCCCCGCTTGAGCGAGCCGACGACGGCGCCGGTGGCACTCGGCGTCTCGCGGATGTTCAAGCTCGTCGCGGTCACCTCGACCACCTGCGTGCTCGCCTCTGCTACCGGCGTGCTCCCCTGCACCGTCGCGGGCGACTCCGGTGCCTTTTGTGTGGCACAGCCTCCGAGCATGCTGCCGATGCACGCGAGCGCGATCACTACCTTGCAACGTGCCATGCTAGAGCCCCCATCGAGGGACACCGCGGCGACTGCCGCATCCCAAGTGCCGCACTCTACCTTGCCCGCGCTGCTGAT
>JANNDT010000135.1:0-9644 GCA_031387905.1 Deltaproteobacteria bacterium
CTTCAACCCCGGCCCCAACAAGTTCGGCGCGCCGCCCGTCTTCTTGGCGAGCGTTGGCCCGAAGATGGTCGAGACAGTCGGCGAGGTGGCCGACGACTTCCTCGTCCACCCGCTTCACTCGCCCAGCTTTCTCGCGGCCGAGACGCTGCCCGCGCTCGATCGCGGCCTCGCGAAGAGCGGCCGCGAGCGCGGAGACATCGCGATCTCGTGCCAGACCATCGTCGCGATGGGCAGCAAGGACGCGCAGATCGAAACTGCGCGCCAGAAAGCCCGCGGGCAGATCTCGTTCTACGGCTCGACGCCCGCGTATCGCGGCGTACTCGAGCACCACGGCTGCGGCGGCATTCACCCCGAGCTGAACCGCCTCTCGAAGACCGGCGGCTGGCTGGAGATGATGAAACTGATCGACGACACGCTGTTCGATCACATCGCCGTTTCGGGCACGCCCACCGAGGTCGGACGCAAGCTCCGCGCGCGCAACGGCGCCTTCGCGGCCCGCACGACCCTAATGCTCTACGACGAGACGGGAGACGCGGAGGCGGTGCGCGAGGTGATCGCGGGGGCGAAAGGCTGATCGGGGCTCGCCTGCACGGACGCTCTCACGGCACTCGGCCGGGGAAGATGGCTCTCAGCTCCGCGTGGAAGCGCGCTGCGAAATCGTCGAATCCCTTCGTCGACGGGTGAAGCTCGTTGTGCCACGAGGCCTTCACGTTCGGGAGCGTGTCCTGTCCGTTGATGAAGGTAATCCGCTCTCCGGGGAGCGACGCGAGCATCGCCGCGAATTGCTGGAGCATCTCCCGGACGACGAGCGCTGCGTCCGACGCCGGCCCGAAGTCGGGAAAGCCTCGCAGCTTGAAGGTTGGCTGGAGCCACGGCCCGAAGAAGCAGACGCCCTCGCCGCTCGGAAGCGCGAAGTCGTAGGCGTGGAAGACCAGATGCGTCGTCGGGCTGTGCTCTTCTCGCACCGCGATCAGGTCTTCGTATCCGGCGCGCACGAGCGCGAGGGCTGCGTCGAAGCGCGGCTGATGAAGGAGTTGCTTCGGCGATTTGCCCGGCTCGTGCTTCCGCACCCAGAGCGCCATCGGGTTGTCGACGATGTCGTTGCCGCCGCCTGAGAAGAGCAGAACATCCCAGGGATCTCCGCTCGGGCCTTTCTTCTTCAGCTGCTTCCTCAACTCTTTGCGCTCTTCGACGCCGAGCATGTACCGAACCTCGTCGCCCGCCTTGGCGAGGCTCGAGATCGGAATGCCGAGGCGGACCGAGAGCCGCGAAATGATTCCGCCCTTGGCATGCGCGGGGTAGTCGAACCAGGAATCGCCCTCGGCCAGGATCTGGAGCGGAGGGGGCTTCTTCGCAGCCGCGGCCTCCGGCGCGCCCGCGGCTGCTGCGGCCTTCCCCGCCTTCTTGGGACCCACCGCCTTCGCTGGCTTCGCGGCGGCCGCGATCAATCCTGCATACGCCTTCTTGTACTCACGCGCCCTGCGCGCGAACTCGCGCTCGCGCCGCGTCGCGAGGTTCCTGCGCGTCGCGCCGAGCTCGCGCGGCGTCAGAACGTGGCGCTTCTTGGGCTTCGCTTGCTTCGCCATCGGTGCCTCCTCGCGCCGTCGCGCGCTCCGAGCTCTTCGCGCGCCGCGCTGCGGGAGCTTACGCCGCGCCGTCTCTAGGCGCGGCTGCGCGCTCGAAGCGCGAGCGCGGTCTGCAGGCCGCTCCAGAGCGCGCAGATCAGCAGGCCGCCCGCCTCGCGCGCGACCACGTCGCGCGCGGCGAGCATCTGCCAGTGCGTGAACGCGTCCTCGCGGCCGCCCAACAAGTCCGGCAGCGCGCGCAGCGCGAGCGCGGCGAACACAGCGAAGGCGGCGGCGTTGGGGACGAGCGGGAGCTGACCTTTCGCAGCGCGCGCGGCGAGCAGCGCAGCGACGCCGTAGAGCGCGATCCAGTACACCGGGTCGGGATCGTTCCACTGGACGGCGGCCGAGACGACGAACAGCGCCGTCATCACACCCGCCGCGATACGGAGCGAGCGACTCACGCCTTCGGCTTGCCGAACGCGCCAGCTACGCGCAGCGCCGCGAGCTCGCTCGCGCTCTTGCCGAGCACGCGCGCGAGCACCGCGTCCGTGTGCTGGCCGGAGCTGGGCGCTCTCGCCGGAACGGGCAGCGCCTCGCCGGCGAACTTCACGGGGTACGGCAGCATCTCGGCGCCGCATTGCAGGGCCGAGTAGAGCGGGAAGCGATCCTTGAACTGTGGGTCGTCGACGATGTTCTTCGGCGTGTTGCAAGGTGCGATCGGGAAGTCTTTCTCCTCGCCGAGCGCGATCCACTCGTTCGCGGTCTTCGTCTTGAAGATCTCGCGGAGGATCGCCCGTAGCTCGCGGTTTCCGCGCGCGTGGTCGGCGTACTTGCTGCCGGGCCAGCGCTCGAACAGATCGAGCCGGCCGACGCACGCGCAGAAGTTCTTCCAGAACGCCTGCTCCGAGGCCATGAACAAGACGTGCCCGTCCGAGCTCTCGTAGATCTGGTACCGCACGCCTTCCTTCATCCCGGCAGTGCCCGGCGCGCGGCGCTCGTAATTGTCGGACTTGTTCCCCGTAACAACGTCGGCGGGCCGGTTGTACGCGAGCCAGCTCTCGATCCGATACCAATCCATGTACGCGGCCGCGTCGCTCTGCCCGATCTCGAGCTCACAGCCCTCGCCGGTGGCGCGCGCGCGGAGCACGGCGGCGAGGATGCCGAGCGCGCCGAACATCGGACCCGCGTGCATGCCGATCGAGGCGTGCTCGGGGATGAAGCAAAAGCCGTCGTCGTCGATCTCGGGCTTGATGGCGCCGCTCCAAGTATCGAAGGCGATGCCGTGCGCGGGGAGATCGCGGTAGGGGCCGGTGGCGCCGTAACCGGAGATGTTGCAGAACACGATCCTCGGGTTGAGCGCGCGTAGATCCTGATAACCGACGCCGCGCGCCGCCAGCGAACCGGGCCGCATCGCCTCGATCACCACGTCGGCTGTCGCCGCGAGCTGCTTGTAGAGCTGAACGCCCTCGGGTGTCTTCAGATCGAGCACGATGCTTTGTTTGCCGCGGTGCACGTGCAGGTGCAGCAGCGAAACGCCCTCGATCATCGGCCACGTCATGTCGCGGATGTAGTCGCCGGCGGGCGATTCTACCTTGATGACTTCGGCGCCGAGATCCGAGAGATGCGTGCCGATCGCGCCCGGCCCGAGCAACGACGATTCGATCACGCGCATGCCCGCGAGCGGGCCACCTTTGTGCATTCTGTTCTCCTCGCCGGGGACGTTCCATAACTAACCAAACTTCCTGCCTTCCCGCGGGCCCCGGCTCGGGAAGTTATGAAGTTATGGAACGTCCCCGAGGATTTCATTCGCGATCAGTTCTTCGAGATGCGAGGGGTCGCACCAGGCGAGTTGCAGTTGTTTCGCGCGCCGGAAGTACAGCTGGATGTCGTACTCAATCGTGAAGCCGACGCCGCCCCAGACTTGTTGGCACATCGCCGTGGTGTCGCGAAACGTGTCACACGCGAACAGCTTGGCCATCGGCGCGAGGCGCGCGACATCGCGGCCCGCGTCGTGCGCGGAGGCAGCTTCGTAAGCGAGGTAACGGCTGCCATCGAGGCTTGTGACCGCGTCGGCGAGGTAATGCGAGATCGCCTGAAACGCGCCGATCGGCTTGTCGAATTGCTTGCGGTCCTTCGCGTACTGCACGGTGATCTCGAGCGCTTTTTGGCACGCGCCGTTCGCGAACGCGGCGGCGATGATGAGCGCGCGCTGCGTCACGCGCTCCCAGGTCGCCCAGCCCGCGTCCACCGCGCCGAGGCGCGCAGCGTCTGCCACACGCACGCCATCGAACGCGAGCCCGTACTGCGTGTCGGAGGCGAGGCTGCGCAGCTGCTTCGCCGTAACACCTGGGGCTTCCGAGGCCCCTCGCAAGGCCGGGTCGACGAGGAAGAGCGTGATGTCCGCGAGCGCATCGCCCGTACGCGCGAGCACGAGCAGTCGCGAGGCTGCCGCCGCGAACGCGACGCCGCGTTTTTTCCCCGAGAGCAGCCACGCGTCGCCGTCTCGCTGCGCCCGAAGCTGCACGCCTCGCGGGCCGAAGCCGCGCTGCGGCTCGAGCCACGCGGGCGTGAAAATTGCGTTGCCGCTCGCGAGTCTCGGGAGCCACGCTTGTTGTTGGGCCTCGCTGCCGGCCGCTAGGAGCGCGCTCGCGCAGACGACGCTCGAAACGAACGCCGGCGTGGGCGCGAGCGCGCGTCCGAGTTCCTCGAACACGATCGCCGCCTCGAGCAGGCCCTGCTCCGCGCCGCCGAACGCTTCGGGAATGGCGAGGCCGAGCACGCCCACCTGGCCGAGCTTCTTCCAGAGCTCGTCCGGGTAGCCGCGCGGGTCGTCTTCCATCGCGCGCACGACGCTGATCGGCGCGTGCTCCGCGCACACACTGCGCAGCATCGTGCGCAGCGCCTGCTGCTCATCCGTGAAGTCGAGGTTCATCGGCGCGACCCGCTTGTTATGACTGGCGGGTCACGGGCGCCAGGCGTCGCCGCGGCGCTGCCACGGGTTGTCGCCAGCGGCGATCGGAACCGCGATCCGTGCGGTGCATTCGGTGGTCGTCTTGTCGCCCACTGTGAGCCACAGCGTTAGATCGACGAAGCCGCAGCCCGTCTCGTCTCTCTCGGTTTTCTCCACCTTGCCGTGGAACACCATCGTGTCGCCGGGGAACACCGAGTCTTTCATGCGGAACTTGATGCGCGCGAGGCGGCCGTAGGGGCCCGTCCAGTCGGTGATATAGCGCTCGAAGTACGAGGCATTATGCGGAGTGTTGATGAACACGTTCTTCACGCCGTTGCGGCCCGTCGCAAAATCTTTGTCGTGGTGCATCGGGCGCCAATCGCGGCTCGCGAGGGCGCCGAGCACCACCGTGGTCGGCGTCACGTCGATCGCGAGTTCCGGAAGCGGCTCGCCGGGTTTGATGCTGTCGAATGAGCGGACTGCGTAAGCCATTACTTCCTCCGGTAGCCGTAGCCGGTGTACGTCTCGGTCGCGACGCGCTCGCCGCGCTGGTTCTCGTAGTGCACTTCGAGGCCCCAGAAGTGACCCACGCCGAGCTTGGTCTCCTTCAGCGGCGAGACCGAGGTGATCACCTGATGAGTCTTCAGCCGGTCGCCGACGCGCACGGGCTCGTAGAACGTGATCGCGTTGTCGGTCATCACGGCTTCGGGGACGCCGAGGCGATCCTTCAGGTCGAAGTGGCACTGCAGCGGCACCGCGCCCTCGTCGCGGCCCGGCGACCAGTGATGCGGCCGAAACCAAACCGAGATCATCGCGGGCGGCGCGATCGGGCCGCCGGTGATCTCCTGCGCGGCTTTGTCGTCCCAGTAGATCGGATTCGCGTTCATCACCGACGAACAGGTCGTGTAGATGTAACCGCGCTCGACGTCGAAATCGCCCCACAACTCGTAACGCTTCTGGCCGATCCAGCTTTGGACTTCGGCGGGGATCTCGGACATCGCCTGCTCCTGTTAGAAAATGATGCCGAACGCCTTCAGGGTTTCGATGCGCCCCTGTGTCATGCCCACTTCTTTGAGCAACGCGAGCGTGTCGGAGCGCGAGGCGTCGCGCGCCTCGTACGGCTCGCCGTCGCGGTCCATACCCGCGAGCACGGGCCCCACTTGTTGGAACGCACCGCGGTTCGCGTGATCCGCCTCGCTGAACGCGCCACGCGCGAGCAGGTGCTTGTCTTTCACGAGTTCTTCGATCGAGTTCACCGGCGAGACGCAGGTGTCGTTCGGCGCGAGATCCTTCACCCAGTCGTCGCGGTCGCGCGTCTTGAAGGCGGCGGCGAACGCAGCGCGCACCTGCGGCTGAGCGATGTCGTCGTACTGCTTGTCTGCGTAGCGCTCGCAGCCGATCGCCTTGCATAGGTTGCGGTAGAAGTGGCCCTCGATCGCGCCGACGGCAAGCCACTTCCCGTCTTGACACACGTAAGTGTCGTAGAACGCGTAGCGCCCCGTCAGCACGTCGTGCCCGGGCCCGGGCTTCTCGCCGGTCGCCAGGAACTCGTCGATGGAGAGCGACATCAGCGAGAGCACGCCTTCGACCACGGAGACGTCGAGGAACTCGCCCTTTTTCGTGGCGTGACGGCGCTGAATGGCCGCGAGCACCGCGATCGCGGCTTGCATTCCGCCGGCTGCGCTGTCGGCGACCGTCGCGCCAGGCAGCGGCGGCTTGCCCCCCACGCTGCGGCCGGACGTGTGCAGGTAGCCGGCCATCGCAAGATAATTGAGGTCGTGGCCAGCCCACTGCGCGGCGGGGCCCGTCTGCCCGAAGCCGCTGGTCGAGACGTAGATGAGTCGCGGGTTCACGCGCTTGATCGCGTCATAATCGATCGCGAGCCGCTTCGCGACGCCGGGCCGATAGCTCTCGACGATCACGTCCGCCTGCTTGGCGAGCTTCAGGAACACCTCGCGGCCCTCGGGCTCCTTCAGATCGATGCGCACCTGCAGGAAGCGGCGGCGCGAGGAGTACGCGTAAAATGCGGGCTCCACCTGCACGCCTGCGCGGCGCGGCGGCGCGCCGACCTTGATGACCCGCGCGCCATAATCAGCGAGGATGCGCGTGCAGCGCGTGCCAGGCCCGACCGTCGAGAGGTCGAGCACCGTAATACCTGCGAGCGCACTCGGCAGATCGCTCTTCGGCCGCTTCGGCCGCTTGCCGAGCACCGGCGCCTTCACGGGCATGCGGCGACCCGGCACGATGCGCTTGCGCGGTTTCATCTCGCTCTCCCGTGCAGCGGGGTTCCGCCGCGGCTCGGCCCGACTGCTCGTAGCGTGCGGCACACCCGCTGCGCCGTGGCACCGCGCCCGCCACAAGTGCGGCGGAGCGCGACGTTGAGGGCCGGAGACGGCGGGATGCTATTCGAGACGCCGCGTATTGTAAATCGAACCCCGCGGGATTCCGGGCGAAAACGTGACCGATCGGCCGGGCCGAAGTGCGCGGAATGCTGTAGGAAATGCCCTCTCACCAGAGGAACCCATCGATGTCGCTCGCTCGCCGGCCCGTGCGCTGGCTTCTTGCTGCCGCCCTCGCCGTCGCGGCGCTCTTGGGCTGCGCCAGCACCCCCGCCGGCCACGACTGGCAAGTCGTCGAGGGACCATGGCTGGTCGTTTACACGGATGGCGATGCCGAGAGCGCGGAAACTCTCTACCGCGAACTCGAGGAGTTTCGCGCGGCGATGCGTTGGTTCACGAACCTCACCACCGTGAAGCCGGTCGGAAAGACGCGCCTGATGGTCTTCAAGAGCGGCACCGATGCGCTGCCGTACCTGATTGAAAAGGATCTCGGCGCGTGGGCGAGCGTGACGGCGACCGGAAACCTCGGCGTCGCGAAGCTCGAAGGGCAAACCAAGGCGATCGACCGCCAGGTCTTGAAGCGCGATCTCACGCGGCTCTGGCTCGATGAAGTGCCCGGCCTGCGCATGCCGACCTGGTACAAAGCCGGGCTCGCCGAGCTGATCTCGGCATTCGAAATCGAGGGCCGCACCGTAACAATCGGCGGGCTGCCGCCGATCGAGCTCTCGACCTACCCGGAGCTGATTGCGGACGAGAAGAAGGGCCGCGCGCCGGGCGCGCTGCTCAGCGAGGAGCCGGGGCGCTACACGACCGAGGACCGCGCTCGCGTGTGGCTGGCAGCGCACTACCTAATGGTTGCGAACCGCGAGCGGCAAGGCGCGCTGCGCAGCTACTTCCAGGCTTGGGCGAGAGGCACGCCCAGCCCGGAGGCGTTCGCCGCTGCCTTTGGGCAGCCGCCGGCGGAGTTCTATCGCCTCGAAGTCCTGCGCTATGGCGGACGCCAATTGGCCGCGCGCCAGTACACCCTCGAGGGTGACGTGCCCGCGCCGGCGCGACGCGAGGCGAGCAAGGAAGAGATCGAGAAGCTGACGGCGGAAGTGGACCGCGCGGTGCAGCGGCTGCGCTGAAGCGGGACGCCCTAACTGTTCGCGACGAGCGCTTGCAGCGAACGGCCTAGGCGGCCGGCGCAGTCGTAGTGCACGACCTCGGCGAGCCCGATGCCGGCCTGGTCGCTCATCGCGTTCGGGCGGAACGCGAGCCACTCGCCAGTGGGCGGGCGCTCGCGGTAGAGCGTGATGTCGGCGTTGATGAAGCTCGTCTGCACACTGCTCGCGTCGCTGGCGCCGAGCCGTAGTGCGAGACGGCCACTCATCGCGAATGTCAGGTCGGCGAGCGCGCCTAAACGCACGCTCGGCGACGTGGCTTAGACGGCGACGAGATCGAGCGGCGTCGTGAGCCACACCACGGGGCCGAACTCGTCGCGTGCGGCGCGCGCCTCGATCGGGAAATGAAAACCTGGCGGCACGCGGTCGCGAAACTCGCCCGGCATGAAACTGAAGGGTCTCGCGTGTTCGAGCGGCGGGGGCTGCGGCGGCCCGCTCGCCTGCGCCCACGAACTCGCGAGCTCGGGCCGCGCGACGAGCAGCAGCGCGCTTGCGCGCGAGATCTCTTCGTCGCCCCGTAACAACGCGGCCTCGATCAGCGAAAGCTTGCGCCCGCGTCGCACTATGCGGCGCACGAGGCGCAGCGGCTGCTTGGGCACCGGGCGAAACAGATCGACCGTCAGCCGCGCGAGCTGGAGCCCGCATTCGCTCGCGACCTCCTCGGCGGCGCGCGCGAAGAGCCCCGCGACCGGGGCGCCGTGCTGTGCGTCCGCGGACCACGGGCTGCCCGCCCACTGCGTCGGCACGAACAGCTCGCCGTCGCGCTCGTAAATGTGCTCCGCCACTCGGGTGCTCGCGCTCTGCTCGACTCGCTTCGACTCAGTTCGCGCGGATCGGCACGTTCGCGAAACCGCGCACGTGCGCCTGATAAGTGCGCGTGAGGCCCGCCGCATCGACCTGATACTTCGGGAAGCGCGCGCGAATCTCCTCGAGCGCGACGCGCGCCTCGAGGCGCGCGAGCGATTTTCCGATGCACACGTGCTGCCCGTGCCCGAAGTAGATCTCGCGCGTGTGCGCGCGCCTCACTTCGAAGCGATCGGGCTCCGAGTATTCGCGCGCATCGCGGCCCGCGGCACCGGTGACGAGCGCGACCCGCGCGCCCGCCGGAATCGTGACGCCGTGCCACGTGGTGTCGCACTGCGCGACGCGCCCCTGAAACTGCGACGGCGCGTCGTAGCGCAGCGTTTCCTCGATCGCGTTCGGGATCAGCGCAGGCTCGCGCCACACCAGCTCGCGCTGCTCCGGGTTCTGCCAGAGGTACACGATCAGGTTGCCGATCAGCTTCGCTGTCGTCTCCGCGCCCGCCGCGCCGAGCAAGTTGCAGAACGCGCCGATCTCGTCGTCCGTCAGCTGCCGCGTCTCGCCGTCCACGTCGTCGTAGTGCGCCTCGGTCATTAGGCTGATCAGGTCGTCCTGCGGTTTCTTCCGCCGCTCCGCGAGCAGCGCACGCAGCATCGCCTGCGAGCGCTGGATCGCCTCGATGCCGGTGGGCGGCGGCATGTTCGTGTCCGGGTCGCGCGCGAGGCTCTGATCGACGCGCTCGCGGAACTCGTCGCGCTGCTCGGGCGGAATCCCGAGCAACACGCTGATTACGTCCATCGGGAACTTCACCGAGAACTCGCGC